>CAYGMM010000098.1:0-9084 GCA_964351035.1 uncultured Actinomyces sp.
CTTCGCTGCCCTCGTAACGAACGGTAACGGCGTACTCGGCGCCGGGCGTGAGATCAGGGAACAGGCAGGTGTCCTCGGTGCTCGGCAAGGTGCAATACCAGGCGTCGCCTGCGTCGGCGGTGTTCTCGACGTAGATCTGATAGTTATCGAAACTGCCGGAGCCGGGTGCGACCACCACGGTGAGCGAGTTCAGCCCGGGGATAGCGGAGACGACGCGAGGGGCTGCTGTCGCGGTGCCCCCGACATCGACTCCCTGGGCGGTGAGCCAGTCGAGGTAGGCCGACACGCGGGTGTAGATGCCGGGCGTCTTCTCGCTCAGCGGACCGTTCTCGTCAACGCCCGCGCAGCCGTAGCCGCTGCTCACCACTCCGAGAAGCACCGGCGTTCCGCTGCCGGAGAAGAGCGGTCCACCGGAGTCGCCCTGGCAGGTGTCGATGATCTTCTTGGTGCCGGGGACGACGCCGATCGCGCAGACGAAATGCGCCGTGTTGACGCCCATACCGTAGAAGGTGACGCCGTCGATTCGCTCGCTGCCGCTACCGCTACCGCATACCGAGTCGGACATGACCGTCAGGTCAGCCACCTGCAGGTAGTCCGAGGCCGAGCCGTTGAAGGACAGTAGACCGTAGCCCGCCGAACGAACGGCTTGTCCGGCACCGAGTTGGGTCTTGGACTGCGACGCCGATGCAATCGGCATGGGGGTGGCGCCGGGGATAGGCGAGGCAAGCGTGAGAACTGCGATGTCGTTGTCCAGCGTCTGGGGGTTGTACTTCGGATGTGTCGTCACGTCGGTCACGGTGTAGGCAGCGAGGTCGTAGAAATAGGTCGAGGCACCCCAGTACACCTTGACCTGCGATGGGCGGAAGGTGGAGTTGCTGTCGTTGACCGAACAGTGCCCGGCCGTGACCACGTGAAGGGAGTCCACCAGCGTGCCGCCGCATGAGTACCCGCCGGCGCTGACGTAGACCAGCGGGCGAATTTCTCCGGGGGAGGGATTGCGGCCGTTGACGACTTCAGGTCCGACAGGGCCGGCGAGTGCCACCGGTGCGGTTGCCGTGAGAGAGGTGATGAGCGCCAGGGAGGCGGCGACGGCGAACGCGCGATGGCGGGGCATAGGTCCAGAGTAAGCAAGGATGTGGGCGAATGGTGCATTCAGAGCAATACCCGTAACGTCCAAGGAAGTTCTTGGGATACGAGGAGGACACGGTGGGGACGGCACTTATCACCGGTGGGACGTCGGGCATCGGCCTGACCTTCGCCGAAACACTGGCAGCGCGCGGCCACGACATCTGTCTCGTGGCGCGTGACGCCGCCCGACTCGACGAGGTGGCCACACGGTTGCGGCAGGACCGCGTGGAGGTGGAGATCATCGTCGCGGACCTCGCCGACCGGGCCGACCTCGCGCGGGTTGAGGATCGGCTTCGTGATCGGGACCGTCCGATCGAGATCCTGGTGAACAACGCCGGCTTCGGCGTACCGCAGAAGTTCTCGACCGGAGACCTCGATGCCGAGCAGCGGATGCTCGACGTGCTGGTGACCGCGGTCATGCGACTGACGCACGCGGCCGTGCCGGGCATGGTGGCGCGCGGGACTGGTGCGGTTATCAATGTCAGCAGCGTGGCGAGTTGGATCACCGGTGGGACCTATTCCGCGGCGAAGTCATGGGTCACGGTCTTCAGCGAGAGTCTGTCCCTGGAGTTGGCGGGGACGGGTGTGAATGTCGTCGCGGTGTGTCCGGGCTTCACGCACACCGAGTTCCATCAGCGGGCGGGGATGCAGATGCAGTCCCTGCCGGAGTGGATGTGGCTCGATGCGCAGGCGGTCGTCGACACGGCGTTGAAGGATGCCCGCCGCGGCCGGCCGGTTAGCGTGGCGGGGCCGCAGTACAAGGTGCTGTCGCTGGCGGCCCAGTACCTGCCGCGGCCCCTGGTGCGGGCGATCGGCTCCCGCCGCCCCGGCGGCCAAGTCCGCGCAAACTGATCCCGACCGTTTCTCCCGCTTAGCGGGACAAATGGTCGATGAGGCCTCGGATTGGCCGGTTATCGACCATTTCTCCCACCGTGCCTAGGGTCGGGCGAGGATCTCGGCGATCGTGATGTCGACGTCGTCGGTCACGACGTCCCAGCCGCGCAGCCTGGCTGCGAGCGCGGCGCTGCGTACGTCGTCATCGGCGTTCGGGGTGATGACCACCGTGACCGGGGCGTCCGGCCAGTGGTGTGCCGCCGCGGTGGGCAGCACAGGATCCAACAGGACGTACCCCGCGATTGCCCGTCGCGCGGCGCGCTGGGCGAATCCGAGACCAGGCGCGAGCGCGGCATGGCGACCGGCCAGCACGAGCAGAACCGGCTCCGTGAGTTGACCTCCGGCCTGGCCAATGGCAATAGCTACGCGTGCGATCCAGTCCGAATCGTCGTACTCCTCGGTCGATAGGTCGAGGGTGGGAACGTCGATGGCGAGTGACGGCGTACCGGGGGTGAGCACCACAGATCCGACCGGCATGGCCCCAGCCTAGGCACTGCCCTATGGTCGGTCGCATGAGCGACCGCGAGCAGTTGCGCCAGCAGATCATCGACAAGGCCGTCGTCCACGGCAAGGTCATCTTGTCCAGCGGCCGCGAGGCCGACTACTACGTCGACCTTCGACGTGTCACGCTCGACGCGCAGGCCGCCCCTCTGGTGGGTCGTGTGATGCTCGACCTGACCTGGGACTGGGGCTATGACGCCGCGGGCGGCCTCACGTTGGGTGCCGACCCGGTGGCGACGGCCATGCTTCACGCCGCAGCCGACCGAGGGGATCGCTGCGACGCATTTGTCGTCCGCAAGGAGGGCAAGGCGCACGGCCTGCAGCGCCGCATCGAAGGACCGGACGTCGCCGGACGCCGTGTTGTCGCGGTGGAGGACACGTCGACGACGGGTGGGTCAGTGATGACCGCGGTCGAGGCACTTCGCGAGGCGGGCGCCGAGGTGGTCGGCGTGGCGGTCATCGTGGATCGCGGGGCCGGGGACGCCGTACGCGCGGCAGGCCTGGAGTACCGCGCGGCGTACTCGTTGGACGCTCTCGGGCTCTAGGCCGCAGAGCGGCGGTGCCGAATCCACTCGATGGCGATCGGCACCACGCTGATGAGCACGATGAGGATCAGAATGACCTCGATGTTGTTGGCGACGAACGGGATCGTGCCAAGGAAGTAGCCGAGGAGCGTCACGCCCACGGCCCAGAGCAGCCCGCCGATCGTGGTGTAGAGCATGAAGCGCTTGAAATCCATGCGACCTACGCCGGCCACCGCGGTGATGAAGGTGCGCACGATCGGCACGAAGCGGGCCAGGATGATCGCGCGGCCGCCGTACTTGTCGAAGAAGGCGTGAGTCTTGTCGACGTAGGCCTTCTTGAAGAGGCGTGAGTCTTCGCGTTTGAACAGAGCTGGGCCAACCTGGTAGCCGATGCCGTAGCCCGCCGCGTTGCCCGCGACCGCGGCGACGAACAGCATTGCGCAGGCCAGCCAGATGTTGATCGAGATGTAACCGGACGCGATGAAGAGTCCGGTGACGAAGAGCAGCGAGTCGCCAGGCAGGAAGAAGCCGATGAGCAGCCCGCACTCGGCGAAGATGATGCCGAGCACGACCCAGAACGCGATGTCGCCCAGGCTGGTGAGCAGGGTCTCGGGGTTGAGCCAGTCCGGTCCGAGAGCCGAGACGGTGGCCAGCAGGGTCAGGGTCACATCGGGCACCTTATGAGCGTACGGCGTGGGGCGATGATCGGGCGGCACTAGGGTCGCGGCATGGATCCGCGTCTTGACCCCGAACTCCTCGAGCAGGGCGATACGCGCAATGTCGTGGATCGCTATCGCAACTGGACGATGGACGCGATCGTCGCCGATCTCGATGAGCGCCGGCATCCCTTCCACGTGGCGATCGAGAACTTCGAGCACGACGCGAACATCGGGTCGGTTGTGCGATCAGCCAATGCGTTTCTCGCCGCCGAGGTGCACATCGTGGGCCACCGCCGGTGGAACCGGCGTGGCGCCATGGTCACCGACCGCTACCAGCACGTGCGGCATCACGCGACGATCGAGGCATTCGGTGAGTGGGCCGCCCACGAGGGCCTGCCGGTGATCGGTATCGACAACATCGAAGGGTCGGTGCCGATCGAGACGTACGACGTACCGCAAGCATGCGTCCTGGTCTTCGGTCAGGAAGGTCCCGGCCTGTCACCGGCGGCGCAGGAACTGTGCGTCGACATGCTGGCGATCAGCCAGTTTGGTTCGACCCGGAGCATCAACGTCGGGGCCGCGGCCGCCGTAGCCATGCATGCCTGGATACGCCAACACGTCTTCCACCAGCGGCCTTAGACGTCTTCCTTGCAGTTACCGCGGGCAAATCGCCCACAAAATCGCGGTAACTGCAAGGAAGACGAAAGGGATCAGACGGGGACGGCGGGGAGGTGCTCGAGCGCCTCGGCGAATCGGGCGTCGGTGAGCTCCTCATCGGCCATCGCACCCGCGAGGTACTGCTCGTACGCCGCGAGATCGAAGTGACCGTGGCCGCACAGTGCCGTGAGGATGACGGTCTCCTCGCCGGTCTCCTTGGCCTGCTCGGCGAGCCGAATCGCCTGCGCGATGGCATGCGTTGGCTCCGGTGCCGGCACGATGCCTTCGGTCCGCGCGAACTTCACCGCACCGGAGAAGCACTCGGTTTGCGGAATCGCCACCGCATCCATCAGACCCAGCTCGTACACGTGCGAGATCAGCGGCGCCATGCCGTGGTAGCGCAGGCCGCCGGCGTGAATGGGGTCCGGGATGAACTCGTGGCCGAGCGTATGCATCTTCATCAGCGGCGTCATGCCCGCGGTGTCACCGACGTCGTAGGCGTAGGTGCCGCGCGTCAACGACGGGCACGAAGCCGGCTCGACCGCGGTGATCTGCGGGTTGATCTTGCCCGCGAGCTTCTCGCGCAAGAACGGGAACGACAGCCCGGCGAAGTTCGAGCCGCCGCCGGTGCAGCCCACGATGTGCGTGGGGGTGTCGCCGGCCATCTCGAGTTGGAGTAGTGCCTCCTCGCCGATCACCGTCTGGTGCAGCAACACGTGGTTGAGCACCGAACCGAGGGCATAGCGCGTATCGGGATCCATCGCCGCAACCTCGACGGCCTCCGAGATGGCGATGCCGAGCGAGCCGGACCAGTTCTTCGGATCCTGCGCCAGCTCTCGCCCGATGGCGGTGAGGTCAGAGGGCGAGCGGTGCACCTTGGCGCCGAAGGTCTCGATCATCAGTCGCCGGTAGGGCTTGGCGTCGTACGACGCGCCCACCTGCCACACCTCGCACTCGAGGTCGTACAGCGCGCAGGCGAAGGCGAGGGCCGTGCCCCACTGACCGGCGCCGGTCTCGGTGGTGAGCTTCTTGGTGCCTTCCTTCTTGTTGTAGTACGCCTGCGGCACCGACGTGTTCGGCTTGTGCGAGCCAGCCGGCGAGACACCCTCGTACTTGTAGTAGATGCGGGCCGGGGTGCCGAGCGCCTTCTCCAAGCGGTGCGCGCGGAACAGTGGCGAGGGACGCCACTGGCGGTAGACGTCGAGTACGCCGCCGGGAATCTCGACGTACCGCTCGCCGGTGACCTCCTGCATGATCAGGTCCATCGGGAACAGCGGCGCGAGATCGTCCGGGCCCACCGGATCCATGCGACCGGGGTGCAGCGGCGGCGGCGGGGGCGCGGGCAGGTCCGCGATCAGGTTGTACCAGGTGGTCGGCATCTGATCTTCGCTCAGCACGTACTTGTGCTGGTTCACGGTCTCGTCCATGGCACCGCCTTTCACTTCGCCGGGTCGAGGCACCCGGGGCTTCGGACGGTACCTGACCTGACAGCATGGGGGGCGTGGTTTCGCCAGGTCGACCGTCCATCCCCGTGCCGCACGGCGTCCGCCTGATCGCCTCCGACCTCGACGGCACGCTGCTGCTCTCCGACGGATCGGTCGGCCCCCGCACTCGCGAGTCGCTGGACCGACTGCGTGACAGTGACCGGGATCTGGTCATCGTGACCGGCCGCCCGCCGCGCTGGATCTCGCCCGTCGTGGAGATGACCGGCCATCGAGGCATCGGCATCGCGGCCAACGGTGCGGTCGTGCTGGACCTTGCCGACGGTCAGGTGACCGAGGTCTTCGCGATGGACGGCGACAGTTCGCTGGACGTCGTCGATCGCCTGCGCCATGACATCCCCGGGCTGGTCTTCGCGATCGAGCGGGCGCGTCCGGGCGGTCGCCTGGCCCCGACCGGCGGTACGTCGTACGACGCGCTGGATGCCACCCTGGCCGACGCCACGGAGTTCGCGCTCGCCGACGGATACACCCCGCGATGGCCGGTGCCCCCGGACACCCACGTTGCCCCCATCGACGAGTTGGTCGTCGGCGGCGACGTCGTGAAGATCCTCGCCCGTCCCGGAGACGGTGTGCACATCGATCCCGATGAGCTCTACGCCCTGGGCCTGGTGGCGGTGGGTGACCGGGCCGAGGTCACGCATGCGGGATTCGGTGACTCCCTCATCGAGCTCAGCGCTCCCGGTGTCACCAAGGCCACCACCCTCGCGCGCGTGGCGGCCGGCGAGGGGCACGGCCCGCTCCACGTCGTGGCGGCCGGTGATGGCCCCAATGACATTCCGATGCTTGCGTGGGCGCAGACGTCGTACGCAATGGCTAATGCTCGGCCGGAGGTCCTCGACGTAGCGACCCATGTGCTGCCGAGCAACGACGAAGAGGGCGTTGCCGATCTCATCGACGCGGTCCTCGATGACCGATCTCCGTTCGACTCCTAGTTCCCTACTCGCGAGTGCGCACTTGCGGACGAGTTGTGCCCGAAATGTCTGTCCGCTACTACGCACTCGCGAAAGGCTTCAGCGGGTGAGCAGGATCTTGCCGGTGATGCCACCCTCATCCAATGCGCGGTGCGCCTGCGCGGCCTCGGGCATCGCGTAGGTGCGATCCACCACGGGGCGCACCATGCCGGCCGCGATCCACGGCCAGATCATCCGCTCGGTCTCAGCACAGACGTAGGCCTTCTGCTCCGGTGACCGCGCGCGCAGTGAGGTGGTGTGCAACGTGGCATTGCGACGCAGCATCACGCCGAGATCGACCTCCGTGCGTACGCCGCCCTGCATCCCGATCACGATGAGCCGACCATTGGGTGCGAGGCAGTCGACATTGCGCATGAGGTACTTCGCCCCCATGTTGTCCAAGATGACATCAACCCCGCGCCCACCGGTCTCAGCGGCGATGACCTCGACGAAGTCCTGCTCGCGGTAGTTGATGAGCACCTCGGCCCCCAACTCCTCGCAGCGCGCGAGTTTGTCCGCCGAGCCGGCGGTCACCGCGACGCGGGCGCCAAGTGCGCGAGCCACCTGGATGGCCATCGTGCCGATGCCGCTGCCACCACCGTGGATGAGCACCCACTCCCCGCGCTGCAACCCGGCCACCATGACCAGGTTGGACCAGACGGTGCAGGCGACTTCGGGTAGTCCGGCCGCCGTCACCAGATCGACACCGGCGGGGATCGGCATGGTCTGGCCGACGGGTACGGCGACCTGCTCGGCGTAGCCACCGCCGGCGAGCAGGCAGCACACCTCATCACCCACGGCTCGTGAGGTCACGCCTTCGCCGAGTGCCACGATGCGGCCGGAGCACTCGAGCCCGGGCCACTCCGGTGCACCGGGCGGCGGCGGGTAGAAGCCTTGGCGCTGCAGGAGATCAGCACGGTTGACGGCGCTGGCGGCGATGTCGACGAGCACCTCACCGGGACCCGGTGTGGCATCCGGCACCTCGGCCCACTGCAGGACCTCGGGGTCGCCGTACTCGGTGATGAGCTGCGCCGCCGTCTTCTGGCCGATGCCGGGGACGCCCGGCACGTTGTCGGAGGTGTCGCCCATCAGCGCGAGCATGTCGACGATCTTCGCCGGCGGCACGCCCCAGCGCTCGATCACGGCCGCCTCGTCGAGATCGCGCTCGGGGCGATAGCCGGGCTTGCCCTTCACGCCCGATTCGAAATCGAAGAAGCGCACCTTGGGGCCGACGAGCTGCATCAGGTCCTTGTCGGCGGAGACGATCAGCACCTCGGCTCCGCGAGCTGCCGCGCCCTTGGCATAGGCGGCGATGAGGTCGTCGGCCTCGTAGCGCTCGAGCTCGATCGGCTCGAGCCCGAAGGCGCGCACGGCGTGGCGCATCAGCGGCATCTGCGCCTTGAGATCCTCCGGCGCGTCCGGGCGGTGGCCCTTGTACTCGGGATAGACCTCGCGGCGGAAGCCGCCCTCGGACTTGTCGAGCACGATCGCGAGGTGCGTGGGCTTCACCCCCGCCGCGCCGTCCTTGAGGAATTGCAGCAGCTTCACGCAGAACAGCCGCACCGCCCCGGTCGGCAGGCCGTCGGAGCGGAAATTGTAGCGCGCGTCCTGGTTCATGGACTGGAAGAAGGCCCGGAACACGAAGGACGAGCCGTCCACCAGGATCAGCCGGTCGCCCTCGCCGAGCGGTTTGGCGGCGACGGGACGGGGCGAGGACGTGGCGGCGGTCATGGCGCGGGCTCCGGGGGTGATGCGACGCGCCGGAGATTAGGGCGAGAGGACCGCGGGGTCACGGGGGGAGTTGGGGGTGCGCGACGATAGCGCCAGCGGGCTTCATGCGACCTCTGGAGTTCGGAGCGCAGCCGCGCTAGAGCAGTTCGTCACTTTCGAACGAACCTGCACGTCCGTGCGTAAGCCGATCCCCGTTCCGTCCATCGTCGACGATCTCGTGTACCTCGGGGTCCGTTCCGGGCGCCGGCGTTGGGGCAACGCAGACGGCACGCGATATCTCGAATGGGACGGCTTGCACGGCGAGCTGGAGGTGTACAATAGGCGTGGTCGGCACATCGGCGCATTCGACCCGGTGACCGGAGTCCAGCTGAAGCCGTCGCGCAAAGGGAGACGGATCGATGTCTGACGAGACCTTCCTCGACCTGGTCGTCGCGCAGCGCACGCGCCCCGAGGACATCGACGATTTCGTGGACGCTTGGCACGACGCGTACGAGGGGCCGCTCGAGCTTCATGCGTTCCTTGGGATGTCGGAAGAGGA
>CAYGMM010000099.1:0-9040 GCA_964351035.1 uncultured Actinomyces sp.
CGGTGAAGCTCGTCGGATTGCCGGAGCTGTACTGCGCGTCGGGCGAGATGGTGATGGGAATGCCCACATGCAGGTCGGACCTCGCCGGATACACCACGTTGAGTGGTGATGCCGGAGCGGTTGGCGTGACACTCACGGTGTTCGTGAGTCCTACCGACGCGCCACCGTTGAAGGCTTCGATCGCAAATTGATAAGTCGTACCGTTCGTAAGGCCGTTCACGGTGAAGGAGCAGTTGCCCGAGGTCGCGACGCACGGAGTCAGGATCGGTGGGGTGGGTGTTGAGCCGGTGAAGTCCACGACCTTGTAGGTGAGGGCCGCCGTCGGAAGGACATTCCACGTCAGTGTGGCCGTGCCGTCCCCGGCCGCAGCGGAGACGACGAACCGCACGGGTGCCGAGGGCACAACGCCCTTGACCCAGGAGTGCCGGCTGTACCAGGTCGTGCCGCTCTCGACGGACAGCGCCTCGACTTCGAACCAGGTGGTCGCGCCGGGGGTCAGCCCAGCGATAGAAGTCGAGGTCGTCTTGGAGTAGGTGTAGGGGCTCCAGACACCCGCTAGGTCAGTGGTCCAGCGAATTCGGAACTCCCCGACCGGCCACGGCCCCCACTTGTACGGGGCCCAATCGAGGTTTGCGGTCGTCCCCTGGAAAGCGACCTTCACAGCGGGCACCGCCAACGGGGTTTGCGGTGTGGAGCTTGGTGTGAAGTAGGGATCGGGGTCGGTGACGGCGATCACGCGACCATTCGCCGCGATGGCGTTGACCTTCGCACGGTATTGCGTCCCGTTCGTCAGTCCCGTCACCGTGAAGGTGCACGGATCAGCGCTGCAGGTGACGCGCGCGCTACTGCCGGGTGTGCCAGGTCCCCACTCGTACCAGCTGAGCCAGTAGTGGTCGGCGCCGGCCACCGCGGACCAGGAGAAGTCCGCCTTCGCGTTGCCGGGGAAGATCGACAGGGGCACGTTGGGATTGGGCACGTTTGCCGATGTCGTGCCCGGTGTGCTGGTCGTGCCGTTCTGCGCGATGGCGGTAACTCGGAACTCCACAGACGTGCCAGCGTTCAGGGT
Source organism: uncultured Actinomyces sp. (assembly GCA_964351035.1). Classification (GTDB taxonomy): domain Bacteria; phylum Actinomycetota; class Actinomycetes; order S36-B12; family S36-B12; genus Mxb001. The sequence continues at coordinate 1,067 of CAYGMM010000099.1, forward strand.
CTCGAAGACGGCTGTTTCTGCCAGGGGACTGGCCGTGTTGTTGAAATCACGCCACGTCCCGCCGGCATAGCGGTATTCAACATGGAAGCTGCCCGGAGTGTTGCCGGCCCAGTTGTAAGGGCTCCAACTCAGCGTCATCGTGCCCGCGGTGGCATTCCAGGTGGTGCTAGGCGCGGGTGCGAGCAGGCCGCCCACCGGGGTCACGGTGTTGGATACGCCGCCGGTGCCGGTGCCGGCCGTGTTGGCGGCGAAGACGACGAATGAGTACGGCGCGCCGTTGGTGAGTCCGGTCACGGTGCAGGTGAGCGCGCCGGTGGTGCTGCATTGCTTGCTGTCAGGACTGGAAACGACCGTGTACTCAGTGATCGGGGACCCGCCCGTGTTATCGGGAGCTGCCCAACTCACGGTGGCGCTGGCGTCGCCGGCGGTCGCGGTGACCGACTTCGGGGGCCCGGGCACGCTGGCAGGAGTCCCGATGGCTTGAGCGGCAGTTGAGGTACCGCCTACGGTCTTGGCGAAGACGAGCACGTTGTAGGCAACGCCGTTGGTGAGCCCGGTGATCGTGCACGTGAGGGCGGTGGTCGGTACGCATGCCCCGCCGGGTTGAAGTGTGCCGGCCTGGTACTCCTGGACGGGCCAGCCGTAGGTTTCGGCGGGTGGCTGCCAACTCACGGTGAGTTGTCCGTTGCCCGGTGCGACGGTGACCTGTTGCGGGGGCGAAGGATCGGCCTTCAGCGGGAAGCCGAAATATGGCGTTTGCGAGCCGATGTAGATCGGCAGGACGCCCGGCCTTATCACTTCGAACGTGGAACTGGCACCGCTGGCCATGACACATCGCGCGGTGTCACTGCAGGACAGCCCCGTCCCGACATCCTTGACCTCGGCTTCGAGCGATCCACCACCTCCGCCGGCAACTGCCGAAGGGACGGTCCCGGTGTTGCTGATGGTGAACGTGTCGCCGGGGAGGACCTTCTGGAGCTCGCTCGGTACCGCGTGGGGCACGGTGTCATCCCAGACGATGGTCCCCAAATCCTTTGCGGGCGCCAGCGCCTGTCCTTCAGCGGCAAGGGTCCCCTCGGCTGCATGGGCGACGGCCGTCGGCGCGATGAGTCCGGACAGGACGATGGCAGCCGTGGCAGCGACGTTGGTCCAGCGAGAAGCGATGTGGGACACAGAACCCCCTTCAAGGTCTGGATAACCCTAAGTCATGATGAGGCCGGACTCGGCCATCTAGACGACGGTCCAAGACTGTTTCCAGGCTGATGCGCGTCGCGGTCCCGCCAACATCGCGTCGAAGCGGTTACCGTGTTGGCGTGACAAGGGTGTGGTCAGCGGGCCGGGCGGCGCTAGCGGGAGCTGTGGTCAGCCTCGCACTGGTGGGCGCGGCGGCAATCCCGGCCAACGCAGCCCCCGGCAGCGGTCTTGGCACCCGCATCGATCAGGTGGTGACCGCCAGCGCACTCGGCCGCGATGTCACGGTGGCCGTCTCTGTCGACGGGCAACTGCTCTACGAATACGACGGTGACGAGAAGCAGACCCCGGCCTCCACGATGAAGGTCGTGACGGCTGCCACGTCCCTCACGGCGCTCGGCGTTCAGACTCGTTTCCCCACCAGCGTCGTCCAGGGCGACTCAACCGGGGAGATCATCCTGGTGGGCGGCGGCGATCCGCTGCTGTCCCGAGGCGACATCAACAAACTCGCCAATAAGACAGCCAAGGCATTGAAGAAGCAGGGCACGACCTCTGTGTCGCTCGCGATCGACGACTACCTCTTCCCGTCGCCGAGCGATGCACCGGGTTGGGAGCCGGGGGACTCACCCACCTACGCCTCCGCCGTTCGCGCCCTGGGCTTCGCCGGGGACTACTCCAGCGACACCACGTCGGCCGTCCGCACGGCGTTCACCTCGGCCCTGCGTGGCAAGGGCATCACGGTGCGCGACGCCGGTCGGGCGCTGGCCGATGACGACGCGAAGCAGATCGCGCGGATCCGTGGCGGCAGACTCTCTGAGGCCATCGAGTGGATGCTGCGCGTTAGCGAAAACAATGTCGCCGAAAATCTCTTCCGTCATGTGGCGCTCGCGCAGGGTTACCCGGCTACCTGGTCCGGTGGGCAGTCGGCCGCGCGCGAGGTACTGCAGTCCCTCGGCCTGCGGACCTACCGCCTCAAACTCATCGACGGCAGTGGCCTGAGCGGCAAGGACCGGCTGACCGCGGAGGCGCTCACTCAGATTCTTGACCGCGTCGTCGATGGCGACCACCCGCAGTTGGCGCCGATCTTGGACTGGCTTCCCGTCGCCGGCCGCACGGGCACCCTCACCTACCGCTTCAACGGTGTGGCCGCCTGTGCCCGTGATGAGGTCTTTGCCAAGACCGGAAGCCTCACGGGGGTCAACACGCTCGCCGGCCTTACTAGGGATGGTCAGGGTCGATGGGTGAGTTTCGCGATCATGGTGAATCATCGACCCATGGGTTACCCCAATGCCTCGACGAGCCTGGCCGTGGACACCATTGCGGCGACGGTCAACGGCTGCGCATGACCCCGGAGGATTCCGTCCTGGCCGTGGCCGGGTCCGTTCTCGACGACGGTGACGTGCTCACCGACACGGACATCATCGAGTCGTACCGATTCGACCGTTCGAGTGGCACCAGCGCCGGTCAGCCGTTCGCGGTCGTTTTCCCGCGCACCACCGAGCAGGTGGCCTCCCTCATGGCGGCGGCGCATGAGCACCGCGTGCCCGTCGTGCCCCGTGGCGCAGGATCAGGCCTCACCGGCGGCTCCAATGCGATCGACGGTTCGCTCGTGCTCTGTCTGGAGCGCATGCGTCAGGTGCGCAATGTCGACGTGGCCAATGGCTACGTCGAGACCGAGCCCGGCATCCTCAACACTGAGTTGCGTGAACATGTCGCCGGACACGGGCTTTGGTATGCCCCGGACCCAGCGAGCAAGGACTTCTGCAGCATTGGCGGCAACGTCAACACCAACGCCGGGGGACTGTGCTGCGTGAAGTACGGCGTTACCCGCGACGCCGTACTCGGACTCGAAGTCGTCCTGCCCGATGGCCGCATCACGCGGGTCGGCCGTCGAACCGTCAAGGGCGTTGCCGGGTACGACCTCGCCGGTCTCATGGTGGGCAGCGAGGGGACTCTCGGCATCGTGACGATGGCCCGGCTACGGCTGCGGCCTCTTCCGCCACCGGCCGCGACCGTTGTCGCGCTCTTCAGTGATGTGGCGTCCGCAGGGCGCGCGGTGGAGAAGATCATGGCGACGTCCACGCCGAGCCTGCTGGAGTTGCTCGACCGCACGACGATGCAGGCCGTGGAGGAATGGCGCCCTTCCGGTCTTCCGGTCGAAGCAGGTGCGCTGCGGCGGGCCCAGTCCGACTTCCCCGGGGCGGGCGCTGACCACGAGGGCGAGTCGGTTCTGGAAGCGTGTCTGGCCGCCGGGGCCATGGAGGGTTACCGCTCGGAGGACCCCGACCAGGCAGAGATGTTGCTCGGCGCACGGCGTATGGCGATCCCGGCGTTGGAGGCGAAGGGGGACTGGCTGCTCGATGACGTCGCGGTGCCGCGCAGCAATCTGGCGGAGGCCGTTGCGGCCATCGAGGGCATTGCCGAGCACAGGGGAGTCCTCATCGGCACCTTCGGGCACGCCGGCGATGGCAACCTCCACCCGACGATCGTCACTCCGCGCGGCGATGCGGAAGCGGCGGAGCGTGGGATGGCGGCGTTCAACGACATCCTCGAGGTTGCCCTGCGTCTCGGGGGCACGGTGACGGGCGAGCACGGCATCGGCCTGTTGAAGCGCGACGCGCTCGGGCAGGAACTCGACGAGCCGTCGCGGGAGTTGCAGCGTCAACTCAAGGACGTGTTCGACCCGCGCGGGATCCTCAATCCTGGGAAGTCGCTGCCCCGCTGGTAGCCGTCGCCTTGTCGTCGGCGTCCGCGGACGTGTCCGCATCGGCCGGCGCGTCCGGATCCACCGGCGGGTCCCGACCCGGTAAGGGATGTTCGGGATCACGGTTGGTGAGGTACTTGAGCACCCGGTAGATCGCCGCACCGATCGGTACGGCGACGAGCGCGCCGATGATGCCGAGCACGATCGAGCCGATGGCGATCAGGATGATGATCGCGAGCGGGCTGAGGCTCACCGCGTGACCCATGACCAGGGGTTGCAGTACATCACCGTCGAAGGAGCCGACAACGACCGTCAGTGCGACCACGAGAATGGCGATGACGGGTCCTCGCTCGGCCAACGCGACGATGGCGGCGAAGAAGGTCGCAATCGGTGCGCCGATCACGGGGATGAAGGCGCCGAAGAAGACGATGGCGGCTAGAGCCGGTGCCATGGGCACCTGAAGTATCAGGAGTCCGATGTAGACCAGGATCGAGTCGCAGATGGCGACGATGACGACCCCGCGGGTGTAGCCCGACAGGGACTCCCAGGCGAGGATGCCGGAGGTGTTGACGTACGGCCGCGAGCGCGTGGGGGCCCAGCTCACGAGCCAGTCCCAGATCTGGCGCGGGCTCATCATGAAGAAGATCACGCCGAAGATAAAGACCGAACCGCCAAGGACAATGTCGCCGACTGAGCCCAAAGCCGAGGAGCCGATGTCGAGGGCGAAGTTCTTGGCCCAGTTGCCGATCTCGGTGATGTAGTTGTTGAAGTCGTCGTCGCTGAGGTTGAGCGGCGGACCCTTTGTCCAGTCCTGCAGTTGCGTCACCGACTGCGTGACGGACTGGCTCAGTTGTGGTGCCTCGCTCACGATGGAGCGGATCACGACGAACAGGACGACGACCACGGCCACGGCGATGAGGATGATCGACACGATCATGGCGATGGGCTTGGGGAACTTCGCGCGCTTGCGCAGGAAGTTCATGATCGGACTGGCCAGTGCCGTGAAGAACGCCGCGAGGAAGAGCGCGATCAGGACGATCGAGACCTGACCGAGGATCGTGAAGAGGACCGCGAACCCGGCAAGGATGACCAGGATGCGCCAGGTCATCCCGGCCCACACCTTCAAGGTGTCGGGCACCTGGACCGGACCTCGATCAGCCACGGGGCCGTCGTGCTCGGTGGGTGAACTGCTCGCGGCAGGCGTGCTGACGTCGCTCGACATGCCCCGAACGCTAGTGCAGGTGGCTAGTCGATTCGGACGATTCCGCGAGGCGTGTTGAACAGGCAGGCCACTACACCGGGCTCGTCGTCCTCGACCCAGGTGATGTGCCGGACGACGTCCACGTCGTCGGCCAGGACGGCGCTGAGCCGCTCCGCATCGCCGTTCAACTCGATGCCGGTGAGTTCGACCGCACCGCGGGGGTTGCCGGGGTGCAGGTCCGTGCTCTCCCATTGGACGAAGAAGGGCAGGTCGGGGTGGTCGATCACATCGAGAATGCCGATCTGCTTCCAGCGCAGTTCGCTGCCATCCGGCCGGATGCGATGCCCCGCGGCGGCGGTGCGGCCGAGACGCGACTCGACGGGGCCAATGTCGTCCACGGCGATGACCCAACTGAGCCAGCCGCCGCCTTCCTCGGCGCGTCGACGCACGGCGCGACCGAAGGGGGCCTTCTCCGCGGCGGGGTGATCAAGTGCCGCGACGACCTCGACGTAGCAGCCGCCGGCAAGCGGCAGAGTGAAGTTGCGGGTGCCGAAGGACGGGTGAATACCGCCATCGACGAAGGGGGCTCCGAGGTCTGACCCGATGCGCTGGACCACCTCGGCCAGCTCGCCGGGGTGACAGGCGTAGGAGACGTGATCCAGGCGCATGCCGTCATCCTGCCAAGGTGTCCTGCGCCCGGGTGAGGCACCCCCGGTTGGGATGAATCGGCTCCGCGGTAGTAGGCCGCCGGCCCACGAGCGGCTAGGGTCCCGGCAGGAGGTAGACAGGTGAGCGACGACAATTCGACCGACGCCACGGCCGCGGCACCGCCCAAGGGGCAGATCGACAAGAAGAAGTCGATCATCCTCGGCGTCATCGGCCTGGTGATCATGGTGGTGGTCTTCTTGAAGGTGAGCCCGCAGGTCACCGGAGCCGGTTACAAGGAAGCGTTCGAGAACCTCGCGGACATGACTCCGTTGGCGATCGGGATCCTCATCGTCACGGTGATTCTCTACCTCGTGATTTATGGCTTCCCCTTCATGGCGGCCACTCCCGGGCTGAAGTACTGGCCATCGCAGCAGGTCAACCAGGCGGCCTTCGCCATCTCCAACGGCGTACCGGCCGGTGGAGCGTTCGGTCTCGCGGTGCAGTACGCCATGTTGGCGACCTATCGAATCTCCGGTTCGTCCGCCACCGCCGCCATCACCGCAGTAGGGCTGTGGAGCATCTTCGTCAGCCTGGGGTTGCCGATCCTCGGCGTTGCCGCGCTCTCCATCGAAGGAGGCAACAGCGACTACAACTGGGTCGCGCCGCTGGGACTCGGGATTCTCGTCGTCATCATCGTCGGATTCGTCCTCATCATGCGGTCGGAGAAGCTCGCGGTCGCCATCGGCCGCTTCGGCAACAAGCTCATCAACCCGCTCCGCGGGCGTATCAAGAAGTTGCACGACCTCGACCTGGTTGCGCCGATCACCAAGTTCCGTGGCGACATGTACGACGTCCTGCGCAAGCGCTGGCTCTTCCTCACGCTGGCGCAGCTCGGTGTCATCCTCACGCAGTTCGCCATCATGTACGCCGCCCTGCGCGGTGTTGAGGGCTGGGATACCGACGGCACGTCTCCGCTCGCGGCGTTCGGGGCCTTCGCGACCAGCCAGATCATGCTCATGGTGCCGATCACACCGGGCGGACTCGGCACGACCGACGCGTTGATGATCGCGCTGCTGCAGAGCATGGGCGTGACGGGATCAGTGGCCCAGGCAGCCGACGTGGTGTGGCGCATGGCCTCCTACCTGCCGCAGATCGTCATCGGCGTTCTCGCACTGGTGCTGTGGTTCCGTCGGGCCAATCGCGCCCTGTCGGGTGTGCCGCAGGAGTCTGCGGGCAGTGAGTCGTAGTCCGGCGCACCGAGGCGTGCCTCGCTGGTTGGGGAGGGGGGCGCCCCGGTGACGTGGTCGCGCTTCGTCGCGCTCGGGGACAGCTTCACCGAGGGCTTGATGGACGATGTCGGTTCCGATGGCCGGCACCGCGGCTGGGCGGATCGGACGGCTGAGGCACTCGCCGAGGTGAATCCGGACCTGCGGTACGCGAATCTCGCGGTCCGCGGGCGGTTGATGGCGCAGGTCATCGACGAGCAGGTGCCCGCGGCCATTGCCCTACAGCCGGATCTGGTCTCGCTGGCTGCGGGAGTCAATGACGCGTTGCGACGGTCGTACGACCTCGACGCGAGCATGACCGCGCTGGAGAACGGTGTACGCGCGTTGCGGGGGAGTGGCGCCGACGTGCTGCTGTTCGCGTTCGGTGATCCGTCGCGTCGCTCGGCGGTGATGTCCAGCGTGCGCGAACGCATTGCGCGGGCAAACGCGGCGACCCGCGCAATTGCGGATCACTACAACTGCATGGTCGTGGACTTCTGGGGTCGGGCTGCCTTTGACGACGATGTCTTTTGGGACGCCGATCGGCTGCACCTTTCCCCGGCCGGGCATGCGCTGGCCTCGGGGGCGGCATTGGAGGCGCTCGGCGTCGGGGACGATCGCTGGCGCACGCCTCGGCCACCGTCGGCAACCCCGCGACTGCCCATGCGTGCCGTTGGTCATGCTCGCTGGGTCAAGGATCACTTCGGCCCCTGGTTGGTGCGTCGGGCACAGGGCCGCAGCAGCGGAGACGACATCACACCGAAGCGCCCTGGTCTCACGTCGGTCAGATAGGGGAGGGCTATCAGGTCGGTCGCCGGTGATAGGTCGGCTCATTGCGCAGTTGCGGGCTCACATTTCGGGCATTTGCCGTCCGGGACTGCGCACTCGCGTGGTTCCCGCCGGGTCGGGGCGCTGAGAGAACTCAGCCTGTTGGGGATCGGTCTGTAGGGGATCCGCCGGGTCGG
>CAYGMM010000100.1:0-3118 GCA_964351035.1 uncultured Actinomyces sp.
GTCGCCGCTGCTCAGGCCGGGGCATCGAACGTCGTCATCACCGGACGCCGACCCGAGCGGGCCGAGGGCACCCTGGCCCGAATTCGCGAGGCCGGCGCCACCGCTGACTTCCTCCAGGTCGATCTCACCGACACGCAGTCCGCGATCGACTCCGTCGAGGAGACGATCCGTCGCTACGGCCGCATCGACTGCCTGGTGAACAACGCCGGGTTCGTCGAACGCGGGACGCTGCTCGAGACGACGCCGGAGTTCTTCGACAAGCACATCAACATCAACCTGAAGTCACCCTTCTTCGCCATGCAGGCGGCGGTCAAGGACATGCTCGCCCGCGGCGAGGGCGGCAGCATCCTCAACGTGTTGTCGATTTCGATGCATGTCGGCCAGGTCTTCCTCGCCCCGTACGTCGCGAGCAAGGGAGGCCTCGCCCACGTCACCAAGAACGCCGCACACGCTCACCGCTTCGACCGCATCCGGATCAACGGCGTAAACATCGGCTGGACTCTCACCGAGGGCGAAGACGCAATCCAGCGCGCCGCGCACGATGCGACCGATGGCTGGGAGCAGCGCGCCTCCGCCGAACTCCCCATGGGCAAGCTCGGTCAGCCGGATGAGATCGCCGACTTCTTCGTCTTCCTGCTCTCCGAACGCTCGGGTGTCGTCACCGGGTCGATCATCGACTGGGATCAGAACGTCATCGGCGCGCTGGACTAGGACTCCTCCGAGCGCACGATCCACACCTTGCGCAAGGACTCGGTGATCACCCAGGTGGTCTCGTCCTCCGGATGCAGGATGCCCACCACGCCCGGTGCCAACTCGATGACATTGCCGTGCTGATCAGTGACTGTGCCGCGCCCCTCGATCACCACGAAGATCTCGTCGTCGCCGACATCGGTCGATGTCCCCACCGAGTGGTCCCACACGCCCACATCCATGCCGCTGATCGAGTCCATCTCCGCGATGCCGGTGCGCACTCCCGGTGTGACGATCTTGTTCTGCGGTAGGTCGGCCCATGTCGTCGTCACGTCGCGGGACTGGAAGGAACGGATCATTCCTTCACTCTAGGCCTGGAATCAGCACAGCTGGCGACGTACCGTGAGGAAGTGAAGCGACACCTCGGAATCGCCCTCATGACCGCCGGCCTCCTCGCGGCCACTCTCCCCGCAGTTGCGAACGCCGCACAGGCGACAACGGTCACCGACCTGCAGCCATCCAGCGTTGGCGCGAATGCCGCTACCACCATCCTCATCACCGGCAGCGGCTTCGATTCCAACACCACGGTGAGCATCAGCGGATGCCCGGCCACCAATCCAGGCGCGGTCTATCCCGTGCCGTTCCCCAATCCAGGCCCCGGCCAGTCGGCCGGCTCGGTGCAATTGATCGATTCCACGCGCATCCTGCTCACGACACCGACGATCATCCCGGCGGGTGTCTGCGACGTCACCGTCGGTGGAAACACCCTTCCGAGTGCGTTGACCTTCACCGCGGCACCGGAGCGACTCACCCTTGAACTGCGCAACAACTCCGGTCGTGACGACAGCGAGGTGTGGGTTTCCGTCGGCTACAACTGTCCGCTGAGCACCCCCTCACCGCCGTACCCGCCGGGGACGGATGACTGCGAGCCCGACGGCAGCACCAACCCCGACTACGCCTGGCCCGCAACCTCATCGGGCGTCAACCCCAACCGCTACTGGTACGAGGTCTACTCGGGCACCACACCGCTGCCCGCCTTCACCGGCGTGCGCTACTCCGATCTACCCGGCACCACCGGCAACCGCACGATCTCGATTGCCAACATCACCTCCGGTGTCGTCTATGTGTCGTACGGCGCCCCGGTCAATACCGGACCCACCGAGGCTGGTCGCGCGCCCTCCTATCTCACATCACAGACCCGCTTCGACGTCTTCGAGTTGACCTTCCACGGCAGCGGCAGCAGCGCCGGAGATCCCGGTGAAGGCACCTGGACCAACCAGATCTACGCCAACGTCACCGCGGTCTCCGGTCTCGGCATCCTCATGAACATGACCGGCTGGGACAACTCCTACGGCCGCAACGGACCCGCACCCCAGCGCGTCGGGTCCGGCATTCGCTGGCTCAGTGGCCTGGGGATCTACGACGTCTACGAGGGTCTCGCCGCAGCGGGCGCCGACGTGGACGACTCACACGTGGTCGTCACCAGCGATGGCAAGCCCGCAACCGCCGACAACTTCCTGCGCTTTGTGTCACCGAGTACCAACGAGGGGTCGGGGTACGCCGACCTCGCGGTCAACGCGAGCGCCTACCTGCCGTGGGTCGCGGCACAGAACGAACCGATGACGGTGATCGGTCTCTACACCGGAGCGGGCGCGGGGTCGGGCAGTTGGTACTGCTACCGATCGTCCGGCTTCTCCACCACGACAGCCACCAAGCTCACCGGCACCTACGGCTTCAGCTCACTCGCTGCTACCCAAAGCGCCGCACAGCGGAACTGCACCGGTGGCACCGCCGGTGCCGACATCACCACCGCAACGAGCGCGACCTCAGGTACGCCCGGGCCGGTCACGTCAGCGTCCGTCTATCTGCAGGACAACCGATACCTCCAAGGTGGCGCCGTCGCCACCGGCAATGACCTTTACAACGCGATCTACCGCGACTTCATCGTGTCCTTCGCCTACGGCTACTGGGGGTCGACGGGATGGTCCACCGACAAGTGGCTGAACCAAGGCACGCCGGCCCCGGCATTCAGCGCCGCGTGGCCCGGGCTTCCCAATCCCACGACCTACCCACGGTGGAATGCCTACGCCGAGGCGATCTGGCAGGTCGGCAACGCCTACGGCATGCCGTATAGCGACACCTTCGAGAACGCCGGCAAGGGCAATCCCCTGGTCTCCGGGAGCAATATCTACACATTGCGCGTCACCCTTCGACCCGACGGGGCTTGGGGGACGGATGCCTCCCTGCTGCCGGCCATGCAACTCATCGCGGTACGCAAGGGTCAGCGCTTTGCGAGTAAGGCGCTGGTGCCGGAGGGGATGGGTTCGACCGTCACCTATCGCGTCACGCCCACGCTGCCGACAACCAAGTCGAAGGCCGTCAACGGGATCTGGTTCAACCGGACCACCGGCGTCATCAAGGGCACGCC
>CAYGMM010000100.1:3218-8992 GCA_964351035.1 uncultured Actinomyces sp.
GGACCGGTCGAGCCCTACGTCACCATCAAGGAAGGCGAGGAACGCCATATCGACGCCCTCACCCGACAGTTGGACCGCATGGGCGTCGACGTACCACCGAACCCCTACCTCGGGATCCTGCCCGCCCCGGCTGATCTTCAGGCTGCTGCCCAGGCGTGGGCCGACGGTGAGGTCCTCAATGTCGCGCTGTACGACGACCTACTCGCACAGACCGACGACGCTAACCTGACCAGGGTCTTCACCAATCTCCGACGGGCCTCCCTCGAGGAGCATCTACCTGCCTTCCAGGCTGCTGCCGACAACGGCGGCACCTTGACCGAGGAGCAGATGGCCGAGTACGTGCACGCCGGCGGCATGGGCGGCGGAGGGATGGGCGGCGGCATGGGTGGAAACGGACACGGCCCGGGCCATGACGAGACCGACGTCACCTGAACGGTCGTGAAATTCGGGCCTTTCGGCACCCCTTCTCAGTCGCCCCGCACGTGATAATCGACTGTGACCATCGGGGACACCCAACATGTCGAGCGGGCAGTGCGGTCGGTTGATCGACCGACGCCCCGTCCCCTGACGTACCTCACCGTCCCCCTCACGGTCGCGGTTGGCTACGCCGCCCTCGGCCTCCTGGCCCTCTGGCTCGGGCAGATGACCGGGCTCGCGTCACCAATCTGGCCAGCGGCCGGGCTCGCGTTTGCCGCGGTTGCCGTCTGGCGCTGGCGGGCCTGGCCCGGTGTCGCCCTCGGCTCCTTTGCCGTCAACTCGATTTGGCTATGGCGAGCCGGCGAGACCAGCGCCGTGCTGTGGATCACCGCACTCGGCATCGCCATCGGGGCGATGCTGCAGGCCGGCCTCGGTGCTGGCCTGGTGCGATACTTCGTGGGCCGCAAGCTCTACCTCGACATGCCACGGCCGATCCTGCTCACCCTTCTTCTCGCCGGTCCCGTGGCATGCCTCGTCGGACCCACCGTCGGGGTGGCCTCGCAACTGTCCACCGGCATCATCAGCCCCGGCAACGCCACGATGGGCTGGCTGACCTGGTGGGTCGGCGACGCCATCGGCGTCATCGTCTTCGCCCCGCTCATGCTCATGGCGATCCCCTCCCAGCGTGAGCATTGGCAGGGGCGACGATGGCAAATCGCACTTCCCTCACTCCTCATCGTGGGGGCACTCGTCACCGTGATCCTGCAGAACGCCGCCTTCGAACGGGAGCGCATCAACACGGCGGTTGAGCAACTCAGCGACGAGGCCGCCGTTGACCTGGTGAGCAATCTCGACAGACATCAGGAATCGTTGGAGGGCCTCCGCGGTCTGGTCGATGCCTCTGAAGAGGTGACCGCTGAGGAGTTCGCCATCTACACCGACGACGTCCTCTTGCGGTCACCCAATCTGCAGGCGCTGTCGTGGAATCCCCTCGTCGAGGGCGACGAGCTTGAGGCCTTCATCGCCAGTCAGCGGTCTCAGCCGGGACTGGCGGACTTCACCGTTACCGAACGTGATGCCGACGGCAACCTTGTCCCGGTCGGTGTCCGCCCCGAGTACGTCGTCGTCGCCTACATCGAGCCGATCGAGAGCAACCGTGGCGCGTTGGGCTATGACATCTACTCCAACCCGGCCCGCGCCCTGGCCATCGACACCGCGCGTGACACGGGCCTGCCGATCGGCACCGCGCCCATCGATTTGGTCCAGGAGTCGGGAACCCAGAAGGGCATGCTGGCCCTCCTCCCGGTCTATGACGGCGGCACCGATCCCGGCAACGAGGCGGCCCGTCGGGCAACGTTGCGGGGATTCACCGTCGGGGTGTACCGCCTTGAGGATCTGCTCGCCGAGACCTACGCCGACTCCACCTGGGACGACGTAGAGATCGGTCTCGTCGACGTCACTGACGCGGCGAACCCTGTCGTCATCGCCGACCTGCAGCCACGCAATACCCCGGACGTCGACGAGATCAGCGGTGCGCCGACCGCGACCACACGACCCATTGACGTCTACGGCCGCAGTTGGGAGTTGACCGTGCACCCCACCGCCAATGCGGTCAACGACACCTCCAAGGTCCTCACCATCACCCTGCTGCTCGCCGCCTTGGCCGTGGCTTTCCTCCTCGAGGTGCTCCTCCTGCTGCTGTCCGGTATGGAGGCGCGCGCTCGGCGTGAAGCTGAGATCTCGTCCTACGAGGCCTCCCATGACCCCCTCACCGGCCTCAGCAATCGCCGTGCCTTCGTACGCGACTTCGAACGGCTCCTTGACGAGCGAGAGCACACGACCACGGACATCCTGCTCTTCTGTGATCTTGACGGCTTCAAGAAGATCAATGACACCGGCGGACATTCGGCCGGAGATGAAATGCTCACTGCCGTCGCACGCGCTCTTCGGGAGCGCGTCCGCCATGACGACCTCGTGGCTCGCATGGGCGGAGACGAGTTTGCGGTGCTGCTCAAGGACTGTTCACTGGTCGATGGTCTTCCCATCGCTGAGGAGATCGTGCGCGCAATTCAAGAGGTCCGCATCACGACCCCAGCGGGTGAACTGGGTCTCGGCATCAGCATCGGTCTCGCCACGGTGAATCCGACCAGTGGCGAGTCACTCGACGAACACCTACGACAGGCGGACGCGGCCTCCTACGAGGCAAAGGCCTCTGGCGGAGCTCGTGTCGTCGTGTTCGAGGACCCCGCCGCTAGTCGGTGACGTTTTCGATCTCAAGACGCTGCCATGGGATCGAGATCCCGGCCGCGTCAAGTGCCTCCTTGAAGCGCATCCGCACCAGACGCGCCGTCGCCAACTGCGTCGCCGGGCGAATCGTCGCTACCGCGCGGACAAGCACGGCGTTGCCGGTCAGGTCTTGCACTCCACTGAAGGTCGGCGGCTCCAAGAGTGCCTTGCCCAGCTCGGGATCGTTCATCATGTCCTGCCCGGCAGCGTTCAGTACATCGCGGATGTGATTGAGGTCCGCATCGAATGCCACGGGGATGTCAACCACGGCGACGGTCGAACCCTGCGACTGATTGACCAGGTACTGCATTTGTCCGTTGCGGACGTACCAGATGCTGCCACTGAAGTCGCGGATCGTCGTCGTGCGCAGGGCGACCTCCTCGACGACCCCCTGAACGACGTCCGTCTGGACAACATCCCCGACACCGATCTGGTTGGAGAAGATCATCGATGCACCAGCGAGGTAGTCCGCGACAAGCGTCTGTGCACCGAAGCCGAGAACGATGCCGAGTACGCCGGCGCTGGCAAGAATGGGGCCGAGATTGACGCCGAGCGCTTCCAGGATGAGGAAGGTCGCCACCGTCCAAATGGCGATACTGACCGCACTACGCACCAAAGTCGCGCCCGCAAGTGCCCGTCGGGCCCGGCCGCGTCGATCCCGGCTACTGGTGAGGATGTCTGTCGGATCCGGATCCGAAATCCGGTGCATTGCCCGGCGAGCGACGATTCGGAAGGTGATGCGGGCGGCACCCTGCAGAATCAAGGCGCCGAGCACGATGATGCCGACCCGCAGAAGCGTGCCGAACGGCCCATCGAAAATGTCAGACTCAAACCACTCGACGGTGACAGCGGCTGCAGTGATCACGATTCCCATCCCACCTCACTCGATAGCGAAGTGGCGGCCACGACACGCCTGACCCGATCGAACTCAGTGGATCTGCGGGCCCACCATGTCGAGGATGAGGTCCTTGTCGACCTTCCAGTCGACGGGCACCCGAATCGTCTTCTTGTTTACGACGTAGCCCTCGAGTCTGGGCGCGAGGGACGCGATGATGTCCCCGTCGAAGGGTGCGACCAAAAGGTGGTTCTTCAACGCGGAGACGCCGAACACATAGCGTCCGTCGTACTTCACCATGGGATGGTTCCAGGCGATCACGACCTCAGCGTCGGGGTACGCCGAGGTAATCGTCTTGAGGATTGCGCGAATAGTCTTCGCCTTGGCCGCATCCTCGCCCGCGAGATACTCGTCAACGGTGTTGAAACGTCGGGATGTCGTGTTGCCCCGGCTGTAGAGCACAAGCGCATTGGCATGTGCGCGGCTGAAGCCGTGGTTCTCTTGCAGATAGGCCATCTGCTCGGGGTACTTCTGGCCCTTGAGTTCAGCCATGACGTCGAACCAGTACGACATCGGCTGGCCGTACCGCTTCTCGATCGCTGGGAAGTACGACGCGCGGTCGGGGTTAGTGGCCATTGGTGATTCCGATCACGACGTCGCACCCTGGAGTCGCGTACGCACCAGATCCAATGCCTCCCGATCGCCGGATTCGACGACGTCCTCCGCGCTCCGGCCCCACAGATAGAGCAGTAGATCGCTGGAAGCGCCCGTCACCCAGGCATCCGGCTGGTCGGTCTGCACACCACCGCCAACGACAAACTGCGTCGGATGCACCGTGACCGTCCAGGAGTGCACACCACTTGAGATGACGACCTGCTGCTCGGTTGCCCCGTCAAGCGCATCGTCCTCACCCCAGTCCCAGGCGAGCCAGCCGAGGAGTTCGTCGATCCCATCAAGAGCCAGCTCGTCGCTGATGTCTGACGGGTCAGCGTCACCAGCAGCCTGCGCGTCCCAGCGGTGGACGGCTGTTTCGTGCGGCATCCGGCGTACCCAGAAGCCGATGGTCTGCTCCGGGGGCCAGAAGGTGTAGGCGGAAGCGTCGAGGGGCAGATCCATGAGCCGTTGCCGAATCTGCGCGTAGGCCTCGCGCAACTGCTCGACGGAGTCGCGGTCGGGATCGAGATCGCCCCAGCCTCCGGTCGTGCGGTCTGGGGGTGCCTCGCCGAGATCGATGGTTGCGGCCTTGTGTCGGTAGACACCGACCATGTGCGAGATGAGGTCGGTCATGGACCAACCGGGGCAGGAGGGGATCTGGGCCTCCGGAGCAGCCTTCGCAGCCGCGACGAGAGCTTCGAAGTCGAGATCGAGGAGTTCTAGATATCGCTCGCGCGACAGCCGTGTCCCATCCAGGCTTGGTCCGGCGTCGCTGGTCACTCGCCGATCCTTGCACGCAACGGGCGTTGACGGAACAGGGCAGGGGTTAGAACAGATGCGGGTTCAGCGGACTTGCCGCGGTCAGGCCACCGTCAACGGTGATGCATTGACCGGTGATCCACGCGGCCTCGTCCGAGGCAAGCCAGGACACAGTGCTCGCTACATCGTCCGGCTTGCCGAGTCGTCCCATCGCATGCCGCGCGAGGCCATCTGCCTTAGCCGCGGTGAGATCCTCCGCGACAGCGAATGCGTCATCCACCATGCCGGTGGCGATCCAGCCGGGGCTCACGGCATTGCATCGCACCATCGGTCCGTGATCGACCGCAATGGAGCGCGTCAGCGAGTGCACGAATGCCTTCGACGCGTTGTAGAGCGCCATGGCCGGATCGGAGACATTGCCGGAGATCGAGCCGATGTTGATGATCACACCACCGTGCTCAGCCATCCCTGGCAGGACGGCCCGGCACATGGCAAAGACGCCTCGACAGTTGGTGTCGATCACGAAGTCCCAGTCCTCGTCGGTGCTGTGCACGACGTCCTTCTCCACCTGGACTCCGGCGTTGTTGACCAGCAACGTGATGCCGCCAAGCTGCTCCGCGGCTCGGCGTACGACGACCCCCGCCTGACCGGGCGCGGCGATGTTCGCCTGGATCCAGGCGACATTGGCGGGTAGGTCGTCGGGTCGCTCTCCGCGACCGCAGGTGACGACCTCGGCACCGTCGGCGTTCAGCCGATCCACGATGGCCCGGCCGATGCCGCGGCTGCCGCCGGTGACGATCGCACGATGCTTCATGGCTCTCCT
>CAYGMM010000101.1:0-8878 GCA_964351035.1 uncultured Actinomyces sp.
ACCCGAGGCGCGCAACGCCCAGACTCCTGCCATGTGGTCCGCGCTGGCCGCGGTTGGGGAGGCGATCACCACCGACCACGACGACATCGCGGTCGTCGTGATCCGTGGGGCGGGACCGTCCTTCTCGGCCGGTCTTGATCGCCGCATGTTCACACCGGAGGGAGTGCCGGGGCAAACATCATTGGCGGCCTTGATCGGCCTACCGGATGCCGAACTCGACGCCGCTATCGCCGACTTCCAGCGTGGCTTCACCTGGCAGCGGTCCGTCCGTCCACTCACGATCGCTGCAGTGCACGGCCACGCCATCGGTGCGGGTTTCCAACTGGCGCTGGCGTGCGACCTCATTATCGCGGCGCCCGATGCGACCTTCGCGATGCGGGAGACCTCCCTGGGGCTCGTGCCGGATCTCGGTGGCACGGGCCCGTTGGTGCGCGCGGTGGGCCTCGCGCGCGCCACGGATATCTGTGCCACCGGCCGTATCGTCGATGCTGCGGAGGCGGAACGGCTCGGGCTGGTGGTGCGTGTCGCAGATGATGTTGCGGCCGCGGTGGATTCGTACGCTGAGGCGATCGCGGCGACCCCGCCCGGTGCGGTCGCCGACCTGCTACCCCTTCTTGCGGCCGCGGTGGACAACGACCCGCAGGAGCAATTGGCCGCTGAGCGCCGTGCGCAGATCGCGCGGCTCCGAGCGCTCACCGGGGGCCAGGGCTAAGCGTGTCCAACATCAGCCCCTGGCAGATCGTCCACTCGTACACCCGCGATCGCAGCCAATTGCATGCGGTGAACAAGGGTGTGGTGCGGCGCATCCTGGGCTACGCCCGTCCTTATCGCGTGCTCGTCGTGGCGTTCGTGGTCACGTTGATCGTCACCTCATTGCTCACGGTGGCTCAACCTCTGCTGATCGGTCGGATCATCGACGACGGCATCGGGTCGGGGAATGCGGGACTCGTGACCTTCCTGGCCATCGGTATGGCGGTGCTCGCGCTCCTCGACGCGGTCGTGGGCCTGTTTGGTCGCTGGTTCAGTTCACGGATCGGCGAAGGCCTGATCTTCGATCTGCGCACGCAGGTATACGACCATGTGCAGCGGCAATCCGTCGCCTTCTTCACCCGCGCGCAGACCGGCGCACTCGTCTCGCGACTCAACTCCGACGTGATCGGAGCCCAGCAGGCCTTCACGTCCACCCTGAGCGGTCTCGTGGGCAATCTGATCACGGTCACCATCGTGCTGGTGACCATGTTGCTGCTGTCCTGGCAGATCACCCTGCTCTCCCTCGTCTTGGTCCCGGTCTTCCTCCTTCCGGCTCGGTGGATGGGCCGACGCCTGCGTGAGCTGACCCGCGAGCAGATGCAGGTCAATGCCGAGATGAGCAGCCAGATGACCGAACGCTTCAATGTCGCCGGCGCCCTTCTGGTCTCCCTGTTTGGTCGCCCCGAGGACGAGCACGGAGCATTCGCTGGTCGTGCGGCCCGGGTGCGGAATGCGGGCGTATCGATCGCCATGGCCAATCGGTGGTTCCTCACCGCCCTGCTGCTCGCGGCCGCTCTGGCCACGGCCCTCACCTATGGCATCGGGGGCAATCTCGTGATCGCCGGAGCCCTCGAGCTGGGCACCCTGGTGGCGCTCGTCGCACTCCTGGCGCAGTTGTACGGCCCGCTCACGGCGCTCGCTAACGTCCGGGTCGACGTGATGACCGCCCTGGTGAGTTTTGAGCGGGTGTTCGAGGTGCTGGATCTGCCTCCGCTCGTCAAGGACGAGCCTGGAGCTACACACGTGCCGGACGGACCCCTGTCCGTGAAATTCCACGACGTGTCCTTCCGATACCCGACCTCGGCCGAAGTCTCGTTGGCCTCACTGGAGACGGTGGCGCGTGAAGAGGCCGAGCGGGACTCCGGGCCGGTGCTGCGGGATGTGAGTTTCGAGGTGGAGGCAGGACACCTGGTCGCACTCGTCGGACCCTCCGGAGCCGGCAAGACGACGATCACCGCACTCGTCCCGAGGCTCTATGACGTGACCTCCGGCTCGGTCGAGGTCGGCGGGATGGATGTGCGTCACATGACGCTGGAGTCGCTCCGTGGGGCCATCGGCATGGTCACCCAGGACTCCCATCTCTTCCACGACAGCATTCGCAACAACCTCCTGTACGCGCGGCCGGACGCGGACGAGACGGCGCTGATCGCGGCGTGCCGCGGCGCGCAGATCTGGGACCTCATCGCCTCGTTGCCCAACGGTCTGGACACGGTCGTCGGTGACCGCGGCTACCGGCTGTCCGGCGGGGAGAAGCAACGCCTCGCCATCGCGCGGGTCCTGCTCAAGGCGCCACGGATCGTCGTTCTCGATGAAGCGACGGCTCATCTGGACTCCGAGAGCGAGGCCGCGGTTCAGCGGGCGCTGGCGACCGCACTCGCCGGGCGCACCTCGTTGGTGATCGCGCACCGCCTGTCGACGATTCGCCAGGCCGACCTCATCCTCGTGGTCGAGGACGGACGTATCGTCGAACGCGGGACGCACGCGGAGTTGATGGCCCGGTCGGGTACGTACGCGAACCTCTACGCGACGCAGTTCGAGGACTAGGCCACCGGTCCCGATACCCCCGTCACCAGGGCTCTCATGACATCTGCGTGGGTGGGTTCTGCGTGCTGATGACCGCACCCGATCGCTCGAACTTCGGGCAAAAAGGATCACCGGGTGCGCGTTTGCGCCCGGAGTTCAGACCTTCGTGCGCTGAGGGCGACTCAGATCCGGTTTCTCGCTCATGTGGCGTGCCCGGTGCGGTCATCGGCACGCGGCGCACCCCCACGGTTATGCCCGGTTGAGGAGTGACGGACTCACCACGGGGAGCGCAGGAGCCCGCCGTCCACCGGGACCAGAACGCCGGTGACGTAGGAAGCGGCAGGGGACAGCAGGAAGGCCGCCACCTCGCCGAATTCCTGGGGTGAGCCCAGCCGCTGCATCGGGATGTCCGCCTCGACGGCGGCGAGGCCCTCCGGCGTTCCGCCGGTCAGCGTGAGCAAGCGATCAGTGGCGATCTTGCCGGGCAGGATGCCGTTGACCCGGACGCCGCGCGGTGCGAGTTCGTTTGCCAGGTCCTTGACGAGCATGGCCAGGCCGGGACGCAGGACGTTGCTGGCGGCCAGGACGTCGATGGGCTCCTTCACCGTGCTCGACAGCACGATCAGAACCGACGCGCCGTCTGTGAGCCGGGGCACCAGCGTCCGGATGATGCGCAGGGTCGTGAGGGTGACCTGCTCGAAGGCCCGCTGCCACTGCTCGTCGGTGTACTCCAAAGCGCGGCCTGCGGGGGGACCACCCACGTTGACGAGTACGCCGTGCAGGGGATCGGACCCGAGAGCTTCAGCGATGTGTTCCGCGGCGTCCACAACGGTGAGATCGACCGGAACGGCTGTCGCGCGGGGGCCGAGGGCGGTGAGCGCAGCATCGAGCGCCGCGGACGGGCGCGCTGCGATGATCGTGTGCGCGCCATCCGCGGCGAGGGCGGCGGCGGTCGCGAAGCCGAGTCCACGCGAGGCGGCCGTCACGACATAGCGCCGGCCGTCGAGTCCGAGATCCATGGGTGTCCTTCCGGTGACGTCTAGGGCTTTTCGGCTTCGGCCGCAGCGTCCTCGCGAGCTTCGCGACGTAGGAAGTAGAACCAGCCGACGAGGGCGATGACGGCGAAGATGACCCACTGAACGGCGTAGCTGAAGTTGCGTCCCTCGTCGATGACCGGGGCGGGCAGAGCCGTGACGTCGGCATCGGCCGGGCGCGATGAGGTCGCCTCGATGTAGACGTCCGGTTCGCCGACTCCCCAGGCGCTGGGGGCCAGGGCCGGTGCCTGACCCTCGGGAAGGTCGGTGGGCAGTGGGCTGGGGGCGGCCTCGGCCCACCGCAGGCGCCCGGTGACCGTCACGGTTCCCTCGGGGGGTTGAGGGGCCGCGACCACCGCCGTCGCGGAGGCGCCGCTCGGTATCCACCCGCGATTGATCCACACGTCGCCCGCGTCGGTGCGGAGCAGCGACACCACCCACAGTCCATTGGCGCCGTCCAGCGGCCGCTGTCGGATCAGCCACGTGTCGTTCGGTGTGTAGATGCCGGTCACGGTGACGGGTTCCCACTCGATCGGGTCCGCCAGCGCCGCGATCAGGCTGGTCGGTTCGGCCGTGGCGACGGCGTCAAGGGCCAGCCGTTCGGTACGGCGATCCTCCGCACGCTGCCACTGCCAGCGGCTCAGCAGGCCGAAGCCGATGATGGCCAGAACGACGAGGAGGGTGAACGCAATCCACCGCCGGGTGCGCAGCAGGGACCACATGGGTCAACGGTAGGCGACGGGGCGCCTAGTGCTGTTGGCCCGGGGGCAGGGCGAGCGTCGTCGGCATGGGGGCCGCGGTCGGCCCCGGGCCGCGGCGACTGAAGCGCGCGTTGGCGGCCACCACGGCCAGATACGGCAGGATCACCGCTCCGGTGATGAAGACCCAGCGTGGCCAACCAGGCACGAGGATGGCCAGGATCACGCAGGCGGTGCGGATCGACATGGAGATGAGGTAGCGCTTGGTGCGCCCGCTCTGTTCATCGGTCAGACGCGTGGGCGCGGCGGTAATCGAATGGACCTCGGGCTCGCTCCGCACGGCCCCTACGGTAAGCGCTGGTGGCCCGGGGCGCACCCGCTGGGGAGGGCGCTAAAGGGCGTCGCTCACGGTGGACAGATGGAAGTCCTCAATGACGGCGGAGGGCATCGCCACACGTGGGGCGTAGTCACCCATCGCCCGCGGCAGGGTGCGCTCGGTGCTGCCCACCTCACGCAGGCGTCCAAGGGCTGAGAGCGGTGAATCGTTGAATCGGAAGTTCGTGGTCGCACCGATCACCTCGCCGTCGCGTACGACATAAACACCGTCCCGGGTGAGACCGGTGAGGAGGAGGGTTTGCGGATCGACCAGGCGGTTGTACCAAAGACACGTGATGTAGAGGCCGTCCGAGAGGCGGCTCAGGACATCCTCGGTGGTCCCGGTGCCGGTGGGGTCGTCCAGGCGCAGGGTGTCGGCGGGGGCGATCGGGTCGATCTGATGCTGCGCCGCGATAGCCCGTGGCGCCATCAGGTGGGTGAGGGCTCCGTTGTCGATCCAGGCAGTGGACGGGATCGCCATGCCGTTGTCGAAGACCGAGGCAATATCCGACGACGAGCCGGTGGCGAGCCAGTCGGCGCAGCCGATCTGGGGATCGTGCGGATCGCTCAGCAGTCGGATCGGTCGCTCGCTCAATCGTTCACCGATCCGGGTGCCGCCGCCCGGCGCGCTGAAGGCACTTTGTCCCTCCAAGGCCGGTCGTGCTGCCATGGACCACCACAGATCGACCATGAGGTCGCCCATCGCGCTCGGGGTGAGCAGGCAGGCGTGCCGTCCGGGCTGGACGTCCACGCGCCGTGCCTGCCAGTTCAGCGTGCGTTGGATGGTGCCGAGGGCATCGCCGAGGTCGACGTCGGTGAACGTGTCGGTCGCCATGCCCCACCACGTGGACCGACTTCGGCCATGTGATTTCGCGGTCATCTCAAGTCGACCCGCAGGCTGTACGTGGCGCCTGCGCAGCCCGGTGGAGGTGCCAAGCCACACCGTGTCGACGGTGTGTTCGGCATAACCGAACAATTCAATGTCATCTGCCGCGGCTGCCGCGAAGAGTTCGCCGAGACCGGTGCTCAGTTCGGTGAACACGGTGCTGTCGGTCACGGGGGCCTCGTCGCTCCACGAGTGGTCGGGTCCTCCCCAAGGATCGATGAGTGGTGCGGCGTCATCGGCGGCCGGGGCCTGTGCCGCGGCGTGACCGACCTCCCGAACCATGTCGGCAATCGCCGCACGATCCGGCTGGGTGCGACTCACGGTCGCCGTGGCGACTCCGTCAGGGCGCCTCGCGAACGCCACCACGGTGAGGTCAAGGCCACGCGACTCGCCATTGGTGGTGAGGGTCGTGCGTGCCCACCGCAGGTCGACGCGGCTGGAGACCGTGACGATCGCGACACATCCGTCGAGACCCTCAGCGCATGCCAGTGCCTCGTCCACCATCTCCTCGGGCCGCATTACGCCTCCTGCCGGGTATTCAGGACATTGACGCCCTCGAAGACCGCAGTTGGACAGCCGTGGGAGACGGCGGCCACCTGTCCGGGTTGTCCCTTGCCGCAGTTCAGCGCGCCGCCGAGTAGGTACGTGTCGGGCCCACCGAGAGCGACCAAGCTGCCCCAGAAGTCCGGCGTTCGAGATTGGTAGGCGACGTCGCGCACCTGACCCTCGAGTCGGCCATGACGGATGCGATGGAACCGCTGGCCGGTGAACTGGAAGTTGTAGCGCTGCATGTCGATGGACCAGCTCCGGTCACCGACGATGTAGAGGCCATCCTCGACCCCGGCGATGAGATCGGTCGTGCTGCCACCCGAGGAGCTCGGTTGGAGTGACACGTTCGGCATGCGCTGGATGGGCACGTGCCCGGCCGAGTCGGCGTAGGCACAGCCGTTCGAGCGCGGGAAGCCGAACTCGGCGGCCATGCCGCGATCGAGCTGGTATCCGACCAGGATTCCGTCCTTGACCAGGTCCCACTGTTGGGCGGCCACCGCCTCGTCGTCCCAGCCGACGGTGGCGAGGCCGTGGGCTGCGTTGCGATCCCCGGTGACGTGCATGAGCTCGGAGCCATATCGAAGCGTGCCGAGGTGGTCGGGCGTGGCGAAGGAGGTACCGGCGTAGTTGGCCTCATAACCCAGCGCACGGTCGAGTTCGGTCGCGTGTCCCACCGACTCATGGATCGTCAGCCACAGGTTGGTGGGGTCGATGACCAGGGTGTACCGACCCGGTTCGACACTGGGGGCCACGAGCTTTTGGCGAAGCAATTCCGGTAGATGCTCGAGCTCCGCATCCCAGTCCCAGGGCCGCGCCCCGCCAACGGTGGAGCCCCCGCCCGTCAGGTACTCCCAGCCACGGGCCACGGGTGGGGCAGTCGTCGACATGGATTCGAAGGTGCCGGCTGCCTCGTCGATGGCGGTGGCGCTCCACTCGGCTTCGATTCGCTGACGGTGCTGCGTGAAATGCGAGCCTCGATTGTCCAGGTACTCGACGTCCTCCTGCACCATCGCAAGCCGTGCGTCCACGTGTGCGATACCGGCGGCGGCCAGAAGTTGGCGTGAGCGGGCCGTCATGAGTTCGAGCCGCTCACTGGTGGGGACGCTGAACGGATCGATGTCGTACGCCGACGACCAATGACCTTGATGCACGGGCTCGTCGGCTAGTTCGACCCGCATCGTCACCAGGGGACTGCTGAGTCGGGCCAGTCGAACAGCCGACTGGGCCAGCCGGACCGCTTCGGCGGCCGAGCAGGTGTCCGAGGCGGCGAAACCCCAGCAGCCGTCCACCAGGACGCGGACGGCGATCCCGCGGTCGGTTGACTCACCGCTCGATTCGACGGACCCATCATGGAGCGACAGATGCCCCATCCGGGTCGACATCTGGCGGGCCGAGACGTACTCCGCTCCCGTGGCGGCCTCAATGGCTCGGGCGAGGGCGTCGGAGGCGTTATCCGTCACGCTTCCTCGCTCTGGTCCAGCGATGCCGGATTGAAGATTCGATTCAGTGGGATGAGCAGGAAGAGGGCGAAGACGCCGAGCCAGGAATACACCAGGCTCAGGCCCGCGGCAACGATGAACACGGTCGTGAACGCGAGACCGCGGAATCGCAGGCGGCTGTGGCGCATGGCCTGCCAGGCAGGGACATCCTGTGAGCGAATGAGGTCGGTGTGGTGGGAGATGTACGCCGAGGTCAGGGCACCCACACCGCTGATGTAGGCCAAGGTCAGCCAGTACAGAACGCCGGTGCCGTCGCTTTGGAACGGGCCGGTAGCGGCCATGCCGTTGTCCATAGCGTGCATGGCGGAGGGCCAGGGGAGGAAGACAAACCCGATGAGCCAGCAGATGTTGAGCCAGAAGAGTGCGGGGTCGTAGGCGTCGAGGGCGTTCATGACGCGGTTGTGCACCGTCCACAGGATGCCGACCACGAGGAACGTCGACGCGAAGGTGAGGATCTGACCCTGGTGCCGGCCGAGCACATCAAGCACCGTTTCGCCATCTTGCGGGCCGTTGAAGTCGAACAGGGGCAGGGCGAGCACGGTGATGGCCACGGCCACCACCGCGTCACTGAAGTTGAGGAGTCGATCCACCGGTCGATCGCCACGGATGATGCGCCGCACGTGCACATAGTGGCAGAGGTGCGCAGGCTCCGATGGATTCCGGCCCATAAGCACTAGGGTCAAGGGCAGTAGTTGCCCCCGCGAGAACGTACGGAAAGGTGTCCGCCATGGTGGCGTTGGTGACCGGTGGTAACCGAGGTATCGGGCTGGCGACGGCGCGGGCGCTACGCGCCGCGGGCCATGAAGTCGTGGCGGGAACGCGATCGGGCGAGGCCCCGGACGGTCTCGCGGCCGTGTCGATGGACGTCTCCAAGACCGAATCAGTGGACGCCGCGTTTGACGCGATTGAAGCCGACTACGGAGCGGTTGATGTGCTGGTGGCCAACGCTGGGATCACTCGGGACGGGCTGATTCTCCGGATGTCCGACAACGACATCGAGGACGTGCTGCAGACCAACCTCGTGGGGGCCATCCGGTGTGCCCGACGCGCAGCCAAGGGCATGATCCGCGCCCGACGGGGGCGCATCATCTTGGTGTCCAGCGTGGTGTGGGCCCTTGGCTCAGCAGGGCAGGTCAACTACGCGGCCGCCAAGGCCGGACTCGTCGGTGCCGGGCGCAGCCTGGCGCGTGAACTCGGCGGACGTGGCATCACCTGCAACGTGGTCGCTCCGGGGTTTGTCCAAACCGACATGACCGACGTCCTCGACGAGGAGCATCGCGAGAC
>CAYGMM010000102.1:0-8548 GCA_964351035.1 uncultured Actinomyces sp.
CAGTTCAACGCCATCCCCACGATCTACACCGGCATCACGACGTACGACGAGGCCTTCGCCGCGACCAACCCCGGTCTGCCCTTCGTGCCGATCAACGCGGTGGCCTTCGACGCTGCCGATCCGGTGACCGCGGCCGCAAACATCGAGAGCGGCGTCAACGGCGTGAGTGCCTACTCGCGAGCGGAGGCCGTCTCGCTCATCCCCGGCATTGAGTCCATATCCCAGAGTTTCGGCATCCTGGTCGGGCTCACCTTTGTCATCGGCATCGTGGTCATCGGTTTCTTCTTCCTGATCCTCACGGTGCAAAAGCTCAAGCCCTTCACCCTGCTGCGCGCCATCGGGACCAGCACCGGCCGTCTCGCCGCCACCGTGGCACTCCAGATCACGCTGGTCGTGCTCCTCGCGTCCGCGATCGCCGTCGGACTCACGGTGCTCGCGGTGCAGGGACTCAACACCGGACTTCCGGTCACCTTGGAGCCGGGCCTGATCATCGGCGTCGTCCTGAGCGTCTGGATCTTCTCCCTCCTGGCCGGACTCCTCAGCATTCGGCGGATTGCCCGCATCGATCCGGCGAGCGCGGTGGGTGCACGATGAGCGGACCGGCAGCACTGCTCTCCCGCGGTGAGTTGACGCGCACGAAGGGCCGCTTCGGCGCCGTGGTCGGCGCGCTCGCGCTCATCGTCTTCCTGGTGCTCGTGCTCGGCGCACTCGCCGACGGGCTCTTCTACGGCGCCACCGGCGCCGTGCGCTCCACCAACGCCACGGCGTACGCCTTCTCCGACGACGCCGAGGGGTCGCTCATCCGCTCTCGGCTTGATGAGGCCGACGTGGCCGCCTTCACGGCAGCCCCGGGTGTGGAGTCAGCGGGGCCCGTGGGCGTCCTCCTCACCGGTGGCACCGGCCCCGACGGTGACATTGACCTCGCGGTCTTCGGCCTCGAGATCGGTGGCCCCGGGACGCCGACCACGCTGACCGAGGGCCGGCTGCCCGATCCAGGTGAGCCGGGCACCGCCGCAGTTGACGCGCGCCTGCAGGATTCCGGCGTGACGCTCGGATCCCAAGTCTTCGTCGGCGACGTTGGTGTGGAAGTGGTCGGCTTCGTCTCCGATGCGTCCTATCAACTCCAGCCCACCGTGTGGACGTCAGTGACCGACTGGCGAGCGATGCGCGACGCCGTACGACCCGAACTCCGCGGCCAGCCCACCGCCATCAACGCCGTCGCGCTCATCACCGAACCGGGGGCTGACCTCTCGACGATCGCCGCCGCGCTTCCCGGAAGTGCGGTCCTCACGGCCGAGGCCGTCGGACTCGCGATCCCCGGGGTCGAGCAGCAGAGCTCGACGCTGAACTCGATCATCTACACCACCCTGGCCGTTGCCGCCCTCGTCGTCGCGCTCTTCTTCGCACTGCTCGTGCTCGAGAAGCGGGAACTCTTCGCGGCCTTGAAGGCACTCGGCACCGGCACCGGCGCCCTCGGTCGAGCCGTGCTCGTGCAGGCGGCCGTCGCCTCGGTCCTCGGGGTGATCATCGGGGCCATCGTCGCCAGGCTCTTCGGCCTGATCATCCCGGCGACGGTGCCCACACTCTTCCGCACCGACACGCTCATCCAGATCGCCGTCTTCACCCTCGTCGCCGGCATCGTGGGCGCCGCCTTCTCCCTGCGCCGCCTGGCGCGCATCGACCCGGCTACCGCCATCGGAGGAACGCTATGACCGATCCCGTCGTCGACGCCACGGCCTCCGTGCCGGACGGCCCCGGCCCCTCCCCCGCCAGCGATGCTGCTCGCCACCCCGGAGCGCTGCTCCAGGTGCGTGACGTGAGCAAGGTCTACGGCAGCGGGCACACCGCGGTCACGGCACTCGATTCCGCAACGATGTCGGTGGATCAGGGTGAGTTCGTCGCACTGCTCGGCCCGTCCGGCTCCGGCAAGACCACGCTCATCTCGATCATCGGCGGCCTGCTTGCGGCCACGTCGGGCACCGTGACCCTCGGCGACATCGACGTCACGTCGTTGTCGAAGCGCGACCTCACGCGCTTCCGCGCCGAGCGGGTCGGCTTCGTCTTCCAGTCCGCCAACCTCGTGCCGTTCCTCACCGCGCGCGAAAACCTCCTCTACGTCGCAACGCTGGTCAAGACAACCAAGAAGGCAGCGCAGCAACGAGCGGACCAACTGCTGGAGGAACTAGGCCTGGCGGACCGGGCGAAGAACCTGCCGGAGCAACTCTCCGGCGGCGAGCGTCAACGCGTGGCCATCGGTCGTGCGCTCATGAACGACCCCGACCTCGTCCTCGTCGATGAGCCCACGGCCGCACTCGACACCGCACTGGGCAAGCAGGTGGTCCAACTCCTGCGCCGCGAGATCAAGGACCGCGGCAAGACCGGCATCATGGTCACGCACGACCTGCGCATGGTGGAGTACACCGATCGCGTCTTCGAGATCCTCGACGGGCACCTGACCCATGTCGAGGAGCCGAGTGCACTGAAGCACTAGGCGACGTTACGTCCAACGAGGAATGTGCCAGTTGGCCGCGGATCATTACATAAAGAACCGCGGTTTGCTGTCACCTATCGCGGGAGGACCCGTCCGCTCGCGTCGCACCGCGGGACCGAACGCTCACGGTCTCGGTCACGAGCGGCAGCGATCCACCGACGCCACGAGCCCTTCACCCAGCGCAACGATCTCGTTAGCCGTGCCCGGTGGGCCGCACATCGTCGCGATCGCTCGCGAGGGGGCAGGTACAACGTCCGCGAGGAGTTGAGCCGGGATGCGCTCGGGATCGCCGTGATTGAGGTCCGGGTGCGGTACGACGAGTCGGCCCGCCCGGGCAAGTTCGTCACCGAGCACGCCCTGTCGATTGCAGCGTGACGGGCGGCAGGTCATCGACTCGATGGGCACTGGATCAAGGCTCGGCAACGCCCGCGCGAAGAGTCGCCCCACGGAGTCGACCGGGTCGAGCAGGGCCAGACCGGCCACGTCGATCGGTATGAGGAGGCGGGACCCTTGGGTCGCCGGGTCGGCATCGGCGCTGGCAGCGCTCGAACCGCTGTCGGTGTTCACCGCGCTATCGGCATCACGCCGCCCGTCATCGGCGTTCGCGCCACTTCCACCGCCCCGGTGAATTGACTCGAGCACCATCGCCGCATGCGCCACGATCGCCGCCCCGGCCGAATGACCGACACCGATCATCGGCCCGCCGGTCGGGATACCGCGCGCATCGAGCAGACCCACCTCAAGCGCTCGGGCGATGGTGGTGGCCACCGAGGTGAGCCACGTGACGTCGTGCATCGAGCGCCAGGGACGCAGCGTGGCGATGTCCGGCGCCACCGTGACATAGCCCTGGGCTGACAACAGTTCGGCGACACCGGCCATGTGCCGCGCACTTCGGGAGAAGCCGTGCTGGACCCAGATCCAGCCGCGCGGATCACCCGCGGCCGGACGCCAGGTCGTGCGCACTCGGCCACCGGCGGGCACGGACAGATCGAGGACGACGTTCACCGGGTGCACCATAAACCAACTCTTCGGGCGTCTGAAGGCTTCCAAGGTCGACGTCGTCTCACTGCGTACCGTTTCGGACGTCGCAAACGGTACGCAGTGAGACGAACCGGTGCGTGATGCCTAGGGCGCGAGACTGCTCGCCATGGACGGATTGAGCGTCGGTCGCTCCGGCAGGTCCGACGTCGCCGGAGTGCCGGGCGCTGACACGTCGTAGTAGTTGGCCTTCACCTCGAGCAGCACCTTCAGGACGTCGGCCTTGAGTTCCGGATCACTCACCGATCCCCAGTAGACGACGGATCCGTTGCGCAGTTGGAGCCGTACGTCGTTGCGGGTGCCGGCCTCGACCACGTCAACCTTGGGGCGAAGCCACTGCGGAAGTTCGCGTGCCACCTCGATGGCCGCCTCCGCCCCGGCACCGGTGGCGACCACCACGGGCACGCCGTCTTCGGTCTGCGGAACCGTGCGGATCACCACTCCACCGCTGTCGACGATGTCGTATCCACCGGCCGACGCCACCTGCGCCACCGGTTGCCGTCGCTGCACCTCGATGATGATCTCGTTGGGCCACGAGCGTGAGACCTCGGCCGACTCCACCGCCGGCAACTCCTCAATGCGCCCAGCCACGGCACCGGTGTCGACGCGCAGCAGCGGCGTGCCGGTCGACACCGAAGCCACCGCGGTGACCTCGTCAGCGGTGAGCGGACCCGCGATGGCTGGGGCATCGGAGATCTGCACCTTCACCGTCTCCACCGACAGCCACGGCGAGAACCACAGCACCCACACCGCGGCACCGGCGATCGGCAGGATGATGGCGAGTGCGAAAAGCAGCCGCTTCACGACCGAGCCCGCAGGACATCGACGATCTCGGGCGCGAGGAGGCCCACATCACCGGCCCCCATCGTCAAGACGATGTCGCCCGGACGGACCCGCTCGGCCACCACCTCGGGCACGCGTGCGAACGACGGCTCGAAGGACACGCACTCGGCCGCAAGCGGTACCGCGGCCGCGACGACCGATCCGCTGGCGCCGGGAATCGCCTGCTCCCCCGCGCTGTACACCTCGAGGACCACGACTTCATCGGCAAGCCCGAGGGCTTCACCGAACTCGCGCGCGAACGCCGCCGTGCGCGAGTAGCGATGACTTTGGAAGACGACGACGACACGTCCAGCGCCGGCCACCTCACGGGCCGCGCGCAGGGTGGCCTCGACCTCGGTCGGATGATGGGCGTAGTCGTCGTAGACGCGCACACCCGCGACATCTCCGCGCAGTTCGAAGCGTCGCGCGGTGCCGGTGAAGCTGCGCAAACCCTCGGCGACCTGCTCGAAGGGCAGTCCGAGACGCAGTGCGGTGGCGACGGCAGCCGTCGCATTGAGGGCATTGTGTCGACCGGGGACCTGCAGATCAATGCGCCCCACGCGTACGCCGCCCGCAACGACGCCGAACGACCAGCCGCGTTCGGCCGCGTCGGCGTCAACGATTCGGACGTCGGCATCCTCAGCAACGCCGTACGTCATGACCTCGATGCCCTCCGCGCGCAGTCGCTCGGTCACCGCGCGCGCGCCGGGATCATCCCCGCACGCGACGACGGTGCCCTCCCCCACATGACGACCAAACTCGACGAAGGCGTCCTCGATCGCGGTGTAGTCCGACCAGTGGTCGAGATGGTCGGCCTCGACATTGGTGATGATGCCGATAAGCGGTTCGATCAGCAGGAACGACCCATCGGACTCATCAGCCTCGACGACGAAGTGGGGGCCGCTCCCCCAGTGGGCGTTGGTGCCGGACGACTGCAACTCGCTGCCGATCGCGAACGACGGATCAACACCACACGCCTGCAGCGCCACGGTCACCATCGACGTTGTCGTCGTCTTGCCATGAGTTCCCGCGACGGCGATCGGTTCGGTGCCATGCATCACGGCGTTGAGTGCCTGGGCCCGGGTCCACACGGGGATGTCACGCTCGCGGGCCGCGGCGATCTCCGGATTGCTCGCCGGGATCGCCGTCGAGGCCACCACGACCCGCAACACCGGCTCCGCATCAAGCACCGCGGGCCCGTGCCCGATGGACACCTGCGCACCGAGTGACCGCAGGGCCACCAGACGACGTGACTCCTTTGCATCGGTCCCCGACACCGGTACGCCGCGCGCGAGCATCAAACGTGCGAGCGCGGACATGCCCGCACCGCCGACGCCGACGAGATGGACCCGACCGTCGGAGGGCAGCACAAACGACGGCGTGCCAGACGAACTCATCGCCGGCTCCCCGCCGCCTCGATCACCATGGCCGCGAGCCGCTGTGCGCCATCGCGGATGCCGTACGTCGATGCTGCGCGGCCCATGGCAGCGAGTCTCGCGTCATCGGTGAGTAGGCCGAGCACCGTGCCCTCGACCACATCCTGCGTGAATGCCGCGTCGTCGATCAGGAGGCCGCCGCCAGCGGAGACAACGGGCGCGGCATTGAGTGCCTGCTCGCCATTGCCGACGGGCAACGGCACGTAGACGGCCGGGAGTCCCACCGCGGAGAGTTCGGCGCACGTCATGGCACCGGCTCGCGAAACGGCGAGGTCGGCGGCGGCGTAGGCAAGGTCCATGCGGTCGATGTAGTCCAGCGTCACATAGGGGACGCCGCCGTCGCCGATCGGGCCGAGCCCGGCCCGCTTCTCCCCCACGGCGTGCAGCACCTGCACGCCCGCTGCGCGAACCGCGTCGGCCGCCGCACTCATGGTCTGGTTGAGGCGCTGGGCGCCAAGCGATCCGCCGAAGACGAGCAGCGTGGGGCGATCAGGATCCAGACCGAAGTGCGCGCGCGCCTGCGCACGCGCGGCGACTCGGTCCAGGCCGACGATCGCCGGGCGCAAGGGCATGCCCACATGGCGCGCTCCGCTGAGCGACCCGGGCACCGCCTCGGCGGTGTAGCGGGTCAGGCGCGCACCCACCCGATTCGCGATACCGGCGCGCGCATTCGCCTCGTGAATCACCAGGGGGATGCCGGCGCGGCGCGCGGCGACGTAGGCCGGCACGGCGACATATCCACCAAAGCCAACGACCACATCGGGTCGCTCATCGGCCAGGATCGCGCCGACTCGGCGCACCGAATCGGTGACGCGCCACGGCACCAGGGCGAGGTCCTTGGAGGGCTTGCGCGGCATGGGAACGGCGGGGATGGTGCGGAGCGGATAGCCACGCGCGGGGACGAGCCGCGACTCCAGTCCCTCCGCGCGACCGACGACGACGATCTCGGTGTCGGCGTCTGCGGCCACGAGGTAGTCGGCGAGATTGAGTGCCGGTTCGATGTGGCCCGCCGTGCCGCCGGTGGCGAGCAGGACCTTCACGCCGAGGAGTCCTGGGACCGGGCGCCGTCGATGACCCGCAGGCCACCGACCTCGCGACCCTCGACCTTGGCGCCGCTCGCGGTGGCTCCGGCACGACGCGCGAAGGACAGCAGCATGCCGATGGCGGTGAGCAGCGGCAGCAGCGAGGAGCCGCCGTACGACACCAGCGGCAGCGGGACTCCGGTGATCGGCAGCAGCGACAGGACCGCACCGATGTTGACCACCGCTTGGAAGACGATCCAGGTGCCGATGCCGGCCGAGGCGATGCGGACGAAGGTGTCGTCGGCCGAGTGCACCAGACGGAAGGCGACGAAGGCGACGACGGCGAAGAGGGCCAGCACCGCGATGGTGCCGACCAGACCGAGTTCTTCGCCGATGACCGGGAAGATGAAGTCGGTGTGCGCCTCCGGCAGCGAGCCCCACTTCTCGCGACTCGCGCCCAGCCCAACTCCCCACCAGCCACCGGTGCCCAGCGCGAACTGCCCCTGCGTGACCTGCCATCCGTCACCGAGTCGGTCAGCGGATGGGTCGAGCCAACTGGTGAAGCGACTCATGCGGTACGGCGCGGCCATGGTGAGCGCGGCGATGCCGAGCAGACCGAGTGTGCCGAGGACGACGAAGAGGCGCAGTGGCGCGCCGACAGCGAAGAGCATGCCGGCGGCGATGACCGAGATGAGCAGGGCGTTGCCGACGTCACCCTCGGCGAGGATGAGCAGGACGATGAAGCCCGCAACCGGCAGGAAGGGCACCAGCAGGTGCTTCCAGGAGTCCAGGATCGGCTCCTTGCGGGCGAGTAGGTCCGCACCCCACAGCACGAGCGCGATCTTGGCGAACTCCGACGGCTGCAGGCGGAACGGTCCGGCGATGTCGATCCAGTTGCGCTGACCGGAGACCTCGACGCCAATGACGAGGACGGCGCCGAGCAGGAGCAGCGCACCCACGAGAGTCGGCCAGGCCAGCTTGCGCCAGACGTGCACCGGCAGGCGGGAGGCGACGAACATCAGGACGATGCCGATGGCGGCGAAGAGGAACTGCCGCTGCGCGAGTGTGTACGGGGAGTCGTAGAGCTTGATCGACAGGATCGACGAAGCGCTGAGGACCATGAGCAGGCCTAGGCCGAGCAGGGCCAGGGCGGCACCGAGCAGCAGGTAGTACAGCCCCATGGGGTGGTGGATGAGTGAGCGGCGGGGCGGGGCCTGGTCCTGGGACGCGCGAGGTCGCCGAGCCGTGTCCGCCATGGGGACAGTGTTCCGAATGTGACGGCTGTGACCTAGGAGATCTCGGGGCGTGTCGTCCCTGCGACGCCCCGGTCGCCCCAGCCTCCACCTCATCTGCGTCGCGCCACCGGCTCGGCGTACCTGCCCCGGCCCTCAATCCGCCCCTGTCTGGACCCCAAATCGCCGCCCGAATCGCCGTACACCCGCCGGCTGCCGGGCGCCGCTCGTTATCCCGCCGGAAGACCACGTTTTCGGGCCCCAAAAGCGTGGTTTTCCGGCGGGTTAGTGGGGTGGCTGCGACGCAACCGGCCGTCGACCCGGACGAGGCGCCAAATGCCGCACCGGCGGATCTCACTGGCCCTAGGGTCGCCCCATGGCGATTCAGACGATGGCGGAGTGCGGCTCGATTGGCACCGGAGCTCCCCGTGCCGTGGCTTTTGGCGGGGGTGGCGAGTGGTTCATGGCCTGGATGGTCGGCTACGCCCAGGGGCTGCGCCAGGCGGG
>CAYGMM010000103.1:0-8494 GCA_964351035.1 uncultured Actinomyces sp.
GTTGTGGTTGCTATCTCGGCGACTTAACGACCATTTCCCACAAGGGTGCGGAAGGAGTTACCAGCTTGCCTTGTAGGTGTGGCCGCCGCCGATCTTGATGTCGACCTCGAGGCTGCACTGATCGTCGGCCCAGTCGGTACCGGAACCGGCCACCAGCGTGCAACTGAGCGACCCGCTGCCGCCGGACACACTCACCGTGCCGCTGAGCGTCGCCTCCAGCGTGCTCGCCGGGTCGTTCACATCCATCGAGTAGTCCAGCGAGATGTTGAAGTACGGGTGCCGGTTGTAACGGTGGAACCAGAACTTCCATGAGGTGCTGCGGTTGAAGGTGAAACTCACGCCGCCAGCAAGCTCGCCGGTATCGGAGTCATAGTCCAACTCAAAGGTTTCGCTGATGCCACCGTGGCTGTAGTCGTATTCCAGGAGCAGCGTCTTGAGTTCGCCACAGTCGATCGCGATATCACCGGTGAAACTCAGCGACGTCTTCGACGCCATCTCCATCAGGCCACTGGTGTCGGAGGAGAAGCTGCCACACGTCCCGGAGCCGAAGGGCACCGTCATCGACATGTCGAAATCGAACTCCTGGACGTCGAAGCCACCACCCGCGAAACTCCAATCGGTGAGCGAAACGCCTCCATCCATTTGCAGCTCGTCCTCGTTCACGGTGAGGTCGTACGAGCCATCAAAGGTCCCCGCCGACAGAACCATGTCGCTCACCAGACTCACCGAGTCGTCCGTGGTCGACATGTAGATGCTGAGCTCAGACTCCTTGAAGTCGATCCCGCCCAGGGTCATATCCGTGATGCCGATGTCCTCGGAGAAGACCGGACCGTTCTCGTCCTCCGTGATCGCCATGTCGAAGTAGATGGCCGCATCACCGAGCGAGCCGTCAAAACTGATCGCCGCACCCTGTGTCAACGTGTAGGAACCGACCTGGCAGCCCTGCGGGGCGAAATCGATGGAGAAGTCCGTCGCCGTGAAGACACCGCCGCCCACCGAGATACCGGAGTCTCCGGTCGTATCGAAGTCGAAGAGGAAGCAGGGGTCTGACTCACTGAAGTTGACCGCCATGTCGCCCTTGATCCAGTCGGTGCCCATCATGATCGACGACATCTTCGTCGGATCCTGATAGAGGGTGGCGCTCACCCCGAGGCCCGGGAGGCCATCGCTGAAGTCCACCTGCGCACTCGCCGCCCACAGGTGCGCCCCCGGGATGCCGAAGGCCTCATCCCACAGGTAGAGGTAACCCGAATCCGGGTGCGGCAACGGCGTGGTGATGCCATCCGGGGGTGGGGTGCCGTCCGAGATGGTGATCGAGTCCACGTCGACCGGCACGGAAGACCCTGAGACAGAGACCTGCACGCGCAGGTCATCGAGATCCGAGGAGCCAACCGTGTACGACGCGGTGACCGCCGTCCACTCCTCCCCCACGCTGAAGGACTGGGGAGTGGACGACGATGCCGGATCACTCAGCGACAACTGCCCACTTGCCAGCGCCGTGGTCGAGCTCGACTTCAGGTACGCCGTCACGATCCACGTCGTTCCGGCGGCGTACACATTGCCGATGTCCTCACTGGCCGGCATGTCGTAGTAGCTTGAGCCCGATCCAGAGCCGGTGTAACTGAGTTCCATGTAGCTGGTGCCGGACTGGGCGGAAGCACCGTCGTACACGATGGTCTGCGTTGCTCCGGCAGACGCGGTCCACAGGTTCTGCTGCATTGTGACGTCGTCGAGATAGACCATGACATTGGCTGTCGATGAGAAGACGGCCACCTCGAAGCCGGTGTGCCCGGCCTGGGCGATTGTCATCGGGATGCTGACACTCGTCCACGTATCGTCGGCGGTGAAGTTCTGCTTCCACACCTCATTGGTTCCGCCCACGGTCGTGACCTGGACGAATCCGGACACCGGCGTCGTGGCGGATGAGGAGCGCACCCACGCGTTGACGCTGAACTCGTCACCCACATTGCTTGACTGATCGACGGCGTGCTGAACGCCGGTATTCGGCTGGGAGGCGGTGAACTCCATGACGCCATAGCTGCTGTCATGCGCGTTCGCCGGATCCTCGACCACCTGCCACTTCACGCCGCCGCCGATCGGCGACCACGGATCGCTCTGCTCAATGAGCACCGGGATCAGGGTGAGTGCGTCCACGTCGAGTTGGCCGGCGGTGGACAGCGTGACCTGCGGAATGAGCGACGTGGACGACTGCGTCGCGGTGAGTTCGACCTCGACCGCGGTCCAATCCGCTGTCGCGGTGAAGTTGGCGCCAACCCGGTCACCCGCACCGGTGGCGAGAGACAGGGTTCCCCCGATGCTGGCCCCAGTCGTCGACCGCACGTACGCCTGGAGTTGGTAGGTCTCACCGGCCGTCACCGAGATGGCATCGCCGTCGGTGTCAACCGTGATGGTGTCGGTGACACCACCACCGGCAGCAGACATGGTCGTGCGCAGGTAGTTCATGCCATCGGCAGCATCGGCGACGCCGTCGATGATGGTGATGGATGCCTTGCCGGATTTTGGTTGCAGCGCGGACCAACTGTTGACGTCGCGACTCTCTACATCGTCAATGGCGAAGGTCGCTAGGCCGGGCATACCGATCTGTGTGCGCATGGTCACCGCGGTCGACTTCGTGATCGGCAGACTGAGGTAGACGAACTCCCATGTCGACGTCGGCGCTGCCGGGAAATTCACCGTGTAGGTGTCGAGCACGTTGCCGGAAGAGTCGAGTGTCTCGAGGGTTGCGGCGCCATTGCCTGAGCCGGCCAGGGACCGGTACCAGAAGGACATCTCGTGGGCCGTCCCGACGACGGGTGTGTAGCTGTCGTCGTCGAGGAAGACGTTCGCCGTCGATGACCCGGTGTTGGTGAGGTAGAGATAGCCGCTGCCGTCGTACGCCGCCGTGGAGTCATCAACGCCGAAGACACCGACATAACTGCCGGTCGTGCTCTCTGTCCAGTCATCCACCAGCGCCAGACCCGTCTGCGTGATCGAGACATCATCGACGTAGGCGGTCGCGCCAGAGACGGCCACTGACAAGGTCAGCGGACCGGGGCTGCTCGTGATGGGCAGGGACAGCGTGACCGCTTGATAGGTCCCGGTGAGGTTCACGGTCTTCTTCGCCGAGTTCGCACCGCTGCTGAGCGTCACCGTGGCTGTCGAACCGGCGCCTTGCAGCCAGACGGTCGAGTTCCACGTCGCACCGATGCTTGGCGTGTCATCGGTCACCCACGTGTCCGTCATCGTGCAGCCGGAGTCCGGAGTGACCATCATCGATCCGCTCCCGGTGTGGGCATTGCTGGCCGAGGTCGAAACAACCGCTGTGTCATCGACCGTCGCCCCCGAGCAGGTTTGCTCAGCGGTCCAGCCCTCCGGCGCGGGTGGCGCACCGACCACGGCTTCGCTGGAGTTGGTCCCAGACACGGTCACCACGACGTCATCGACATACACGGGAGCCTGCTGGCCACCGTTCATTTGCACGCCGATCACCATGTCGTCGGTGCCGCCCTGCATCGTGCGCTGCGCGGTGATCTGCTGCCAGGTCCCGTTCGCGGTGAAGGCCTCCTTGGTGGTCCCCGACTCCTCTTCGATCAGGAGCTCGGCCGAGACAGCCGGTCCCGTGGTCATCACCCAGGCGGTGACCACCACGGTGGAACCGCTCGCCGGGGGCTCGGCGAAGGTATATTCCGCCTGCGAGCCCTGGGTGTAGTCCAGCAGGGCCAAGGACTGTGTGCCCGAGTAGGCCTCGGTGTCCGTGACCGCGATGGTCGTGGTGCCGACCGGTAGCCAGGGCACCTCCTGCAGGAGTTGGTCGTCGACCATAAGTTGGGCAGATCCCGTTGACGTGATAGTCAGACCCGGTCGCACGTCGGTGTGGTCGTCATCGGCAACGGTGAGATTGACACCCACCTGCGTCCACTGCGTTCCCACGGTGAAGGCGGTGCTGGCGTCCTCATCACTGTCACCGCCGGTGGCATCCAGCGTCAACGTCCCCGAGATCGAACCGCTCGTTGACCGCAGCCAAGCCGAGTAACTGTACGTCGAACCCGCCTCCGGGTATTCCCCCGTGGAGTACTGGAAGGGAGCACCGGAGATGCCATTGGCGGTCAGGCTGGCGTAGCCGTCGCCGGAGTGCGCGAGTCCGTCGCCGTAGATGACCTTGTTCGGCGCGTAGGCCGCGTCCTGCTGGCCCACCTCGTTCTGTAGCGAATAGAACGTGACGTCGTCCCAGAGGAAGCCATTGTCGGCATTGCCTTGACTGCGCACCTGGCCGAAGAGGCCACCGGGAGGATCCGTCACCGTGATGGAGGACGTGGCGACAAGTTCGTTGGAGTCCACGTCCGTGACATAGGCCGTCACCGTGCCGTCGACCGCGGTCAACCGCACTTCGTACCAGGTGCTCCGGCTGACCTTGCTGATCTTGGTGAGCGAATCGTTCTTGTCGTTGCAGTCCTGCCGGAAGCCGCCATTGCCATCGTTGCTGTGTAGGGCGAAGCAGTAGCCGTTCATGTCGCTGTAGTCGTCATCGAGCCAGAAGCCGAAGTTGGCATCCTGCGTGTTGTTGCCACTGCTACCGATGAAATACGTCTTGTAGGAGATGTCGAAGTCACCCGGGGTGTAACCGGTGGTGTCGGAGTAGAGCATCCACGAGTAGTTGTTGTTCGACTGCAGCGTGCCTGGATACGTCGAGTTGACCGCGATGCCGCTGGTGTAGCCGGACAGCAAGGGGGTGGTGGTGAGGGAATCAAAGGGGGCAATGAGGTTGGGCCGCCACACTGAGGGCAGGGTGGTGGCGCCCGACGCGTCGGTGATGGAGAACTCCACCGCGTCCAGGTTGACGACGGCTCCCTTGGTCTCCGGCACGAGGGTCACCGTGATCGAGTCACAGCCCTTCGGCACCGTCGCGGAGGCGGTGGCCTCCACCCACGAGCCTGTCGGTGCGGTCACCGTGGTGCCCAGGGTGGAGAGGGTGGTCGAGCACCCATCCCCGGTCAGCGCGATATGGAACGGCGTCGACGTCGAGCCAGCTGACTCGACCCAGGCCGACACACTGACGGCCGTGTTGTTCAACGGCATCGGGATGGTCTGTGCGAGACCACCGGTCGTATTGCTGCTCGCCGAGGAGTTGGTGAGCACGGCGATGTAGTCGCCCTCGTCGTCCGGGCCGACGGCCGTGCCGGCCGCCGTCGTCGCGGTGAATCCGGTTGAGGTGGGCGCCCAGCCCAGCAGGCTGCCGTTGTTGTCCTCGAAATAGCCGTTGACGAGGAGATCAGTGGACTCGAAGTCACCGTTAGCGAGGATGTTGCCCGACGTCCCGTCTTCGAAGTCCCCGTCGGTCAAGGCATTCAGGCCAACGCCGTCCTCGAAGTCGCCGTTCGTCACCAGGTCGCCCGCTGTGCTCGACCGCTCGAAGCCACCGTCGTTGGGGATGTTCGGGGGTAATGCCCCGTCGAAGGTCCCGTCGACGATGGAGGCGTTGGTCGGTTCGAAGTCACCCGTCGGGATGAGGGTGACGAAGTCCATCGTGCCCTCATTCGAGGTGCTCTCGGTGCCGGTGGCGGTCAGGCCGACCGTGATCGTCTCGGCGTCGGTGCTCTCGTAGCCGATGTAGACATCGAGCGGGAAGTGATTGCCGCTGATGACGACGTCGCACTCGGCATCGAAGTTCAAGGAGAAGTCATCACCGGACTTGGCGATGCTGATGAGGATCTCCTGCAGCGTGAAGCCCGACCCGGACAGGTTGACCGGGATGGTGCCGTCGAGGGTGAAGTCGCTGGAGTCGGTGAAGGAACCGGTCACGGTGATCGTGGTGTCCGAGGAGGTGCCCGTGCCGAAGTCATGCATGACATTGCCGGGCACCACGACGGCACCGGTGAGGTAGTTGACGTCGGTCTCGGCGGCGATTTCGACGCCGTTGAGGAAGACAGTCTCAACGGTGTCGAGACCGTTCCAGGTCCAACCGCTCAACAGGGCTGATTCGACACTGATCCCGTTGTAGTCGCCGGGCTCGACCGAACCACCGGTGTTGAGTTGACCCATGACGACGCCGTCGGGGCTGTACTCCGCGCATCCGTTCGTGTTCAGGGTGTCCACGTCCGGGATCGTCACGGTGAATTCGGCGCAGAACTCCAGGCTCATGCCGTTATCGCCGTTGAGATCCGACAGGTCCGGCAGCACCAGATCCGGATTGGCGTCGCCCTGCGTGCCCTTCCAGATGGTCACATCGGCGTTGCTCATGGTGATGTCGTCGAAGGTCACCGGCTCGGTGGCTACGGCGTCCCATCGGGCCCAACTGCCGTCGGAGACGAAGGATCCGGTCGCGTAGACGGTCGGGATGCTGGTGTCGTCGAAGGTGAAGGTCGACGTACCACTCAGGAAGATCGTGTTGCTGTCGTCGGTGCTATCCGGCGGGCACTCGTCGGCATCCAGAGTGCAGTAGTTCGAGATGTCGAACCCACCCTGATAATTCACCCCGTTGGCGAAGTTCTGCCACGTCTGCATGGCAATCGACACATCCCACGTCTCGGTGCCGTCGGTGTCGGTCACGGTGCCGGTGAAGTCTGTTTCGGGGATCTCCAGACCGGTGAAGGGGCTGTACACGTTCGATGGCGTTGTGCCCGCCGCGGTGGCCGTCCAGTTGTCGGAGTCGGTGTAGGAGTAGTCGACCGGCAGATAGAAAGTGTCGTCGCCGGTCTCGGTCAACTGCACCGTCGTCGTACCCGAGATGGTGACGGTGGACGACGCGCTGCTGGAGGTGTCATCGGTGCTGTCACTCGGTCGTACGACGGTCGGGCGGGCGGACGCCGGTGAGGTTGATGGGGCATCCGGGATGGTGGAAACCGGCTGAGCGCCGTCGCCGTCGAAGATGAAGACTCCGCCGACCATGCCGGCACCACCCTCCAGCGGGATGCGACCGCCGTCGGCCTCACCGGGGTACGCCGCCAGGGCCCAGACGGGCGTGGAGCCATCGACGAAGCTCGTCGTGCGGTAGTAGCCGTGGACCGGCACCAGCGTGTCCGACACCTCGAGTGTGCCCGAGCCGGTGAGATCGACGCCGTTGCCGACGACCGGACCGGTCAAGCGGATCGCGCCCTTGCCCGAGCGCAGGGTGTGGGTAAGTCCGGCGGTGAAGGTCCAGCCTTGACCGGGCACGGGCAGGACGGCGTAGGCCGTGAGGGCCTTCCAGCGCGGGCCCATGTTGAGCAGGAGGTCACCGGGGGGTGCGACGGTCATCGCGCCGGTGATGCCCTTGGGGTTGATGGTGAGTTTGGTGGGGATGCCCTGCCACGGCGACATGCCGGGTAGATCAAGGATCGTGCCGACCGCCGCCTTGGCCTCGACGGTGTACTGCAGCGGCCCGGTGAAACCGACCTCGGTGGCGTAGTCGAGTTCATCGATCGCCACGGTGCCGGGTGCCCGCAGAGTCCACAGCGGACTGCCCTTGCGCATGCCGATGGCCCCGGTCAGCTTGCCGGTCGTCACCTCGAGTCCCTCGGTCTGGGGCACAACCCACAGGCGGCGGTTGGAGCCATCGACGGCGGCGGTCCATGTGTCGGATCCGGCGACCTGCAGGACGGCCGGCGCGGTCAGTCGCGGCACCTCGAGTTGGAGGGTGCCGGTGCCGCGGACCAGGCCGGCGTTGTTCGTCAGCGAGAGGCTCGCATTCTCGATACGGGCCCCTGGGATTCGCACGTCGCGCTTGGTGGAGCCGGTGATGCGCCAGGTGGTCTCGCGCGAACGCTCCACGCGACTGGTCGTGGGGTCATAGCCGGCCTTGTTTGGGCTGCGCAGCCAGCCGGTGACGGGCACAGAGGTACGCGCGATGCCGACCTTGCCTGAGCCGCGCAACTCATAACTGCCGTCCTTGGCCACGGGTCCGCGAAGGTCGAGTGAGGCTCCCACTCCCTTGGCGCGCAGGACGACGGTGGCAGCCCACCCGCAGTCGCTGGGCTGAGCAGTCATATCGACGGTCTGCGCCCAGTCGCGCACCACCTTGGGGTGGTTGGTGAGTTCCACCGAGACCGAGCCGGTCATCGTGCCGGGATCGGACTTGCTCTTGCCGCTGCGCCAGGTCAGCTCGCCGCTGACGTCGCGGGGCCGCACCTTGACACCGCCAACGCTGCCGGTGCCGGACACGACGGTGAGGAGTTTGATCGAGCCGGAACGACGTACGCGTGCGGTCAGTTGCATGCCACCCGGGCCCTGGAACTGCACCAGGCCCTCCGGGACAGCCTTGAGGCACGTGCCGGAGGGGAGTTTGACGATCTTCTCGCCGCCGCGCGGGCCCTGGACCTGATCGTTCGTCGCGTTGGTGGCACTGCTCGCCGACGACGCATCCACGGCAAAGGCCGTGGGCACCGCCGCGATGCTCAGGCTGCCTGCGACAAGGCCGGCCGCGAGGAGGCTGGAGATGGATATCCGAGGAGCCACGGCTCACCCTTCAGTCACCCGGCGCAGAAGGGATCTGGCCGGTCGAGACCGAGTGAGCACCAAG
>CAYGMM010000104.1:0-8493 GCA_964351035.1 uncultured Actinomyces sp.
TCTCGAGTGGTACTTCGAAGGTGGTCGCA
Source organism: uncultured Actinomyces sp. (assembly GCA_964351035.1). Classification (GTDB taxonomy): domain Bacteria; phylum Actinomycetota; class Actinomycetes; order S36-B12; family S36-B12; genus Mxb001. The sequence continues at coordinate 30 of CAYGMM010000104.1, forward strand.
CGCGCACCGGCAAACTGCGCCCGCCGCGCATGGGTGTGTTGCGCTATCTCCTCGACGCTTTCGTGGAGAACGAGTCCGAGCGTCCGGCCGGTGCATCGCCGGAGGACGTGTACGTCGTACCGGTGTCGATCGTCTACGACCAGCAGCATGAGGTGGAGGCCATCTCCTTCGAGGACGGTGGCGGCAAGAAGACGCCTGAGAGTTTCCGCTGGCTGTACGGCTTCGCCAAGGCACAGTCGATCCGGCGCGGCCAGGTGCACGTGCGCTTCGGTGAACCCCTCTCCCTCCAAAGCGTCGTCGAGGATGCGCGCGAGCGCGCTGGCTCCGCTGATCCCACGACCGTCGTACCCCGCGTGGCCTTCGAGATTGCCAACCGCATCAATGACGCGACACCGATCACGCCGTCAGCGCTCATCACGTTTGCCCTGCTCGACAACGACGGTCGGGCGCTCACCCTGGGGGAGTTGCTCGACGTCCTCGATCCACTGCTGTCCTACGTGCGTGAGCGCGGCTTGCCGATGACCTCCAACATCGACCTCGCTCGACCCGATGGCCTGCGTCAGGCTCTCGGCACACTTCAGCGCGAGGGTGTCGTCGAGGTTTACGACGGTGGCACCGAGCCGGTGTACGCCGTGGCGCCCGATCGTTTCCACGAGGCGGCCTTCTATCGCAACACGCTTGCGCACTGGTTCGTCTATCGCGCCATTGCGGAGAACGCGCTGCTCGCGGGAGCTGAGACAGGCGGCGATGTCGTTGAGCGCACCTGGCAGGAGGCGCTTCAACTTCGCGACCTGCTGAAGTTCGAGTTCTTCTTCCCGCGCAAGCGTGACTTCGCCGAGCAGATCCGCCGTGAGGTCGACCTCGCCCGCCCGGGTTGGGAGTCCGAGGACATGGGCCGCGACCAGGTTCTGGCCGCGCTCGACCAATCCCATCTCTACGTGTCGCACCGCATCATCGGTCCCTTCCTCGAGGCGTACCTGGTCGTGGCCAAGCGCTTGGCCGAGTGCGAGCCCGGGGCGCCGGTCGATCAGGACGCCTTCGTGCAGGAGTGCCTCGGCATCGCCCGACAGTCGTGGCTGATGCATCGCCTGCACAGCCCGGAGTCGATCTCGCGGGACCTCATGCAGGGCGCGATGAAGCTCGCGGACAACAGGAGTCTGCTCGGCGTCGGTGGTGCGGATCTGCGCAAGGCGCGTGAGGATTTCCGTGACGAATTGCAGGAGGCGGTGGAGCGCATCGGCGTCGTACGACGCGCTGCCATGGCCCAAATCGAGGGTGACGGTCGACGCACCGTTTCCCGCATCATGCGAAGGGGTTGAGAGTGCCGGACATCGACGGCCTGCTCGCCGAGATCGAAACGTCGCCGGAGGGTCCGCACATTGCGGCCTTCTTTGACTTCGACGGCACCTTGATTGACGGCTACTCCGCCGTCGCGTACTTCCGCGATCGACTGATGGCGCGTGACGTGGGCACACAGGAGTTGCTCAAGTCGGTCGCCGAGAGCGTCAACGTGGAGATGCGCGGGCGAGATGTGCACCGACTCGTGGAAATCGCGGTCGGCGCCCTCGGTGGTCGGACGGTCGACGACGTCGACAAGATGGGGGAACGCCTCTTCCGCAAGAGCATTGCGCAGATGATCTTCCCCGAGGCGCGCCTGCTCGTGGAAGCGCACAAGCGACGCGGCCACACGGTGGTCATAGCGTCGTCGGCGCTGACCTTCCAAACGACGGCCGCGGCGCGCGATCTCGACATCGACGATGTGCTGTGCACCCGGCTGGAGAGCCGGGACGGCGTACTCACCGGGTTGGTCGATGGGCCGATCCTGTGGGGCGAGGCCAAGGCCACCGCGGTGCGCGAGTTCGCCGCCGAGCGGGGCATCGATCTTGCGCAGTCCTTCGCCTACGGCAACGGCACGGAGGATCTGATCTATCTGGCGACGGTGGGTCGACCGCGTCCGCTCAATCCCACCGATGAACTCGCGGCCGCCGCGGCGGAACGCGGCTGGCCGATGGCACGGCTCAGTCGGCCGCAGCACCTGTCGCCGGAGTTGGTCGTGCGCAGTGCGGCGGCCTACGCCGGTGCGGCGGCGGGCTTGGTGGCGGGGCTGGCCCTCGGTGCGGTCAATCGGGATCGCGGAACGGCGATCGGGGTCACGGCGTCGGTGGGCTCAGAGTTGGCCCTCGCCGCAGCCGGTGTCGAGATGGATGTCGTCGGCGCGGAGAACCTCTGGGCCGAGCGTCCCGCCGTCTTCATCTTCAATCACCAGAGCCAACTCGACGTGATCATCCTCGCGGCGCTGCTGCGCGAGGACTTCACCGGTGTGGCCAAGAAGGAGTTGAAGAACGACCCGGTCTTTGCACCGCTGGGATGGCTCGCCGATGTCGCCTTCGTCGACCGGGCGAACACTGAGGAGGCCAAGAAGGCGCTCGAGCCTGCGGTCAAGGCGTTGCGCGAAGGCCGCTCGCTGGCGATGGCACCGGAGGGGACTCGGTCCGCGACGCCGCGGCTCGGGCCGTTCAAGAAGGGTGCCTTCCACGTCGCCATGCAGGCCGGCGTACCGATCGTGCCGATCGTCATCCGCAATGCTGGTGAGTTGATGCCGTCGCACGGGGTGTTGATTTCATCCGGTCGGCTCGACGTCGCGGTGCTGCCGCCGATCCCGACGACCGATTGGACTCGCGAGGACATCGGTCCGGAGGTCGAACGGGTGCGTCAGATGTTCCTCGACACCCTCGCCGACTTCCCCCGGTAGGAGTCCTTTCACCTTCTTTGCAGTTGCCGCGGTTTTGTGGGCGATTTGCCCACGGTAACTGCAAAGAAGGTGGTTAATTCCGAACGATGGTGATGCCGGGGGGTTGATCGGGGGTGTTGATCCGGCCGAAGGCGTCGGGTACGCCGTCGAGATCAATCGTCTGACCGATGAGCAGATCGGGGCGCAGCCGACCGGACTCGACCAGCTGCAGCAGCTCCGGATAGTCGTGAGCGGCAAGGCCATGGCTGCCGAGGACCTCGAGTTCGCGCGCCACCACACGGTGCATCGGGACAGGGTCGACAGCCGTCCCCGCGGGGAGCAGCCCCACCTGTACATGGCGGCCGCGCGGCCGCAGGCTCTCAATGGACGTGCGGCACGTCGCCGAATCACCAATCGCATCGATGGACAACGTCGGTCCGCCATCGGTGGCCGCGACGATGGCATCGAGCAAGTCGTCTCCCGGAGCCAGCGCAGCAGCCGCACCCAGGCCCAGGGCCGCCGCGCGCGCGTCCTCCGACGGATCGACGACGACCACGCGCCCGCCCAGGGCACGCGCGATCATCACGGCAGCCAGACCGACGCCCCCGGCCCCGTGTACGACGACGGAATCACCGGCATTCGCTCGGCCAATCGTGGCCACTGCTCGATAGGCCGTGGCCACACGGCAACCGAGGGCCGCCGCCACCTCGAATCCAATGGACGCAGGAAGCCGAACCAGGTTCACATCGGCGGCGGGCAGCGCGACGTACTCAGCGAAACCGCCCCAGCCGTCGAAGCCAGGCTGCCACTGATGCGGACAGACCTGGTGGTTGCCGGACTCGCAGACCAGGCACCGACCGCAGGCACACACGAAGGGGACGGTGACGCGATCACCCACACGCCATCGCGTGACCCCCGGGCCTACGGCGGCGACGGTTCCCGCGAATTCATGGCCCGGTACGTGCGGAAACATCGAAACGTTGTCGTGGCCGTGCCAGCCGTGCCAGTCGCTTCGGCACAGACCGGCCGCCTCCACCTTGAGGACGACCCCGTCCTCCGGGGGAGTGGGATCGGGTACGTCGTCAACGCGCCACGGAGCACCAATGGCGTCGTACACAACTGCGCGCACGCGGGCAGCCTAGAGGGACTAGCGACCGTGGTTGCCGGCGAGGCGCTTGGCCATCTGGTCGACCTGATTGACCAGGGCGCCACCGAGCAGCAGCGCACCGGTGTCGTCGATGCTCTTCAACTCGGCCACGGAGCGGCTGCGCTCCTCTTTGACCACGACGAGGGCCTCGAGTACGCCGGTCGGCGGATCATCGTCGGCCATCGCGCGATCGAGCGAGTCTGCGTGGACGGCGATGGCGGCACCGGTCGAGGAGAGCATCTGCCCGAACCCCTCGGGAAGGCGCACGGCACCACCGGAGGTCGCGTCAAACAAGCCGCGCGCGATGGTGTTGACGTGATCGCTCGTCTGCTGCAGCATCGCGAACTGATCCTGGATCGCTCGGCCGACGTTGCGCTCGTTGCCGACGCTGAATCGCCGCCCGAGGCCGAGGTCTTCGATCTCCTCACCAAGTTGCCGAGTCTCGACGGCGAGCTTGCGGGCCTCGGTCAGCCACTCGGTGGCCTGGCGGCGATTCAAGGACACGTCGGAGACCTCGCCCATCGCGATGAGGAGGCTGCCGAGTCGATTGCCGAGCTCGGACATGCGCTCGGTCATCCGCTCCTCGGGACGCTCGGGATGCGCCACGAAGGAGAAGAGCAGGCCGATCGCGACCCCGAGCAGAGTGGCGACGATGCGGCTGATGATGAGGTCGTCGGTCAGGGCCTCACCCATGACGTAGACAAAGAGCGCGGTGGCGGGGATCTGCAGCGATCCTTCGGGCCCGAGGCGCATCAGTCGACCCACGACGAGCGAGACGATGACGAGTACGCCGACGGTCCAGACGTGCAGGCCCCAGACCTGGTAGAGGACGAAGGCGACCACGAGAGCGACTGCCGTCGCGCCCACGAGCGACAGGCCGGTCCGCATCGAACGATTCAGGGAGAGAGCCACGGTGATGACGGCACCAACGGCGGCGGGCACGGGGCTGCTCAGATCGAGCAGCAATGCACCGACCCACGCGGTGCACGCGGCGATCGCGGTGATCCCGATGAGCCAGACGGTGGCCCAGGTCAGGGCGATGGAGCGGAGGATGCGCTGGGTGATGGAGCCTGACGGCGCGCGCCGGACGGCTCCGTCAAGGGTGTCCTGGACGGTGCGCGAAATATCCCGGACGAGGGTGCCGGGTGTGCGGGTGCCCCTGTCGTGGGCGGTGCTGGACACGATCGAAAGGATCCTCTTGCTCACTGGCCCGGTGGGCGGGCCTTCCCCAGAAGGTGACGGCGCTCACCCTGCTCCGGTTCCGCCGGTGGGCGGTGGATTTCGACGGGTGTGGAGTGCCTCCCCCTATGGTCCAGCACTCGTGAGATCCATCTCACCAAACGGCCGGTTTTCCCAGCCGAATCCGTGCTTCCGCGATCCCCGACCTAGTAGCCGGCCCCGGCAGTTGGCGTTGAGCCATCGTCATCAAGGGGAATCTCGACCATCAGCATCGATCCTGGTTCGTGTTTGGTGAGCCTCCAGCGAGCTCCGTATCGACCCATGAGGCGGCTGCCCATGCCAGCCGATCCGCCTTGCGGCCCCCGTCCGTCATCGGTCACAACGATCATCAGCGAGGCGTCGTCGGTGGTGACTTCGACCTGAATCGCTGTCGCTGCTCCGTGATGAACGGCATTGGCGATCCCCTCTTCCACCACATCGGCCACGTGTGTGGCGAGGGGGTTCGCGATCACGTCGACACCGGAAGCGGTACTGACCGTCAGGTCCACCAAACCGGACCATTGCGCCGTACGTTGGTCGATCGACTGACTCAGGGAGGCTGGCTCGGCTCGCTCCCGCTGAGTGGGGGGTGCCTCGAGGATCGCCCGCGCCTGCATGAGGGCCCGGTTGACCTCGACGATGTCTCCTCGACGCGATGCCTCATCGATCGTCAAGGCGCACGCGTACAGGGAGCTTTGCACGCTGCCATGCAACACCAGCGCCGCATCCATCGTCGCCTGCGCCAGTGCCTCGCCTCGGGCGAGAGTGGCGAGGGTATCCTCATCGACCTCCCGCTGGAAGTCGGCGATCACCTGCTTGCGGGTGCGGTTCCATGATCCGAACGCCGAAGTCGCCAGGACCAAAATCGTTCCGAACACGACGGTCACCAGGAGCTGTGAGGAGGGAATTGTTTCCCCGGTGACCTGTTCGCGGATGGGAGCAAGCAAGACGGTGGGCGCTTGGATCACGGCCAGGCCCGCCAGATAGATCGACGCGTGATGCTGCGGCCAGCGATCCATCGCCTGGTTGAGCGGCGTCATGATCGCGAAGATGAACGCGATGGTCACCAGCATGACGCCAAAGGCGTACGTCGCGCCATAGAGGGCGACGTCCCGAGGAGGCGCGGTCACCGCATAGAGAATGCTCACTGCCAGTGGACGGAATGGCTGATAGCGAACGATATTGGCCAAGGCGGTGAGAGGTCCCGGGGTGCGATGCCGACGACGGGCACGATCCTCCAATTCATGACTCAGCGGTCGTACCGTCTGATCTGCCGTACTGCGCAACTCGTCGGCGAGCGTGCCGACCTCGGCGTCGCCAGAGTTCATCAAGTCCTCGATTTGACGAATCAATCCGGCATTGGACGACCTGACCTGCTCTCCGATCTGCCTGTGAACGGAGTCCCTCACTTCCTGCAGCACATCGATCTCCTGCGCACTAGCCACCTGCAACTGCACCGCCTGATGAACCAATTCCTCTCGCTGGGTGCGGAATCGCCACTGGGAGTCCAGCACGAGATTCAAGAGGGGCCCCCAGGCAATGACCAAGACCAAGAGCGGCAAGAACTGCGAAGCGGCTCCCTCAAAGTCGAAAAGGTGCAGGAGCAATCCGAGGGCCACCATGGTCCCCACGTAAAGCAGGGCGATGATGACGGTCGTTGTTATCACAACGGGCAGGGCGACGGGCTGGGCCGCGCGATTGCGGAAGAGCGTTCGGTGCATGAGGTAGGTCCACGCGCCGCCTACGGCGACGGCGGCTACGGCGATCAAGGACCAGGCGAGGGGGTCCTCCGACGCCTGGACCGACAGTGCGACGACCCCAATCGCAAGAGGGATCGTGATAGCGGACGCCTGCCAGGAGATCGCCCATCTTCCGCCGAGGCGGTCGGCAAGGCTCGCGTCGAGATCGGGGCTAGCCATCGGACACGGATCGACCCGCCAGGTCGGTGTAGGCGCGGGTCAGCATGACGCGAGCGTTGGTCGCGTCCGTCGTGGGGATGTCGAGTTTGCGCAGGATGCGCGTGATGGACCGTCGCACACTCGGCTCGGTCAGCCACAGGCGTCGTGCGATCTCGTCGTTGGATAGGCCGCTGGCGACAAGGCGCATGATCTCCAACTGTTGGTCGGTGAGGTCCACTGCGAAGCTGGTCCATGACCCATCGCCCTCACCAGTGATGCTGGCGCGCATTGCCTCATCAAGCACCGTACTGTCTGCGAGGTCCTGCTTGGACACAAAGAGAGCACCGGCAGGCAGCGGCCGTGCTCGCTTGCCCATGACCCGGATATCGGCGTACGACGACAGGACGACGATGCCCATCTCGGGTAGCAGGCCACGCAAACCATGCGCCACATCGATGCCGGTGGGTCCGGGGCCGAGGTCCAGGTCCACCAGGGCCGTATCCGGCCTCGTGTCGCGGGCGCAGTCCATCGCCTCCACCACGGTCGCTGCTTGGCCGACGATCACGTGACCGAGTGACTCCACCACGGTGGCAAGCGTCATCCGAGTGAAGGCGTCATCCTCCACCACCAGGACGCGCAGGGACTCGGCTTGGGGCACGTGTCCATTATTCGCTGCGCTGGAGATTCCGCCCGGGAATTGTGTCTACGTAGGTAGACATTGTGTGAGTTGAGTTGTCCTTGGCTCTCGCTCCTCACGCAACCTCCGTAACGATTGGTCGATGGCCGCACGTCGCTTCCGCTGGCGCGCGGGCGTCTTGCTCGCGATGATTCTCATGGTCGGCCAGTCGATCGGGCTTGTGACGCCGTTGGAGGAGGCGCGGGCGTCGTCGGCTGACTGGGTTGACCAGACCTTTGCGCCGATGGTCGACTGCTGCGTCAGTGCTGTCGTCGTCCAGCCAGATGGCAAGATCCTCATTGGTGGGTGGTTCCCGAATGTCAACGGGCAGGCCGCCCGCACTTTGGCGCGCTTGAACCCCGACGGCAGCCTCGATGGGTCGTTCACACCCTCTATCGCGGATGGGAGCGTCTATGAGATTGCCCTGCAGGCTGACGGCAAGATCCTTATCGGCGGCACCTTCTTCATCGTCGACGGGCAGACTCGACGAGGTATCGCACGTCTCAATGCCGACGGCACCCTGGACACGACTTTCAACGCGAACCTAAGTCACTCTGAGATATGGCGCCTAAGTGTTCGTGTCATTCAACCTGCAGCCGGTGGCAAGATGTTGATCGGCGGGAACTTTGAGACGGTCGGTGGTGTGACGCAGAAGTATCTGGCGCGTCTCAACGCAAATGGCAGTCGTGACAGTTCACTTAGTCTTGTCCTCGACAACGGCGTCATGGACATCGCTATGCAGCCGGATGGCAAATTCGTCCTCGGCGGGTACTTCCAGACAATCGGTGGGGTCA
>CAYGMM010000105.1:0-8354 GCA_964351035.1 uncultured Actinomyces sp.
ATCAACCGTCGACGGCAGCACCGGCCAGCTGAACTCGATCGGGTAGCCGTCGGCGTAGTAGGTCGGCGCACCCCAGATGCCCTCGACCGCATCCGGTGTGACGGTGGCCGTGTAGTTGCCGAGCGTCGGCTCCTCGTCAGCGGCGCACTCGACGGTGTTCCACGCCCCGCCGGCCAGACGGGCGAGGCGCTCACTGGTCTCGAGGTCATCGAGAGTCAGGCCGGGGACGCCGTTGATCCCTGTGAACCCGAGCCCCGCACCGAGGATCTCGGGGCGATCACTCCACAGGTCGGCATTGACGATGGCGTCGTCGTGCAGCTTCTTCTGGATGACGTTCTGAGCTGCGTCGCCTGAGCACGAGGCAAGGAGCAGAGCCGTGGCGGGAAGGAGGAGAGTCGCGGTGAGCGCGGTGGTGCGGCGTCCCATGGGACCCGACCCTACGGGCGCCTGATGCACAGCAGTCATGCGTCACATCTGTGACGAGGAGCGGGGCAGATCCATGGAACGCGGGTGATCCCGGGTCACATCGGGCGAACTGCACCGGGAAGCGTTGCACATCTGAAAGTGGAGGCAAGGGGATTCGAACCCCTGACTTCTGCCTTGCAAAGGCAGCGCTCTACCAGCTGAGCTAAGCCCCCGTGGGACGCGACGATGTTACGCCGGGAGGTCATCCAGACGTACCCCGCCCCGGTTTGGGGTCACACAATCTGCGCGGCGGGCGCCGGAGCACCAGCCGCGTGACCTGAGTGGATCAGGTCAGGTCGGGGACCGAGGTGGCCTCGGTCCACAGGTCGTCCTCAGCCTTGCTCGCCTGGATCTGGCGGTAGACGAGGTAGCCGATTCCGGCCAGGGCCACGAGCAGCAGCAACTTCTTCATGTGGGCCTAGGTGGACTTGAACCACCGACCTCTTCCTTATCAGGGAAGCGCTCTAACCGAGCTGAGCTATAGGCCCTCAACAGCCCGCCTAGGTTACACAGAACACCCCGGGATTGCCCCCCGCGGGGTCCCCTAGACGGTTGCTGAGGCGGATGGCCAGCGCATTGCGGCGACCTCGTCGCGCAGGACTGCGCGAAGTTCGTCAACCGATCGCGTGCTGGCATCGGTCAGGGACTGCACCGACAGGCCGTCGATCAGGGCGTGCAGCCGACGGGCGTCCCGCTCCAGGTCCCGCTCCTCACTGCGTAGCTCCTGACGGGTCATCATGGTCAGCAACTCCACGATGGCCTCGTAGACCGCCCCGTTCAGGCGCTGCAGGACGGCCGCCACATCGGGGTCGGAGGGCGACTGGGAGAGCACCAGCAGCCACACGCCGGATTGGTTGCGCCGATCCTTCTCCACCGGGACCAGCGTCATCAGGACGTCGACGACCTTCTCCTGGTCCAGGGTGAACAGGTCAAGGGCGATCGCCTGCTCGGTCACCTGCTGGATCAACTCGTCAACGGCGAGGCCAAGGAGCTGGGGCATCGTCCCGACATAGTGGCCGATACTCGACTTGGGCATACCGGCCTCGGCAGCAACGTGTCGAACTGAAACCTCGCTAGCCCCATCGCGATTCACCACCCTCCACAGGGCATCGACGATGTGCCGCCTCCGCTCGTCATGATCAACGATCTTCGGCATCAGACCTCCAAAACCATGTCGCTGCCGTGGCAATAGTCATTCGAGCCTAACCGAGGTCGCCGAGCGCAGCCTGCGAGAAATGTCGCGACACTGTCCCGTTTTGTGCAGTAGCGCCCCGCGATGAGGTGCAGGTCACGTGAACGTCGGTCAGACCGAATCGGTGAAGGTGAGTTCAACGCCACCGGTGATGCCCACCGTGATGTTGTACAGAATCGCGAAGAGCCCCGCCAAGATGGAGACGAGAGCGATCTCCATCGCAGCCACCACCACGGCGATCCCCATCACCCGATCGAAGGCAAGCACCGCCTCGACATCGAAGGTGGTCGTGCCGGAGCCGACGACCTCATTGACGTTGCGCGCAAGCGTCGCGAAGACGCCCGCATAGTCGAGCAACGACCAAATAGCCGCGAACGCCGCCACGATGACGACCGCGAGAGCCACCGCGAGCATGAAGGCGACCTTGACGATGGACCAAGAGTCCACCTTGTAGAGATAGAGCCGTGCCCGACGCGGGCCAGCGATCGGCTGGCGTGGCTCGCGGTCAACCACCGGCTCCTCATAGCGAGGTGGTGCAGGGGCTGGTGCCGGAGGGACCGCCGGGATACCCACCGCGGGGGTGGCATCACGTGCACCGACCGAGGGCGCCTCGCCCAGGGTGCGCCCGATCGGCGTCGGTGCTCCCGTGGTGCTCGACACGTGCGATCCCCTCTCGATCTAGCCCGCCCCCGGATGGGGTCAGGCACCAGAGTAACCCGCGATGGGCTGCTATTCGCTGTCTTGCGCGTCGCTCTCGGTCATCGTGACCGACTCGTCACCCTGTGTCGTCGGGGCGATTTCCTCGCCACCTTCGACGATCTCAACGTTGTCCTCGACGTCCTCGACGTCGTCAACGTCCTCGGACTCGCCAGCTCGCGCGACCGCGACCAGGCTGCGATCGTCGCCGAGGTTCATCAGGCGCACACCCATCGTGTCGCGGCCCGAGGATCGGATGCCCTCAACGCCGGTCCGGATGACCACGCCGTCATTGGCGACGGCGAAGATTTGATCGGTGAGGTCACACACGACCGCGCCAACAAGCGCTCCGCGCTCCTCGACCAGTCGCATCGCGCGCACGCCCAGGATGCCGCGCCCCTTGGGGGTCCAGTCATCCACCGGCGTGCGCTTGGCGTACCCGCCATCGGTCACGGTCACGACGTACGAATCAGGGCGCACGACATCCATGGACAGCAGCGCATCGTCACCACGGAAGCGCATACCGATCACGCCGCTCGTCGCGCGGCCCATGGGTCGCAGCTGCGCATCGTCAGCGTGGAATCGCACTGACATGCCCTTGCGGGAGACGCAGATGAGGTCATCGGACTCGCTCACCAACTGCGCGGAGATGACCTCGTCGTCATCCTTGAGATTGATGGCGATGACACCGCCGCTGCGGTTGGAGTCGTACTCCTCAAGTTTGGTCTTCTTGACCATGCCGCTGCGGGTCGCCAGCACGAGGTACGGCGCCTGTGCGTAGTCACGCAGGTACAGCACCTGTGCGATCTCCTCATCCGGCTGGAAGGCCAGGAGATTCGCCACGTGTTGGCCCTTGGCATCGCGACCGGACTCGGGCAGTTGGTACGCCTTCGCGCGATAGACCCGGCCCTTGGTGGTGAAGAACAGGATCCAGTGGTGCGTGGTCGTCACGAAGAAGTGCTCCACCACATCGTCCTGGCGCAGCGCGGCCCCGCGGACCCCACGACCGCCGCGTCGCTGCTCGCGATACAGATCGGTCTTGGTGCGCTTGGCGTAGCCACCGGCGGTGATGGTGATGACAACGTCCTCTTCAGCAATGAGGTCCTCGTTGGTGACATCGCCATCCCAGGGGATGAACTGGGTGCGGCGCTCGTCGCCGTAGTCGTTGACAACCTCCGCCAACTCCTCGCTCACGATGGTGCGCTGCCGCTCCTCGGAGGCGAGGATGTCGTTGTAGTCGGCGATGCGGGCCATGAGCTCGTCGTATTCATCGATGATCTTCTGCCGCTCAAGGGCAGCGAGTCGACGCAGCTGCATGTCCAGGATGGCCGTCGCCTGAACCTCGTCAATGTCAAGGAGTTCCATGAGTCCCGCGCGCGCATCCTCCACCGTGGCGGAGGCACGGATGAGGGCGATGACCTCGTCGAGTGCATCGAGGGCCTTGAGGTAGCCGCGCAGGATGTGTGCGCGCTCCTCGGCCTTGCGCAACCGGTAGCGAGTGCGTCGCTGGATGACCTCGATCTGGTGGGTGATCCAGGAGCGGACGAACTGCTCGATCGACAGGGTGCGTGGAACGCCGTCGACGAGCGCAAGCATGTTGGCGCCGAAGGTTTCCTGCAGCTGCGTGTGCTTGTAAAGGTTGTTGAGCACCACCTGTGCGACGGCGTCACGCTTCAATTCGATGATGAGGCGCATGCCGGTGCGTGAGGAGGAGTCGTCACGCACGTCGGCGATGCCGCCGATCTTGCCGTCGCTCACCAACTCCGCGATGCGCAGCAGCAGATTGTCGGGGTTCACCTGGTACGGCAGTTCGGTGATGATGAGGATCTGTCGACCCTTGGCGTCCTCATCAACGGTCACGACCGCACGCATCGTGATGGCTCCGCGACCGGTGCGCAGGGCGGCGTCCACGCCGTGGCGACCCACGATCAGGCCACCGGTCGGGAAATCAGGACCACTCACCCGCTCAATGAGCGCCTCCAGAGCCTCTTCACGCGTCGCCTCAGGGTGCTCGAGCATCCACTGAACGCCGTTGGCCACCTCGCGCAGATTGTGCGGAGGGATGTTGGTGGCCATGCCGACGGCGATCCCGGCGCTGCCGTTGACCAGCAGATTCGGGAAGCGACTCGGCAGAACAACCGGTTCGAGGGTGCGGCCGTCGTAGTTGGGTGCGAAGTCGACGGTCTCCTCGTCGATGTCGCGGACCATCTGCATCGCCAGCGGAGCCATGCGGCACTCGGTGTAGCGCTGGGCAGCGGGTGGGTCGTTGCCCATGGACCCGAAATTGCCCTGACCCTGGACGAGGGGATAGCGCAGTGACCACGGTTGGGCCAGACGTACAAGAGCGTCGTAGATCGCCGAGTCACCGTGCGGGTGGTAGTTACCCATGACGTCGCCCACCACACGCGCAGACTTCGAGAAGTTGCGGTCCGGGCGATAGCCACCGTCGTACATCGCGTAGAGCACACGTCGATGGACCGGCTTGAGGCCATCTCGAACATCCGGAAGCGCTCGGGAGACGATGACGCTCATGGAGTAGTCGAGATAGGACCGCTGCATCTCCGTTTGGAGATCCACCGGCTCGATCCGGCCGCCCGGGGGGATCGTGGTCTCGTCAGGCACGTTGTGCTCCTGTAGTCAGTGGGTGTGGATCAGATGTCGAGGAAGCGCACGTCGCGTGCGTTGCGCTGAATGAAGTTGCGGCGGGACTCGACGTCCTCGCCCATGAGGATGCTGAACGTTTCATCGGCGAGCGCAGCGTCCTCGAGGGTCACCTGCAACAGGACGCGCCGCTCGGGGTCCATGGTGGTCTCCCACAACTCGTCGGCGTTCATCTCGCCGAGGCCTTTGTAGCGCTGGATGCCCTCCTCCTTGGGCAACTTCTTGCCGGCCGCCATCCCTGCCTCGACCAGCGCGTCACGCTCGCGATCGGAGTAGGCGTATTCGGGGGTGTCGCGCTGCCACTTCAATTTGAAGAGCGGCGGCTGTGCGAGGAAGACGTGGCCCTCGGTGATGAGTTGAGGCATGAAGCGGAAGATCAGCGTCAGCAGCAGCGTGCGAATGTGCTGGCCATCGACATCGGCGTCCGCCATCAGCACGAGTTTGTGGTAGCGCAACCGGTTGAGATCGAACTCGTCGTGAACGCCGGTGCCCAGCGCCGAGATGAGTGCCTGCACCTCGTTGTTCTGCAGCACCTTGTCGATGCGGGCCTTCTCGACATTGAGGATCTTGCCGCGGATGGGCAGGATCGCCTGGGTGCGCGGGTCACGACCCTGACGGGCGCTTCCACCGGCGGAGTCACCCTCGACGATGAAGACCTCGCACTCCTCGGGCTCGCGGCTCGAGCAGTCAATGAGTTTGCCCGGCATGCCGGCACCGCCGAGGAGTCCCTTGCGGTTGCGCGCGAGATCACGGGCCTTGCGTGCCGCGATGCGCGCAGTGGCGGCGTTGACCGCCTTGCGGGCGATGTCCTTGCCCTCATTGGGGTTTTTCTCGAGCCACTCGCCGAGTTGATCGTTGACGACCTTCTGCACAAAAGTCTTCATCTCGGTATTGCCGAGCTTGCCCTTGGTCTGACCCTCGAACTGAGGTTCGCCGAGTTTGACGCTCACGATCGCGGTGATGCCCTCCCGGACATCCTCACCGGTGAGATTGGGATCCTTCTCCTTGAGTACGCCCCAATCACGGGCGAACTTGTTGAGCAGGGAGGTGAGCGCCGCCCGGAAACCCTCCTCGTGTGTGCCACCCTCGGTGGTGTTGATCGTGTTCGCGAAGGTGTGCACCGACTCGGAGAAGCCGGAGTTCCATTGCATGGCGATTTCGGCCTCGAGCATCTTCTCCCCGTCGGCCCCGGCGAGTTCGATCACCGAAGGATTGCCCACGCCCTTCGTCGCATTGAGGTGGCGCACGAAATCCGCAATGCCACCGTCGTACTGGTAGGAGAACTCACGCGGCGCCGTGGCCTCGTCCTCATCACTGTCGCCTTCGTGCACGCGCTCGTCGATCAGTGTGATCGACATGCCTCGGTTGAGGAACGCCATCTCCTGGAAACGACGGGCCAGTGTGTCAGCGTCGTACCAGGTTGTTTCGAAGATCTCAGGATCAGCCCAGAAGGTCACAGTCGTGCCGTGCTCGTCAGTCGCGGCACCGCGTTCGAGTGGGGCGGTGGGCACACCTCGCAGATACGACTGGGTCCACACGTACCCATCTCGCTTGATCTCGACATCAAGTCGAGTCGACAGTGCATTGACGACGGACACGCCAACACCGTGGAGTCCACCGGACACCGAATACCCGCCGCCGCCGAACTTGCCACCGGCATGCAGAACGGTCAGCACCACCTCGACCGCGGGCTTCTTCTCCACCGGGTGCTCGTCCACCGGGATGCCGCGGCCGTCGTCAACGACGGTGACCCCACCATCGCCACGCAGGACGACGACGATCCGGTTGGCGTAGCCGGCCATGACCTCATCGACGCCGTTGTCCACGACTTCGTAGACCAGGTGGTGTAGGCCACGCTCACCGGTTGATCCGATGTACATGCCTGGGCGCTTGCGCACCGCATCAAGGCCCTCGAGGACGGTGATCGCACTGGCGTCATAAGACACGGTTCGGGCGCCTCCTGTTCGGCGGGATCCGGGCTAGTCCCGGGCTCGACCGGCCCCTTGGCCAGCGTCGCATCATTCTAACGGTTGAACCCCGCTATGTATGCCCGGCGCGGCCGCTGTGGACAACCAGAATCGATTCAGGGGGGTATCCGCAATATCCGGGTTGCGCCCAAGGCTCCCGGGACGCTGCGAGCCCCTGAGCCGCCGTCCATCCTCAGCCGTAGGTGTCCCGTGGACCACGGCCGGGCACTCTGCGCGGTCCGGCTGCTCCGCGCGGCGGAGCCGGGCCGAGAACGGTGATCACATCGACCACGCCGGCACCGAGGAGCTGGCGGATCCTGCCCAGGATCTGGGGAGTCAGGAGGCGGACCTGGGTGGCCCAGGCGGTGGATTCGGCACGGAGCACCAACTCCCGTTGCCCCTCCTTCTCCCGTACGCCGTCCGGAACCACGCGATCAGCGAGGTCGGCACCGACGATCTCCGCCCAGCGAGCGAGCACCGAACCTGTGCCCACCTCGGCCGCAACACCCTGATCGCGGATCCAACGATCGAGCACCTCGTCGACGGACTTGGGATCGCGATCATCAGCACTCGCCGAGGAGTACTGGGCGCGAGCACGCTTCTTTCGCGCAGGAGTCGACGCGCTCGATCCGGTACGGGCGAACAGTTGCCGTGCGAGGTCGTCATCAGTCACGCGGCGTCACCGAGCCTTCGATCACGTCGTACCAGCGGCCGGACAGGGCCGCAGGAACATCACCGCCCACAGCCGCCGTCACCAGGACCTGCGGAGCGGCGGCGACCCGCTCGGCGAGATGCCCACGGCGATTGCTGTCGAGCTCGGCGAACACGTCGTCCAGGATCAGCACGGGGGCGGCAGCCTCGGCGGTGAGCAGGTCATAGGACGCCAACCGCAACGCGAGCGCCGCCGACCATGACTCACCATGCGAGGCATACCCCTTGAGTGGTGCCGGACCCAAAGTGATCTCCACCTCGTCGCGATGCGGACCGACCAAGGTCACCCCACGGTCGATCTCCTCCTTGCGACGCTCTGCGAGGAGACGCAGAATTTCGTTGTAGATGCCGGGTAGGTCCGACTCGATAAGTTCACCCACCGCACTGCGATAGCCCAGGTCGATGGTGTCCCCACCCGGGACCAACTCGGCATAGGCACGCGAGGCCAACGGCCGCAGTGCCGAGACAAGATCTCGCCGTGTGATGGTGATTTCCGCACCCAATCGGGCCAATTGATCATCCCAGGCGGCCAGGGTGGCATCGACCTCGCTCATACTGCTGCGCCGCGCCGCACCCGCTGACTTCAGGAGGGTGTTGCGTTGCTTCAGCACACGATCGAAATCCGCGCGTACACCCGCCATGCGGGGTTGCCGTTGCACCAT
>CAYGMM010000106.1:0-8235 GCA_964351035.1 uncultured Actinomyces sp.
GCGCCGGTGGCTCCACGGGCTTGCGCCTCGTCCACCAAGACGTCATCGCCCTGGGATAAGCGCGGCCGCACCACCGTCGCGACCAGTAGCTGGCAAGAGTGAAGGTTGTGGGGTCTATTCGGCCGAACGACGGGGAATAGACCCCACAACCTGCATCATTGCGACATCGCCCCAGGCCGGGCACATCCCAACTTGGCAGCCCGTATCCTTGCCCCCATGGCTCCCCAGGCAGAGTCCCCATCGTTCCAGCGGCGACTCCTCCTCGTCGAAGACGAGACACTCACGGCCACCCTTCTCACCGATGTCCTCACCGGTGAAGGTTTCTCGGTGGTGGCGGTCTCCGACGTCGTTGCGGCCCGCCAAGAGGTTCGCGAATTCGATCCGGACTGCGTGCTCATCGATATCTCACTCGGCCCGGGCCCTAATGGTGTCGATCTCGCATTCGCCATCCACCGAGAGCGCCCCGACATCGGCCTGCTCTTCCTCACGCGCCATCCCGACCTGCGCACGGCGGGGATCGCCGAGGGCGACGTACCCCCCTCAGTCGGATTCGTGCGCAAGGACCGGGTCAACGACACCGCCTACCTGGTGTCGGCGATCGACCACGTGCTCAGTGAGAGCGCTGGCCAGGTGCGTCACGACATTGACCCGGCCCGACCGCTCGCCCACCTCAACGAGCGGCAACTCGAGACACTTCGGCTGATGGCCCTTGGCTACACCAACGAGGCGATCGCGCGGCAGAAGGGCGCGGGCATCTCCACCGTGGAGCGATGGATCGCCGGCATCCTGCGTGACATGGGGATCGAGTCGCGTGGCGACGTCAACCCACGCGTCGAGGCAGTTCGCCGCTACGTCGCGGTGGCGGGCATTCCCGACCGTCCGTGATTCGCCTGCGCGGCTTCCTCTCCCGCATCTCGGTCGCGGGAGCATTCAGTTGGCCGACCTTCTGGGTCGTCTACGCACTGAATCTCACGGTGACGTTCACCAGCGCATTCGGTGGAGATGCCTCTTGGTGGCAGCGCATCATCGCGGTCTCCCTAGGGCAGGTGGCACTCTTCGCGGTGCTCGCGGTCGCGATGCCGATGGAGCAGCGAATCCTTGACCCGGTATGCCGTGGCCTGTGGTCCCTCATCGCATTCGGCCTGTCAGGGGCTGCTCGGGGCGCTGCCGTAGCGGTGGCATTCATTGCCTGGGGCGCGGACTCCGGTCAAGGCGAGTGGCCTCGGGTTGTCAGTGGCGTTCTCCTCGGTTGGGCGGCGCTCACCCCCTTGTCGATCCTGGTAGACAGCGCGCGACGGTACTCGCGGGACCGTGAGGACCTCCTTGGGCGCCGTGATGAACTACAGATGGCTGCTGATCGCATGGTGGAGCGCATCGAGGAACTCGATGGCCGTGTCATTGACGAGGTACGCGATGAACTCCTGCAGGCGTTGAGCGATGAACAGCCACAGACTTCTGCGGACCGTCTCGAGCGGGTGGCGTCAGAGGTTGTGCGCCCGCTGAGCCATGAGTTGGCGAGATCGGTGCCGTCGTGGTCGGTTCGCGAGCTCACGGTTGATCGGCCCGCCCCTCGAATGCGTTGGCGCGAGGTCCTGGATCGGGCGACCGCAGGCGCGCCCTTTCTACCGATCGCCACGACAGCGCTCATCGCGCTGCTGAGTGTGGTGTCAGTCCTCCTAGTGGGTGGATTCGCCCGCACGTCGATCTTTTACGTCATCGGCTCGGCGATCATCGTCACGACGCTCAGTGCGGCGAATGCCGTGCTGCGACTCATGCTGCCCGGCAGGTCGCTCGGCTGGCGAATCGTGCTCTCCATCACCGTGGCGTTCATCGCCGGTGCGACGAGCGGCGCTGCGGCCGACATCGTCGTGCAGACTTTTTGGGGTGATGTGGTTCAGGCATCGCCGGCCCGCACGTTGGTTGCTCTGACACTTGTCATCCCGCTCTTCGCCATCCCACTCGCACTCGGTCGTGCGGCCACGCTGCAGCGCGATGCTGTGCTTGAGGAGTTGCGGGCGGTGGACGACATGCTTGCGCGGCGAGTCGCGCGACTGGGCATGGTGCAGTGGTCGCAACAACGGGAGTTGGCGCGTGCGTTGCACGGACCGGTTCAGGCGGTCGTCGCGGCGGGAGCCCACCGATTGCGCAGCGCTCAAGCAGCGCAATCCGCTGAAGTCTCGACAAAACTGCGCGCCGACCTGCTTGAGATCCTCGATCCGGCACGTCGTGAGTCCGGAGGCGTCGGTTGGGAGGTGGGAGTACGACGGGTGAGCGCCACCTGGGAGGGCATCGCGGATGTGATCATCGCGGCGACTTCGGCCGCTCTGCGTTCGATGCACGATGATCCCGTCGTGACTGCTATCGCCCTGGAGATCATCACCGAGGCGGTGTCGAACGCCGTCCGCCACGGCCGTGCCGCCGTGATCACCGGTGAGGTGGCCGTTCGCGATGGTGATCTGTGGATCCGGGTGGCAGATGACGGGGGAGGTGCGGGCGGCGCGGGATCGGGTATCGGCACCGAGGTCCTTCGCGAATGCAGTCTGACTTGGAATCGCGTCTCACACGTGACCGGGACGGAGTTGCTGGTGACCCTTCCGCTTGGTGCTTCCGCGCAGTGAGGGATATCCCTTGATTTAGGGGGTAGGGCAGTGGCGCTGCCATAAGGTGCGATGACCTCCTATTCGGGGCGGCCGCGAGTCGTGTGAGTGTGCGTTGGGCGTGATGGACTCGGATCGATGGCGCGTGGTGAACGCAGCTGCGTTCCCACCGGTTCGTCGGGGCCTGACGATTCTGGGAAGTCTGGGGTTGGTAGCCGGACTTCTGGTGTCCGTACCGGCCCCCGCCGCCTCGGCCGCCGAGGAGGCGCCAACTGTGCTGTCTGTGCCGGAGTCGTGCGTGCCGTCCGGCGCCATGGCGCCCGCGAATTTCGTGAGCTTCAAACGGTATGCAGTGAGACAAACTCGCGCCGAGCGGTAGGTGATAGTTGTGCGGAGGCCGGTCACGTGTCCAGAAGGTCCACGCTGATGCCAAGTGTCGCTGCTAGAGCGGCCTGGGGGCGGTCCCTAGTGATGAGCGTGGCGGCGCGCCGACCGGCGACAGCCAGGATCAGGCAATCAATGACTCCTACGCGCAGCCCCTCGCGGAGGGCTCGGCGGCGGATCTCGGTGGCGGCGGGGAAGTCGGCGACGCTATCGAACGGCAGGAACGGTGTGCCCGCGAGCATGCGCTCAATCCGGTGCAATTGCTGAGCGTCGTGGGCACCTGACAGGAGTTCTAGCGCCACCGGCTCGGTGTGGCCAACCTGCTCGTGTTGGAGGTAGTGCGCTAGCGGCGAGGTTGAATTGCGCAGGTAGTCGATCCATGTGGACGAATCAGCCAAGTACATGGTCGTCGTCGTCGTCGGGTGGCAACTCGAAGTCAGGCATGGATCCGGCCATCGCCAGGATCTCCTCAGTGGTCATCGGATTGCCGACGAGGCTGCGCAGGGCGTAGTCAACCGCTTCGCGTTTGGTCGTCAGGTGGTAGCGCACCATCACACGATGAATGAGCTCGTCATCGATGTCGATATTGGTTCGCCCCATGTGGATGAAGATACACCTAGTTGGTGTATGCGTCAGGGAATCTTGACAGCAATGCTTACAGTGCTGGCATGGCGGCGATGACGATCCGAAACCTTGATGACTCCGTGCACGAGAAGTTGCGAGTACGCGCGGCCCTCCATGGCCGGTCCATGGAGGCCGAGGCGAGGGCCATCCTTGCCGAGGCCGTGGATTCCCCTGTCGAGCGGTCACTGGTGGACATGCTCCTGCAGATGCGAGAGCTGATGGCAGGGGAGGGGCTCGAACTGCCGTCGCGTGAAACGCCCGAGCGGAACCCGTTCGCGTGATCATCCTGGACACCAACGTCGTATCGGAGGTGATGACTTCGCGTACGACGTCACCTGCGTTGGAGTGGCTTCAGGCGCAGGATGCGCGCACGCTTCACCTGACTGCCGTCACGGTCGCGGAGATTGCCTACGGGCTAGATCTTCTCCCCGCTGGGCGATGTCGGGACGAACTCGCCGGGAGGTGGGCTGACTGGTCGGTGCTGCTTGCCTCTCGCATCCTGCCGGTCGGTGTGACCGAAGCCGCCATCGCGGGCAAGGTTATGGCTCACCGACGATCCTCAGGCCGTCCCATCGCGATGCCAGACGCGTTGATCGCCGGGGTGTGCACGGTCCGAAGCGCTGCCCTAGCCACCCGCAATACACGCGACTTCGACGACCTCGGAATCGACCTCGTCGATCCTTGGAGCCGTCAGCGGACGTAGTCGGCGCCGGTGATGTCGATCGTCGTACCGGTGGCGTGCCGCGAACGACCCGAGGACAAGAAGGCGACGACCTCGGCGACATCGCTCGCGGGTGTCACCTCGCGCAGGGGGAGTGAAGCGGCAGCCGAGGTGAGATCGACCCCTTCGGCGATGTCGGTGGCCACCCAGCCCGGGGCGATGGCATAGGCGAGCACGCCGGCATGGCCATAGCCGCGCGCAATGCCGCGGGTAAGTGCGAGGAGTCCACCCTTGGCGGCACCGTAGGCAAGGTGATCGGCGTCGTCGCCGCGATGGGCCGAGCGGCTCGTGATCGACACGATGATGCCGCCGCCGCGCGCGGTGAAGTGCTCAATGGCACGTCGGGAGAGATCGGCCGGCGCCTGGAGATTCAACTGCAGGTTGGCCGCCCAGCCGTCGTACCAGTCCGACTCATCCTGTAGCGGCGAGGCGATCCACGCTCCGGCATTGTTGACAAGAACGTCGACGGATCCGAGCGCTGCGATCGCCGCATCCCATACGTGACCGGCAGCGCGCGGCGCAGAGAGATCACCCTGCACCAGCTGCACTCGATCGCCGAGTTCGTCGGCGAGTTGTTGCGCGGCCTGCGCACTCGACCCGTAGTGCAGTGCGATCTCTGCGCCCTCGCGATGGCAGACGCGGGCTGTCGCCGCACCGATGCCGCGCGACGCGCCAGTAATGAAGATGCGCCGACCCTCCAGCATGCCCATCAGCACACCGCCTGCGCGCCGGTGATCTCCACGACTGAACCGCACATGTACGCCGCCTCGTCAGAGGCCAGGAATGCCGCGAGGGCCGCGACCTCCTCGGGTTTACCCAGCCGGCCGAGGGGCACCTTAGCGGCGAGCCCCGCGATGTCGACACCCTTGGCTATCAGGCCCTTTTCGACCATCGGGGTGAGGATTTCGCCGGGACAGATGACGTTGACGCGCACGTTGTCCGGCGCGTAGTCGCGCGCGAGGTTTTGCGAGAACGCGATGACGGCGGCCTTCGACACGTTGTAGGCGATGTGACCAGGAGCGGGTGAGAGGCCCCATTGCGAACCCGTATTGACGATCGCACCACCACCGGCCTCGACCATGTGCGGCAGGAATGCCCGACACATGTTGTACATCGAGTCGAGATTCACGCGCATCGTGTCGTGCCAATCCGCGTCGGCGAGGTCAAGCAGTGCGCCGCGACGCATGATGCCGGCGTTGTTGACCAAGACGTCGATCCGTCCATGTGCGGCAATCGCATCACGCGCGAAGTCAGCGACCTGAGCAGGATCGGAGACGTCGAAGACCGCGACACTTGCGCGATGTCCTTCACCAGCGATCGATTCGACGGTGACCTCGGCGAGTTCGGCGCTGGAGTCGCAGACGATGACGTGCGCGCCCTCGCTGGCGAAGCGCACGGCCATCGCGCTGCCAATGCCGCCACCGGCCCCGGTGACCACCACCGTCTTGGCCTCGAATCGCTCCATGGGACCTCCCGCTGCTGAAGATTGTCAGACAATAGCGTCCAGGGTTGTCTGACTCGTGCCGAAGTGCCGACTCGAGGTTCGGTACGGCGTGTCGCTGGCGTTCGAACACCTGTTCGCTCTAGGTTGTGGACACGGCGCCACTCTCCACAGCTCCACCGGCGTCAGGAGTCACTGTCGGACCCCCGTCCTACGGTCGGCACCACAACAGACCAGGCATCGCCGGACCCCCGGCGGCGAACGAAGGAGTGGCCATGGCCGCCAAGCAGACCCCAGCGCCCACCGCGGGCGGAGACCGCGAGAAGGCGCTGGAGACCGCCCTCGCCCAGATCGAGCGCCAGTTCGGCAAGGGCTCGGTCATGCGCCTTGGTGAGGAGGGGCGCGCTCCGGTCGACGTCATTCCCACCGGCTCGATCGCCCTCGACATCGCTCTCGGCATCGGCGGCCTGCCGCGCGGCCGCATCGTCGAGGTCTACGGCCCGGAGTCCAGTGGCAAGACCACGGTTGCGCTGCACGCCATCGCCAACATCCAGGCCCAGGGCGGTATCGCCGCATTCATCGACGCCGAGCACGCGCTGGATCCGAACTACGCTCAGCGTCTCGGTGTCGACCTTGCGTCCGCCGTGGGCCAGGTCCGCGCCCTCACCGCGCGCCTTCTCGACGAAGCTCAGGACACGCTCGCACTGAGCCGTCGAGATGACCGGCCCCATCTGCGTGTCCCACTCCATCGGATCACCGACGCGAATCTGGGCGGTCTTGGCTACAAACTCGGACATGAACTTGTCATGGATCGACTCGTGCAGGAATAGCCGTGTCCGGGCAGTGCAGCGCTGGCCGGCGTTGGTGAAGATCGCGAAGAGCGAACCGCGCACCGCCTCGTCAATGTCGGCGTCCGGGAAGACGATGTTTGGGCTCTTGCCGCCCAGTTCCAGCGAAACCTTCTTGATCGTCCCGGCCGACAGCCGCAGGATATCGCGGCCCGTCTCCGTCTCGCCGGTGAAGGCGACCTTGTCGACATCGGGATGCTCGCAGAGCGCCGCGCCGATGACCCGGCCCGGGCCCGGCAGGACGTTGACGACGCCATCAGGGATGCCCGCCTCCTGGCAGATCTGGCCGAGGACGACTGCGGTGATCGGCGTGTTGCTGGCCGGCTTGAGAACGATGGTGTTGCCGGCTGCCAGCGCCGGTCCAAGCTTCCAGGCAGCCATCAGCAGCGGGAAATTCCAGGGAATGATCTGGGCGCAGACGCCGACCGGCTCGCGCACGGTGTAGTCGAAGAGCGGCCCGTTCATCGGGATCGTCTCGCCCCAGATCTGGCCGGTCAGGTTGGCGTAGTACTCCAGGCAGTTGGCCGAGTTCAGCACGTCGCCGCGCGACTCGACGATGATCTTGCCGCAGTTGAGCGTCTCCAGTTCCGCCAGCTCATCGACCCGTTCGCGCAGGATATCGGCCGCCCGGCGCATGCGTTTGGCCCGCTCATTCGGGGCCATCCGCGACCAGCGCCCATCATCGAATGCCTTCCGCGCCGCCGCAACGGCTCGGTCAACGTCCTCCGGTCCCGCCTTCGCTACCCGTCCAACGACCTCGTTCGTCGCTGGCGAGACTGTCTCGAAGGTCTCGCCACTGGCGGCGTCGACCATCTGCCCGTCGATCAGCAGCTTGTAGTCACGCACTTCGATTGCTGTTGCCATTAGTCGTCCTTTCTGTCGTCATATGCGGGCATTGTATCCGCCGTTGCTTTGCTGCGCGGGCGGCGCTAGAGCATGACGTCGCCGCCATTGGGGCCCAGCGTCTGCCCAACATAGTAGGTCGCCGCATCCGAGGCCAGGAATACAGCCGTCGGCGCCACTTCCTCAACGGCGCCGGGACGGCCGATTGGCAGCAGCTGATCGTAATTGGTGCGAGGCTGCCCAGCGCCCTCCGGCACGATCCCGGTATCGATCGGCCCCGGCGCGATGCAATTCACGAGCACACCCTGCCCAACTACCTCGCGTGCCAGAGATTTCGTGAACCCGATGATCCCGGCTTTGGCAGCTGCGTAGTGGGCCATCCACTCACGCCCGATCTGGCCGAGCTGTGAAGAGACGTTGATAATCCGGCCATCTCCGCGCTCGAGCATGCCCGGCAGAACGGCGCGGGTGACAAGGAAGGTACCGCGCAGATGCGTCTCAATCATCCCGTCCCAGATCGCCGTCTCCATGCGCTCGACCGGCGTCAGCGTCACAAAGCCCGCATTGTTGACCAGGATATCGATCCGGCCAAACTCGGCCAGCGCGCTTGCGACCATCGCCTGCACCTGCTCTTCGCGCCCAACATCTGCCTGCACGACGAGCGCCTTGCGGCCGGTGCTCTGGAGTTCTGTGGCGAGTTCATGTGCCTCTGCCGCAGCGGCTCGGTAGTTTATGACGACATCAGCGCCTTCGCGGGCATAGGCGTGCGCAATTGCC
>CAYGMM010000107.1:0-790 GCA_964351035.1 uncultured Actinomyces sp.
ACCTCCTCGAGGTCGGCCTCGTGGGCGCGGTTCTCTACCACGCCCTCAACGGCCTTCGCGTCATCGCGGTCGACTTCTGGTCACGCGGTCCGCGCTACCAGCGGCAGATGCTGTGGGGCGTCGTCGGCATCTGGGTCGTCGTGATGATCCCGGGCACCTACTTCATGCTCAAGCACACTGTCGAAGCACTCTTCGGGAGCACGCCATGAGCACCACCGACCGCGCATTGGCGCTCTCCGACCGTGGCCGTACCAAGCAGCGGAGCAACTACGAGCTCTACTCGTGGCTGTTCATGCGGATCTCCGGCATCGTGCTGGTCTTCCTCGTGCTCGGCCACCTGCTCATCATGAACGTCCTCGACGGCGGCGTGCAGCGCATCAACTTCGCCTTCGTCGCCGGCCGCTGGGCCAGTCCGTTCTGGCAGGCCTGGGACCTCATCATGCTGTGGCTCGCGATGCTGCACGGCACCAACGGGCTGCGCACCGTCATCAACGACTACGCCGAGCGCGACCAGACCCGCTTCTGGCTCAAGATGCTGCTCTACGTGGCCGCTGGTTTCATCATCCTTCTCGGGACTCTCGTCATCTTCACCTTCGACCCGAATCTCGGCTAGGAGCGCGCCATGCAGACGCATACGTTCGACGTCGTCATCGTGGGAGCCGGAGGCGCAGGCATGCGCGCGGCCCTCGAGTCCACCAAGCGGGCGCACACCGCGGTGCTCACCAAGCTCTACCCCACGCGCAGTCACACCGGTGCGGCCCAGGGCGGCATGTGCGCGGCGCTGGCCAAT
>CAYGMM010000107.1:800-8171 GCA_964351035.1 uncultured Actinomyces sp.
CCGGCAGGAGGAAATGGATGTGGCAGAGATCGGCCGCGCGGTCGGGCCGCTCGCCGGGGTCGCGCATCGCCGGCGCGCGCCCGCCGCCGCCACCGTCGATGCCGATCGACTGCCGCAGCGCCGCGCTGCCCTGGCCAATGTCGAGGAAGACAACTGGGAGTGTCACACCTTCGACACGATCAAGGGTGGCGACTACCTCGTCGACCAGGACGCCGCCGAGATCATGTGCAAGGAAGCCATCGACGCCGTTCTCGACCTCGAGAAGATGGGCCTGCCCTTCAACCGCACGCCGGAGGGCCGCATTGATCAGCGTCGCTTCGGCGGGCACACCCGCAATCACGGCGAGGCCGCCGTACGCCGGGCCTGCTACGCCGCCGACCGTACCGGCCACATGATCCTGCAGACGCTCTACCAGAACTGCGTCAAGGAAGGCGTGGAGTTCTACAACGAGTTCTACGTACTTGATCTGCTGCTCGACGAGCAGGACGGCCGCAAGGTGGCCGCGGGCGTCGTCGCCTACGAACTCGCGACCGGCGCGATCCACGTGTTCCACGCCAAGTCCGTCGTCTTTGCGACCGGCGGCTACGGCAAGGTCTGGAAGACGACCTCCAATGCGCACACGCTCACCGGCGATGGCATGGCGATTGCCCTGCGACGCGGTCTGCCGCTTGAGGACATGGAGTTCTACCAATTCCATCCCACGGGCCTGGCCGGTCTCGGCGTGCTCCTCACCGAGGGCGCCCGCGGCGAGGGCGGCATCCTGCGCAACGCCACGGGTGAACGCTTCATGGAGCGCGTGGCCCCAACGATCAAGGACCTCGCTCCCCGAGACATGGTGGCGCGAGCCATGGTGGCCGAGGTACGCGAGGGTCGCGGCGCGGGTCCGGACAAGGACTACGTCTACCTCGACCTCACGCATCTGCCCAAGGAGCAGATCGAGGCGAAGCTCCCCGACATCACCGAGTTCGCCCGCACCTACCTCGGCGTGGACCCCGTGACCGAGTTGGTCCCCGTCTTCCCGACCGCGCACTACGCCATGGGCGGCATCCCGACCAATATCGAGACCGAGGTCCTGTCGGACAACGACACCGTCGTGCCCGGGCTCTTCGCCGCGGGTGAGGTGGCATGTGTGTCGGTCCACGGTGCCAACCGACTCGGCACCAACTCCCTGCTCGACATCAACGTCTTCGGTCGTCGTGCGGGCATCGCGGCCGCCGAATACGCCACGTCACACGACTTCGCCCCGCTGCCGGACGACCCCGAGAACCTCACCATCGCGCTGGTGGAGGGGCTGCGGTCGGCCAGTGGCACCGAGCGTGTGGCGGCCATCCGTCGCGACCTGCAGCAGACCATGGACCTCAACGCGCAGGTCTACCGGACCGAGGCCACCCTCAAGCAGGCGCTCAGCGATATCCACGATCTGCGTCGCCGCTACCGCAACATCTCGATCCAGGACAAGGGCGCTCGCTACAACACCGACCTGCTCGAGGCGATCGAGCTCGGCTTCCTGCTCGACCTCGCCGAAGTGACGGTCATCGGCGCCCTGGAGCGCAAGGAGTCCCGTGGCGGCCATGCTCGCGAGGACTACCCCAACCGCGATGACGTGAACTTCCTCCGCCACACCATGGCCTATCGCGGCGCCGAGCCAAGCGGCGAGCACTCGGTTCGCCTGGATTACAAGCCCGTCACGATCACCCGGTACCAGCCGATGGAGCGCAAATACTGATGACCGCCACCGCCGAGGACACCGAGGTTCGGATCGAGCCGTCCGACGTCACCTTCCGTATTCGCCGGTTCATCCCGGAGTTGGATGACGAGCCGCACTGGGAGACGTACGTCGTCTCGGCCTACCCCACCGATCGCGTTCTCGACGCGCTCATGAAGATCAAGGGCGAGCAGGACGGCACCTTGACCTTCCGTCGCTCCTGCGGGCACGGCATCTGCGGCTCCGACGCGATGCGCATCAACGGGCGCAATCGCCTCGCGTGCAAGACCCTCATCAAGGACCTCGGCAGCGGGGAGATCTCCGTCGAGGCCATCAAGGGGCTGCCGCTCGAGAAGGACCTCGTGGTCGACATGGAGCCCTTCTTCGCCGCCTACCGCGCGGTGAAGCCCTTCTTGATCACCGATGGTCACGAGCCGACACGGGAACGACTGCAGTCGATCGAGGAGCGCGAGGTCTTCGACGACACCACCAAGTGCATCCTGTGCGCGGCCTGCACCACGTCCTGCCCCGTCTTCTGGACCGACGGCCAGTACTTCGGCCCCGCTGCCGTCGTGGCCGCGCATCGCTTCATCTTCGACTCCCGCGACGCGGGCACGGAGAGCCGCCTGGAGATCCTCAACGACCGCGAGGGCGTGTGGCGCTGCCGAACGACGTTCAACTGCACCGACGCCTGCCCCCGCGGCATCGAGGTAACCAAGGCGATCCAGCAGGTCAAGCGGGCGCTGATCTTCCGCCGCGTCTGAGGGCGGCGCGCCGTCAGGCAACGCCGGAGCGCTCCAGTTACCCTGGGCAGACCATGCGTCGCGCCCTCATTGCCGTCACCGCCGTCGCCGCCGCCACGGCCCTCGCGCTCGTCCCCGCTACCGCGGCCAGCGCTGAGCCGATCGGTGGCCCCCAGCTCACCGGCTATGACGTCATCGTCGATCCCGGCCCCGGCGCGACCCCGCTACCTTCCGTCCCCGCCTCCGCCTGGGTCCTCGCCGACCTCGAGACGGGCGCGATCCTCGCTGCTGAGGCACCCCATGTGCAGCGCGCGCCCGCGAGCGTGCTGAAGACGCTCACCGTCCTGACTCTCGCCCAGCGCCTCGATCCGAACTCCGTTTACACCTCCACGTACGACGACGTCGCCGTCGACGGCAGCCGTGTGGGCATCGTCGAGGACGCGACATACACGGTCCGTGAACTCTTCTTCGGCCTGATGATGCAGAGCGGCAACGACTGCGCGCGAGCATTGGCCATGGCGAACGGCGGCCTGGATCTGACGATCGCGCAGATGAATCAGGAGGCGCAGCGCCTGCAGGCCTACGACACGGTCGTCATGAACCCCAGCGGTCTGCCGGCGGAGGGACAGGTCACATCGGCGTACGACCTCGCACTCATCGCGCGTGAGGGTCTCTCCAGGCCCGATGTCTTCGAGTACGTCAACACCCGCGTGCTGGAGGACTTCCCCGGCTACATGCCGGACAAGCCCGGCGATCCGCGCCCCACGATGCCCATCGCGACGCAGAATCCGCTCTTCATTCAGGGCTACGAGGGCGCGATCGGCATGAAGACCGGTTGGACCACCGAGGCTGGCCGCACCTTTATCGGTGCCGCCGAACGCGGCGGTACCTCCCTCGTCGTCACCCTGCTGAACATCGAGGGTGATATCTACCCGGCCGCGTCCAGCCTGCTCGACTGGGGCTTCGCCAACATCGATGAGGTCACCCCGGTGGGCTACCTCGTCGATCCGATCGAGCCGATGCTCGACGAAGCGGTTGCCCCCGAGCCCGCCACGACGGCGGGCGGCACGGAGACTTCCGGTTCGACCGCTGATGGGCAGGGGGCGACAGGCACCGATGGCGAAGCCGTCCAGGCTGCCGCGGCGACCAGTGACGGCGGTGGCATCTCGTGGGGATGGCTGATCGCCTTCCTCGGCGCGATGGTCGTCGGCCTGCTGATGGTGGTGCAGGGCATTCGCGCCCTGCGGACCCCGCCGCCGTCCGCGCGGCGCACCCGACGCCCGGTTCCGGCCGACGACGAGGATCGCATCGACGCCGGGTCGCGCTAGGGCAGCGGGACGAAACCGATGTTCTCGTAGACATCGGCGAGCGTCGGAGCCGCGGCCGCGCGTGCTTTGTCCGCCCCGAGGCGCACCAACCGACTCAACTCGGCCGGGTCGGCCATGAGGTCATCGACCTTGGCACGGAAGTCCGTCACGAACTCCACCGTGACCTCCGCGGCGTCCTTCTTCAGGTCGCCGTAGCCACGGCCGTCATACGACGCCACCAGGTCCGGCACCGATCCACCGGTCAGTGCGGCGATCAGCGTGAGGAGGTTGGAGACTCCGGGCTTGTTGACCGGATCGAAGAGGATCTCGCGACCGGAGTCGGTGACGGCGGACTTGATCTTCTTCGCGGTCACCTTCGGGTCATCGAGGAGGAAGATGCAGCCGCTCGGGGCCGACTTGCTCATCTTGGCCGTGGGATCGGTCAGGTCGAGGATCTTGGCGGTGTCCTTGACGATCAGCGCCTCGGGGACGACGAGCGTGGGGCCGTAGCGCGCGTTGAACCGTTGGGCGAGGTCACGCGTGAGTTCGAGGTGCTGGCGCTGGTCCTCCCCCACCGGCACGCCCTCCGGGCGGTAGATGAGGATGTCGGCGGCCTGGAGCACCGGGTAGGTGAAGAGCCCGACCGTCGACCGATCGGTGCCGGTCTTTTGGGATTTGTCCTTGAACTGCGTCATGCGGGAGGCCTCACCGAAGCCGGTCTGGCATTCCAGGACCCAGGCGAGTTGCGCGTGCTCAGGGACGTGGCTCTGCACGAAGACGGTGGAGCGTTCGGGGTCAAGGCCTACGGCGAGCAGCTGCGCGAAGGACAGCAGCGTGCGGTGCCGGAGCAGGGCCGGATCGTGCTCGACGGTGATGGCGTGCTGATCAACCACGCAGTAGAACGCGTCATGGGTCTCCTGGAGTTCGACCCAGCGGCGCAACGCCCCGAGATAGTTGCCCATCTGGAAGGAATCAGCAGTCGGCTGGATCCCGGATAGGACGCGCGGGGGGACGTGCACGGGCAACTCAGAGGCCATGCCCTCATTCTTGCGAGGTGGCCTCGCTCGACTCGAGGGGGTCCCCCTCCGCGGCCTCCGGCAGCACCGTGACCCGGATCCGGGCGACGCGGCGGCCATCGAGCTCGGTCACCGTGAGGACGTGGTGGTCGACCGCTACCTCCGAACCGATCTCCGGTAGCGAGCCGAGGCGGGATACGACGAAGCCGGCGGCCGTCTCGTAGGGGCCCTCCGGCAGCGTCACGCCGGTCACCTCCTCGAAGTCCTCGAGGTTGAGCAGGCCATCGACGCCAACACTGCTCGGCGCGGTGACGTCGTACTCGTCGCGGATGTCGCCGACGAGTTCCTCGACCAGATCCTCCAGGGTGACGATGCCCGCCGTGCCACCGTATTCGTCGACGACGATGGCGAGGTGGTGGCCCAGGCGACGCATCTCGGTGAGGGCCGGGATCACCTGCTTGGTACCGGGGAAGAACGTGACCTTGCGGGCGAGTTCACCCACCCGGCTGCGGCCGCGGGAGGCATCCGGGGAGAGCAGGTCGCGGATGTGTACGACGCCGATGACGTCATCGGACGAGCCGCGAATCACCGGATAGCGCGAGTGTGGCGCATCGCTGACCGCACGGGCAGCCTCGACGATCGGCATCGATGCGTCGAGGAAGGACACCTCGGTGCGCGGCAGCATGACCTCCTTGACCTCGCGATCGCCGGCGTCGAAGACGTCGTCGATGAGGGCACGCTCCTCAGCGGTGAGGTCCTCATGGGAGGCGACGATGTCACGGAGCTCCTCGCCGGTGATCTGCTCCTTGCCCGTACTCGGATCGCCACCGAGCAGTCGCACGATGGCATTGGTCGAGACCGACAGCAGCCAGATGAAGGGCCGGGTGATCTGGGCCAGCAGGTTGACCGGACCGGCCAGGAGCAACGCGGTGGACTCCGCCCGCTGAAGGGCCAGGCGCTTGGGCACGAGCTCGCCGATGACGAGGGAGACGTACGCGATGATCACCGTGACGGCGATAAAGGCAACGGCGGAGGCCCAGTTCTCCGGCAGCCCCCAGCCGGTGAGCACCGGTGCGAGCGCCGGAGCGATCTGGGCGGCGCCGAAGCCCGCGGAGATGAAGCCGGCGAGTGTGACGCCGACCTGGACGGCCGCGAGGAAGCGGTTCGGGTTGGCGGCCAGGGCCGCGAGTGAACGGCCGCGTCGTCCCCGCTCGGACAGGCGTTCCACCTGGCTCTCGCGCAGGGAGACGAGGGCGATCTCAGCGGCAGCGAAGAAACTGCCGAGGAGGATGAAGAGCAGGACGAGGCCGACGTTGACCCATATGTCGCTCACCCCGACAGGATAGGGCCAACGTCATTCATGGCCGCGGGTCAGCCGAAGGCGACGGTGAGGGGAGCGTGGTCGCTCCATCGTTCGGCGTACGTCGGCGCCTTGCCCACCACTGCCGACTGAGCCTGCTCGGCGAGCCCCGGGGTGGCGACCTGGTAGTCGATTCGCCAGCCTCCATCGGTGTCGAAGCCCCGACCGCGCCAGGACCACCACGTGTAGGGCCCCGGGCCGGGCCCGCCGAGCAGGCGCCCAAGGTCACGCCATGGTCCCGCCTTGTCACCCCCGGCCGGACCGAACCAGCGATCGAGGTAGGCGCGTTCCTCGGGCAGGAAGCCGGCCTTGTCGCGGTTGGCCCGCCAGTTCTTGATGTCGACTTCGGCATGCGCGACGTTGAAGTCACCGGTGACCAGCACGTGGCCCTTGCGCCGGCTCGCCCGTCGTTTGAGCGCGGCCAACCGCCGATCCATCGCATCGAGGAAGCGGAACTTCTCCTCCTGCTTGGGCGTCTCCGCCTCGCCGGTGTGGACGTACGCCGACACCACGGTCACGGGGCCCAGCGATGTGTCGATGTCGACCTCGATCCAGCGGCCCTGGTCGGCAAAGGCGTCGTCGCCGATGTCCGTGCGCACGGCATCCGGCTCGGTCCGGGTAAGTACGGCGACACCATTGCGCCCCAGCGCGGCGGCCGGGCTGTAGGCGAGATGCATGGAGGCGAGACCGGTGCCCTGCAACTGCTCGCGCGTCTGCTCCAGCGTCGCGCGCACCTCCTGCAGACAGATGACATGAGCACCCGCCGCCGTCAGCCAGTCCAGGCCACCACGGCGCGCGGCAGCACGGATCCCGTTGACGTTGGCCGTGATGGCGACCAGTGCGGACTTGCGTGCCAAGGCTTTAGGCCATCGCCTTTTGCAGGTTGGCGTCGATCGCACCGAGGAACTCCTGGGTGGTCAGCCAGCCCTGATCGGGGCCGACGAGCAGCGCGAGATCCTTGGTCATCTGCCCGGCCTCCACCGTCTCGACGCACACGCGCTCGAGGGTGCGGGCGAACTCCGACACCTCGGGGGTCCCGTCGAGCTTGCCACGATGCTCGAGCCCGCGGGTCCAGGCGAAGATCGACGCCACCGGGTTGGTGGATGTCGGATTGCCCTTCTGGTGCTCGCGGTAGTGCCGGGTCACGGTGCCGTGCGCGGCCTCGGCCTCGACGATGCGGCCGTTCGGGGTCATGAGCACGGAGGTCATCAGACCCAGCGAGCCGAAGCCCTGCGCGACG
>CAYGMM010000108.1:0-7971 GCA_964351035.1 uncultured Actinomyces sp.
GGCGGTGCGTCCAGCACGATGCGATTCGATTTCACTGCGCCGTCTTCAGCCTTGAAGTAGATGTAGATCTTCTTGCCGGTCTTGCGCTGCCAGGAGAACGTGCCGTCGGCGGTCACCTTCGGACGGGCGACGCCGGCGGCGTAGGAGATCTGCCCTGGGAACTTGATGTAGGGGACCATGGCACCGCCCTCGGCGATTCCCACGGTCAAGCCGTTGACGCAGACACCCTTCTTCCCCTTGACCCGGCACCGCTCGCCGGTGATCTCGATTGAGTTGTCCCCGGGTGGGGTCACGGCTGCGCTGGGCTCACTGGTCGGGGACCAGCCGGAGTCGTTCTGTGCTTCCACGACGAACGTGTAGTCAGTGCCGTTCACCAGTCCCTCCACGGTGCACGTGAGGGCTGGAGCCTCGGCAGAGCAGCCTTGGCCACCCGGCACTGCGGTCACCCAGTAGCTCGTGACCGGCGAGCTGCCGTCGGTCTGCGGCGCCGTCCACGTGACCTTGGCCGATTGGTCTCCGGCTTGTGCCTTGACGTCCTGCGGCACCGCCGGGGGATTACCGGGCTGGGGGCGCTCGGGCTGAACGGGTGTCGGCGGGCCCACCGGCTGGGGTGGCACGGGGACCGGCTGTGGAGCGGGCGGTTGCGGCTGCGGCGCGATCGGTGACACCGGAATCGCCGCGTTGGAGTTCGCTGAGTATGGGCTCGTGCCGTCATCGGTGATCGCGGCAACACGGAAGGTGTAGGCGGTGCCGTTCACCAGGCCGGCGACATTCCAGTTCGTCGTCTGTCCTGTATCCGCGGCGACGACATTCCAGTTCTGCCCGTCTGTCGTCGACTCCACGCGATAGCCGGTGATGGGGGAGTCACCCGCGCGATCGGGGGCTGCCCAGACCAGATCCACGGACTCATCGCCGGGCGTCGCCGTGGGTCGCGCGGGTGCGCTGGGCAGGGCGGCCGTGGGGGTCACCGCAGCGGACGCAACGGAGTAGGCCCCCTCACCGGCGCGATTGATGCCGGCCACTCGGAAGACGTACGCCGTTCCGTTGGTGAGCCCCGCGATGGTCGTGCGGTTCACGGCAGTGCCGGAGTCGTTGACGACCGTCTGCCAGGTCGCGCCGGCGTCCTCGGAAATCTGGACGCGGTAGCCGGTGATGCCGGCCACCGCAGCGTTGGCGGGCGCGGCCCAGTTCAGTTCGACCGACCGGTTGCTCGGAGATCCGCTCGGCTGCCCCGGTGCATCGAGGGAGACCGCGCGGGGAGTGACCGGACCGGCGGTGGCGGAGAAGGCGCCGCGCCCAGCCGCCGTAACGGCGGCGACCCGGAAGACGTACGCCGTTCCGTTTGTCAGGCCCGGCACGAGGACGG
This sequence comes from uncultured Actinomyces sp., assembly GCA_964351035.1. Classification (GTDB taxonomy): domain Bacteria; phylum Actinomycetota; class Actinomycetes; order S36-B12; family S36-B12; genus Mxb001. Next base: position 1,367 of record CAYGMM010000108.1, read on the forward strand.
CGCGGGTGTTGGCGGGCGGGGTGGGCCCGTCTGTCCACACCCCGCTTCCCTCCTGCGACACCTGAACGACGTACCCCGTCACCTGTGAGTCGCCGTTGTCGGCCGGGGGCTGCCAGCCGACCTCGGCCTGCCGGTCGCCGGCGGTCGCGGTGACCTGTTGCGGGGCGCTCGCCGCGCGGATGGCGTTCTCGACCGACCCGAGAGTGGGGAAATCACGGTTGCGCGGCCGGCCGGTCTGGTCGATACGTATGGCAGTGAGCCCTCCCACGTTCAGCACTGGACTGTTGGGCAGCGGGGCCAGCGTCTTCATCGGGATCGCGAAGACGAGGTCGGGACCACCGTTGTCCGACAGGGGTGAGAGCAGCGGATCGCCGACGATGTCGCCTTGGATGATGGCGCGGTTGATGCTGTCTGCTGACGAGTGGATCACGTGACGGATGAGGGCCGGGGTGGCGTTGCCTCCGGGTACGAACACATCACTGCCCTCGGCGCCTGGGCCGCTCGGACCGGCGTTGTTCCAGATGATGCTGTTGGTGACCATCGATGCGAGGCCTTCGGCGAGGAAGACACCGGCACCGCCATCCTGCTCGGCATTGTTCGACACGATCGTGGACAGGTTGATCGTCGCTAAACCGGACGGAGTCTGTATGCCGCCGGCGACGCGGGCGTCGTTGTCATAGATCGTCGAGTTGGTGACTCCCGTGAATCGGTTGACCGTGATGGAGCGCAGGGCGCCACCAATACCGGCGTCGGCGCTGTTCCCGCTCAGTGTCGATCTGGAGACGACCACGGAGGAGGAATTAGGGTCTGGCGCGACCGTGTCAGGCTCGAGCAGGTAGGCCCCGCCGCCGTCGCCTCGAGTCGCCGTGTTGTCCAGGACCTGGCTATCGACGAGCATCACCTCACCGGCTGTCGCCCATACACCGCCGCCGGAGTAGTCGGCGGTGTTGCCCTTCACGATCGACCTGGTGATCGAGACCCGTGACGTGTCGTTGGACGTGTAGGCGTGGATGGCGCCGCCGTTATCGGTCACGGCGGTGTTGTAGGTGAAGCCCGAGTCTGTCAGATATACCTCTTCGACTTCGCGTGCGTCGATTGCACCCCCGGCCTTCTGCGCCTGCCCGACCATCACCGGAGTCCGACCCAGGCTGAGCACATTGAGGTCATACGCGGCGATGGCGCCACCGGACCCACTCCGCGATGTGTTGAAGGCGAAGCTGGAATCCCGCAAGAAAACAGCCACCGGGTCATCGGCCGGAGAGGCCACCTGGCCGAGCCAAAGCGCACCGCCGTCACACTCGGCAGTGTTGTTCCAGAAGATGGTGTTGCTCACGGTGATGTTGGTCCGCGCGCGCAGTACTGCGGCCGCTCCCGCAGGGCCATTGGGCTCCCCAAAGCGGAGCCTGTCGCACGTCGATCGCTCGTCTCGATCGCTGAGGTTGGCGTAGGACTCGTTGCCGGTAAACGACGAGTCGGTCAACGTGATCTGGTTCGCCGAGACCCACACCGCCCCGGACCCCTGCAGGAGGCTGTTGCCGACCCACACACCGGACAGGTTCACCCGGTCCATGGATGCGGCCTGGATAGCACCTCCACGCCAGTTGTTACCGGGAGGCAAACTCCGCTGGTTGATGCGGTTCATCGTGATGCTGCTGAGGGTGAGCGAGTCTGCCCCGGCTTGGTCTCCGGTGGCACTGATGAGGCTGCCGCCGGGGCGTTGATCGGACACGACGAGGTTGGTGATGGTCACCTCATTGTCGGTGGGTCCCGTCAGGTCAACGTCGATTCGGGCGGCGTAGTTGATCCACGACATTCTGTGGCCGCCGCCATCGAGGGTGAGGCTGGTGTCGAGGATGACGGGTTTTTCTCCGGAGCGGATGACAATGTCGTCAGTCATGCAGATGTTGGCGCCGTCGGCGGCGGCGGACAGGGCATCTTTGAGTTCGATGGCCGTCGCCACATTAACGGCGTTGGGTGCAGAGCAGCCGGTTCCATTGCGTGGAGAGGGTGAGGCGGCGTACGTCGGGGTGGGACGGATCGCACCGAGGTAGGTCCCGACCAGGCCGCTAAACGCGAGCGCTGCTCCCACAGCGATGCGTCCGCCGCGGCGGACGCGTTTGCGGGGAGTCGGTGAGATGGCCGGGATTGCGGTGCGAACACGTCGGTCCATGCAGATCCACGTTAGAAGCGAACATCGGTCATGTCAGCGGTTCGATGGTGTTTGGGGTGCTAGAACCCCATGGCCTGCCTGAGTTTTTGGGCCGTTGAATCACTCACAGTTTTCGGTCATCGTCCGAAATTTTGCGCACATCTTCAGTCGGTGGAGCGATCTTTGACGCTGTCATCGAACCATCGTCAGCGAGCGAGCGCGGTGTAGAAGTCGCGGTCCACCCACCTGTGACTCACCGGTGCGAAGAGATCACGCCACATGCGCGTCGGCGACTCGAACATGTCGACGCTGAACTGTGAGTCGCCAAGCACTGTGCCGAGGTAGGCCAGCGCCTGCGACGTGCCGAAGAGGTTCTCGGAGTAGAAGATGCGCGAGCCGAGGAGCTCCGGGCCCAGCAGATGGGCGACCACGGCGGTCTCGAGGTTGTCCCGGCGGGGGGTCATCGATCCGGTCACGACCGCGACGACGGCCCGCCACTCGGCGGTGGTCGCATCGGCCTTGGCCGCGAGAAGCGCAGCTTCGAGATCGCGCGCATGACGCTGCCCGATCCACTTCACCGTGGGCATGACGTCCGGACGGGCGTCGCGCAATGTCGCGCGCACGGTCTTCGCCGTGATCGTGCGGTCGCGCAGCGCGGTCTTTGTCGTGGCGATGAGAAGGTCGTACGCCGCGCCCACCTGCGCCTTGTCGGCTGAGGGCATAGACGTGTCGGGGATGAGCGCGCGGGCCTGCTCCAACTGGCCGAGGAACTCCTTGACGTTCGCCCAGTCGGCGGCGGCGCCCGCAGACGCGGTGGTGCGCATGATGCCTTGGAAACCGAGGAGGCCGTGCAGCAGCGACTTCACCTGGTTGTACGCGGTGAGATCCACCGGGTAGGTGGTGGAGTCGTCGTCTCGAACCGCGACGACGCCGCCGGCGGACACGACGAGGATGAGCGGCTGGTCGGCCATCACCTCCGCCCGCCGGGCGTCGTACCAGACTTCGAAGTCGGTGTTGAGGACGGCGAGCTCTTTGTCGACGTCACTGTCCGGGGGGACGAATGCCGGGGCGCTGGTGACCGGGGCGATGGCCGCCGGAGTGGACCGATCAGCGTGGGCGACGGCGACGCCACCGGTGAATGCTGTGGCAACGATGAGGAGACCGACAATGGTGCGCTTCATGCGGTGAACCTAATGCGCGGGTCGGTTGGTCGTACTCAATCTCCGAACAGTCCGGCTGCCCTCCTGGCCGTGCGCTCGTCGTCCCCGGCGATGACGTGGGCATAGGTCCGCAGGGTCATGGCGGAGGTGGCGTGGCCGACGCGGGCCGAGACGTGCGCGATGGGCTCGCCGGCCGACAGCAGATGTGAGATGTGGGTGTGCCGAGTGCCGTGCAGCGGAATGGGTCGTACGCCGGCGCGGCGCACGTCGCGGCGCCAGGTGTCGGACACGGTGGCCGGCAGCATCGGTGAGCCGTCGGCTATGGTGAACACCTGGTCGGTGGGGCCGATCGCACCGCCCTCGGCAATGCGCTGCTCCTGCCAGTGACGCAGTGACTCGACCGTCCCGATATCGACGCTGATGGTCCGGCGTGAGGAGCGGTTCTTGGGGGCGCCGTAGAGGATGGCGCCGCGCCGGGAGTCGGCCAGCATCGCGCGCACGATGCGAATCCGCGCGGCCTCCATATCTATGTCACCCCACTGCAGCCCGAGAGCCTCGCCACGCCGCATGCCGGTCGCGAGCAGTAGCCGCCACAGCGTGGCGTAGCGAGAGGCGGTGGTCGCGGTGAGGAATCGGCGTACTTCGTCGGTGGTCCAGGAGTCGAGTTCCGCAGCAGGTTCGAGGGGCAGGCGCACACGCGTACACGGATTGTCGGCGATGATCCCGTAGCGCTGGGCGTCGAACAGGCATGACTTCAAGGTGGTGAAGATGGCGCGCAGGCTGCCGCGGGCGGGCAGCTGGCCCTTCTGGGGGAACGGCGTACTCGCGCGCTCGGCGAAATAGCGCTCGATCTCCAGGACGGTGAGGTCACCGATCGGCCGGTGAGCGAGCGAGGACTCGCACAGGATCGCCACGGTCCAGCGCCGGTGCCGCCGGCTGCCGCTGGCCCACGTGGGTTCGTGGCGGGGCAGCCACTGCCCGTTGAGGTAGTCGGCGAGCGGGATGCGGTCGGTGGGGACCTGCACTTCAGGAGGGAGGGGCAGTGGTTCGGCAGACATGCCCGGACGGTAGGCAGGGTGTCCGGGGGAGCTCGCAGTTCCGACGCCCGCCTGTGGACGAATCTGGTCTGTGCGCCCTATGGATAGTCTGATATTCAAACGGATATCATGACCCAATGAAGTCGACGGCAGCGGAACTCGTGGGTTCGAGTCGTCGCTCCGTGGGTTGGACGACGCGTCAACTGGCAGAAGCGGTAGGCGGGAGTCAACCGTCGCTGGTCGACGTGGAGCGGGGGCGCAAGGACGCCTCCATCGGTAGGTCGCAGCGACTACTCGCCGCCATGGGCTGGCAGTTGACGGCGCTTCCGACCCGCTTGACCACGGTCATTGCCGCGGCCGAGGCAGTGCGGTCGTACCTCGGTCAAGACGACCGAGCGTCGGCGCTGCGGATGGTTCGCCAGCTCGCCGCGGATCTGGGGCGGGCGGATCCGGCCCTGCGGGTCGCGCTCACCGTTGCGCCCCCGGCGAGTACCGGCGACGAGCGATTCGATGCCCTCATCGCGGGTGTTGCGGAGGTGTCCCTTCAGCCTGACGGGCTGCCACTTCCGCGTTGGCTGTCAGACGGCTCCCGCACACTGTTGAACACGTGGGATGTCGAGGAGGTGCCCGCCTTGCAGGAGACGGCACGATCATCAACGCCGCCCGCACTCGCCCGGCGAGGTGTCTTCATCGCGGCTGACGAGTTGGTTGATCGCTGATGGTGCGCCTGCTCAGTGCAAGTGAAGTACGACAGATCCTCTTTGAGGTCGTTGCCGAGATCGCGAGGGATGCGCCAGCCGCCTCTATCCACGTCATTGGTGGGGCCGCGATGTCCTTCCACAACCCGGAGCGGACGGCCACGACCGATGTTGACGGATACATCCGGCCGGTTGAGGCCGGTCAGGTATTGAGCGTCATCCAGGCGCGATGGGGACTTGACGGGGAGTGGTTCAACGACAAGGCGCTGGGGCTGAGGCCGCCTGTCGCGGGTCCGGAGATGTGGTGGGAGGTGCATCGGCAGGGCGACGTCGTCTTGTACGCCGCCAACCTTGAGTCGTTGCTTGCGATGAAACTGAACGCTGGTCGGTCCAAGGACATGGACGACATCCGCTTTCTCCTCAACGCCCTTGGGATTGAGGCCGTCACCGATGCCGAGGTCCTATTTGAGGCGTACTACCCGGGGGATGTGTTGCCGGATCGATCGGCGATGCGTCTGCGCCACATTCTTGGTAGCGGCTGATCCCGCTCAGCATCACTCTTGTGTGGGGTCCATGACGGGCAGCCCACCAAAACGGCGGAATCCACGGTCGGCAGTCGCCAACGTTGCCCCGAGGTGGAGTGCGGTCGCGGCGAGCACAGCATCCGGCACGTCGTTGCCACGCAGGCCGTGCTCACGAATCAGATCGCGTGAGATCTCGTAGATGCGCCGATCAACTCCGGGCATGAAGGTGCGCGGATGCTCCAGGAGCCAGTCAGTGAACTCCGTCGCGCGGTCTGGCGAGGAGGGTGTCGTCAGTACGGCGCGATGGGTGACAAGCCGCAGGAAGCCACTGAGGGTTGGCAAGGGGAGCGCTACAGCGCGCTGCTGGCCGAGAGCTGTTTGGAGCCAGGTGCGGCAGTGCGCATGTGCGGGGCTGGGCTTGGCGAAGGCATGAACGAGGATGTTGACGTCAACGCAATACATCGATGTCTCGCTGGTCGTCCATCGAATCGAGCAGGGCACTGGTGTCGTTGATGTCGATGCCAGGGCGTACCCAGCTCATCTGGTCATCGATAGGCATCGGCCCGGCGTCCGGCGAACCCGTCGTTGACTTGGCGAGCAGCAGGCGCAGTGCCTCCTCGACTACGGAGGCCACGGTCACTCCACGCTCAGCAGCGTTGATCTTGGCGCGTTGGTAGACGGCGTCGTCCAGGATGAGGGTCGTGCGCATGGTCCATGCTCACATATATGCAAATAACTGCACAAATGTGACTGTTCGTGTTTGGGCAGGGAAGCAACGATGATTCTCGACCGAGCCGCGGACGAATGGCGTTTCTGTCACCCCTCGGTTCCTGAGCCGCCTCACTAACTGAGCCGCCATCCTCAGTCTCCGAACAGGCCTGCGGCCCGCCGAGCCGTCCGCTCGTCGTCCCCGGCGATCACATGCGCGTACGTCGTCAGGGTCGTGAACGACGAGCCGTGCCCGGCCCGGGCCGACACGTTCTGGATGGGCTCGCCGGAGCGCAGCAGGTGGGTCAGGTGAGTGTGCCGGGCATCAT
>CAYGMM010000109.1:0-5765 GCA_964351035.1 uncultured Actinomyces sp.
TCCGGGCCTGTAGAACGTGGTTTAGCGGCGGGATAACGAAAGATGCCCAGCTGCGCCGCGCGAACCGCACAACCCCGACTGGTGTCAGGCGAACGGCAGCGGATCGGGTGAGACGTGTTCGCGGCCCGCTTGACGCGCCGTGATACCCCGACGATGGTGCTGGCGACATAACACCTCGTAGGCGACCTCCCCGGTCCCCACATCGCCGACGACCACCTGATCGCCATCGCGCTGGATCTCGCCGCCGATGGTGCGGGCCTGGTGCGTGGCTCGGCGGCCGCACCAGCACAGCGAGGCCACCTGCAGCACCTCGACTCGATCGGCGAGTTCGATCAGTCGCGCCGAGCCCGGGAACAATTTGGTCCGGAAGTCGGTGGCGATCCCGAACGCAAAGACATCGATGCTGAGGTCATCGACGATGATGGCGAGTTGGTCGATCTGCTCCGGCGTATAGAACTGCACCTCGTCGCAGATGATGTAGTCCACGCGATGACCCTGCGAGAGCAGGTCCACGACGATTCGACGAATGTCGACCTCGGCGTTGACCTCCATCGCCGCTTTGGCCAGCCCCAACCGGCTGGACAGCGTTGATCGGCCCGCACGATCGAGTTGGGTCAGGATCAATCCGGACCGACCTCGGGAGGCATGGTTGTGATCGGTCTGCAGCGCCAGCGTCGACTTGCCGCAGTCCATCGTCCCGGAGAAGAACACCAGTTCAGCCACGGACAGATCCTCCCCTGGCTCCCAGCAGCGGGATCATCAGGTCCTCCTCAGTGAGCGACCCGTGTTGGCCCAGCAGCGATGACACCGCGCGATCGACCTGGTCACTCACCAACGCCACGTCATCGCGAGCCAGTGCCAGAACGTCGCCGATGCGGTCCTCGTGGTCGCCGATGACCGCGCCGAAGAGTCCCGCCTGCAGCGCTTCGTCGCGCGTGAAGACCCACGCCGCATCCCCGAGAGCCGATCGCCAGGAGTCAGCGACCTCCTCGGTCGCACCGGCTCGTGCGTACACGTGACGCATGCGTGGTTCACCCGCAACGAAGCGGATCCCATGTCGGAATCGTGCATCGGAATCGATGTCGATGCGCTGTGTGCAATCGATCATGCCGTGGTCCGCGGTGACGATGAGCAGGTGATTGCTTGGGAGGACGTCGAGCAGCCGCTGCACCAGGTAGTCGACGTGCCGGAGTTCCTCTCGCCAGGCATCCGATCGAACGCCGTGAACGTGCCCGGTGCGATCGAGGTCAGACCAGTACGCATAGGTGAGGGACCCCGGTGCGCGAGCGGCAAGCGCAACCTCCGCTACGCGCTCGCCAAAGCTGTCGGCGCCGCGATAGTCCCCACCGCGCAGGGCAGCACGCGTCAGGCCGCTGTGCTCATAGGGGCGGGGCGATACCGAGGCCACCGCCAGCCCATGTCGCTCGGCTCGCTCCAGGATGGTCGGGTCTGGTTGCACCGCGAGGGGGTGGGGCTCGTCGCGCCACGTGAGCGGATGAAGCACATGGCCACTCTCCGGCAGGAAGAATGCCGCACCGAGGATCCCGTGCTCGCCCGGCGTCATGCCCGTGCCCAAGCTGGCCAGCGAAGTCGGGGTGGTCGTGGGGAAGGTGGCATTCACGGCGCGGCCGGTGAGTGCCGCGAGCGTCGGGGCCACCTCGGCGTTTTCCTGCAGGGCACCCCACCCGAGACCGTCGACGAGGAGCACCGTCACACCGTGTGGCTCCGCGAGGTACTCGCTCAGCCCCAGGGAGTCGGTCACTCCCGGCATCCCGAGGAGTGCTGCGGCACTCGGCATCACTTCCGCGAGAGTGCCATGGCCGTACGCCGGAACCGTGGGCTGGGATGTCATCGCAACCGCGCGGCCGTCGCCTCCGAAAGCGCGGCGGCGAACGCCAAGGTCTGGGTCACGACCTCGGGCCCATCGGCTGTCTCCGAGACCCGCAGGGACAGATCGTCGTTGCTCGCGGTGCCGGTGTAGCCGTGATCGGCCTCGCACTGGGGATCGCTACAGCCGGCCGGCTCCATGTCGATGCGCGAGACGGCTCCCCAACCGATGGTGAGCACCACCTCCCGCATCGGTCCGCCGGCCTTGTGCCGCGCCGGATTGGCAACGACCCGAGTGACCACGACGGAGTCGACCTTCTCCAGTCGCACCGCCTCGGTCGAGGCAGATGCGTAGGGGTGCGGGCACGAGTCATCGGGTCCGTGTTCGTCGGTGTGGCCGACGATGAGCCGTGTGGGGGTCAGCACGAGCACCGTGACGTGACGACGAAGTTCGTCCCGATCGAATGTCGCCTCATGGTGGACGACGTAGGACACCAGCGGCTCACCGGCGAGAGCGGTCTCGAGGGCGTCGGCCACCAGGGCCGGGTAGTACCCACTGCGCTCGATGTCCGTCCGAAGGCGCCGATGCATCGTGGAGGCGTCCGTCATTGCTGCATCCTCGCATCCGTCGAGGCGGTGAGGTCCATGGACAGGCGAACGACCCCATCTTCGTAGTGGCGCGTCATCGGTAGCCCGCAGTGCGCGAAGGTCGTGATCATGCGCCCATTCTGCGGCAGGACCTCCGCGATGAATCGCGAAATGCCTCGATCGCGTGCAGCGTCCACCAAGTGCCGGAGAAGGGCACTTCCCAGCCCGTGCCCCTGATGGTCGTCGCGGACCAGGAAGGCCACCTCGGCGCTGTCGTCATCTACCCGATCGAATCGACCAACCCCCACGATGTTTCCGTCATCCAGGGCGATGAGGGCGACGCGATCCCGGTAGTCCACGCGGGTGAGATGCCGTAGGTCGGCCTCGGACAACTCCGGATGGGGGGCGAAGTAGCGCAGGTAAATCGAGGCGTCCGAGAGCGTGCTGTGGAAGGCCTGCAGCCCGGGAGAATCCTCGGGGGAAATCGGACGGATGACCACATCAAGCCCGTCCCGTAGGTGATCTTCACTCACCCACGACGCGGGATAGTCCGGATCGGGCACGGGATTACGCTATCGCCTCAGCACCCGCTAGCGTTTTGCCGGTGAACGAGGCTCTGAAACTCTCCGCCGAGGTCGACCAGGCGCTACAGGACGGCACCCCGGTCGTGGCCCTTGAGTCCACGATCGTGAGTCACGGGCTGCCCCGTCCCGAGAACCTCCGGGTGGCCCGCGCCGTTGAGGAGACGATCCGGCAGCGTGGTGCGGTCCCAGCGACCATTGCGGTCATCCGCGGGACGGTCACCGTGGGACTCAATGACGCGGAGTTGGAGTTCATCGCCCAAGACGACGACGTACTCAAGGTGAGCGTGCGCGACCTCGGCAGCGCCGTCGGTCTCGGCCTGTCCGGCGCCACCACCGTGGCCTCGACCTCGCATATCGCGGCGCGCGTCGGTATCGGCGTATTTGCCACCGGAGGCCTCGGGGGTGTCCACCGCGAGGCTCGCGACACCTGGGACGAGTCCGCAGACCTGGACACGTTGTCGGTCGAACCCATGGTCGTCGTCTGCTCCGGGGTCAAATCCATCCTCGATGTGCCCGCGACTCTGGAGCGTCTGGAATCCCTTAACGTCGGGGTCGTGGGCTTCGGTACCGTGCAGTTCCCCGGCTTCTATCTCACCGACTCCGGGGTGAGCCTTGACTGGATGGTGGACTCCGCCGACGAAGTGGCCGACATCATGCGCGCCCGGCGCGCCCTGGGCATCCGCGGGTCGCTGGTCGTGGCCAATCCCCTACCGGAGGACCGGCAACTCGATCCGGTGCTGCATGACCGCACGTTGGAGGAGGGTTTGGAGCGCGCCCGGACGTCCGGCGTGCGCGGCAAGGAGGTCACGCCCTTCCTGCTGGACTACTTCCATCGGGCCACCGCGGGTGCGAGCCTGGAGGCCAATACCGAGATCATCCTGCGCAACGCCGATCTCGCTGCTCGCATCGCCGTCGCCGGTCGGTAGTCGTGTCCGACCGCCCCGAGTCGGTCACCGTCATCGGTGACCTCATGATGGACCTCATCGTGCGGGTGCCGCACCTCCCTGTCCCCGGCACGGACACGCGCGCGGACATCGGCCACCACCTCGGTGGGGCCGCCGGCAACGTCGCCGCGTGGTTGGCCTCCCTAGCGGTGCCGACAACCATCCTTGGTCGCGTGGGCAACGACCCCTTCGGCGACGAGACGATCCGAACCCTCGAGGCGGCCGGTGTGGCCCTCCACATCACCCGCGACCCCGACCGCAGCACCGGCATGTGCATCGCCTTGGTGACCCCCGACGGCGAGCGCACGATGATGCCGGATCTGGGGGCCAATGCCGGGCTGCGACCTGAGCACCTTGCCGAGGATGCCCTTCCCACCGGGGGGCACCTCCACGTTTCCGGCTACTCATTACTGCACGACGAGACGCGCATCACCGCACTCGGCGCCCTCGACATTGCCCGGCACCGCGACATGACGGTCAGTATCGATGCCTCATCGGTCGATCCCCTGCGCAGCGTCGGCCCGACCACCTTCCTCGGCTGGATCACCCCCTGCTCGATCCTGTTTGCCAACGCCGAGGAGGCAACCACGCTCACCGGGATCGACGAACCGGAGACGGCCGCCCTTGACTTGCGGCAGGCCGCCGCGGTGGTGGTCGTCAAACTTGGCGCCGACGGCGCCCTCGTCGCTCACGGCCAGACCATCACGCACAAGCCTGCGCTGCCGGTGGAGTCCGACGTCCTCGACACCACCGGAGCCGGCGACGCGTTCACCGCCGGATTCCTGCGGGGATGGATCCGCCGCGAGGGTATCGATGCCGCCCTCGAGTGGGGGCTCGACACGGCAGCCCGGGCAGTCGCTTCCGTCGGTGCGCGGCCGTAGTCTCGTCCCCGACACCGTACGACGACTCAGGAGGCAGCACGCATGGCGAAGCGGACCAGCAAGCCCGCGCCCGGTGCTGACCGAATCATCGACGTCGACGTCGACGGCGAGATGCGCAACTCCTTCCTGGAGTACGCCTACTCCGTCATCTACAGCCGGGCCCTCCCTGATGCCCGTGACGGCCTGAAGCCGGTTCAGCGCCGCATCCTGTTCCAGATGAACGAGATGGGCCTTCGCCCCGATCGCGGTCATGTCAAGAGCGCCCGCGTCGTCGGCGAGGTCATGGGTCGCCTCCACCCGCACGGCGACAGCGCCATCTATGACGCTCTCGTGCGCATGGCACAGCCCTTCACCCTGCGACTGCCCTTCGTGGACGGGCACGGCAACTTCGGCTCCCTCGACGACGGCCCCGCCGCCATGCGCTACACCGAATGCCGCCTCGCCGCCTCGGCCCTCGCGATGACCGCCGGGCTCGATGAGGACGTCGTCGACCTGGTGCCGAACTATGACGGACGCGAACGCGAACCCGAGGTACTGCCCGCTGGTTTTCCGGCCCTGCTCGTCAATGGGGCGTCCGGCATCGCTGTCGGCATGGCCACCTCCATGGCACCCCACAACCTCGGCGAAGTCGTGGCGGCGGCGCGGCACCTGGTGCTCAACCCGGACGCCGACCTAGAAGCCCTCCTGCGATTCGTCCCCGGCCCTGACCTGCCCGGCGGTGGCCTCATCGTGGGCCTCGACGGCGTCCGCGACGCCTACGCCACCGGCCGCGGTGCCTTCCGTATGCGCGCGACCACGCGGATCGAGCAGGTGACCCCGCGACGCCGCGGCATCGTCGTCACCGAACTGCCGTGGGGTGTCGGACCGGAGCGGGTGATCGAACGGATCAAGGACCTGGTGAGCGCGAAGAAGCTCCAGGGGATCTCCGACATCGTCGATCT
>CAYGMM010000109.1:5775-7849 GCA_964351035.1 uncultured Actinomyces sp.
ACCCCGAGGCCAGGCTCCTGCAACTGCAGAAGATGACGCCCCTGGAGGAAAACTTCACCATCAACGCGGTGGCGCTGGTGGATGGCCAGCCGCGCACCCTGGGCCTGCGCGAGCAACTCGAGGTCTTCGTCGAACACCGGCGCGACGTCGTACGCCGACGCAGCACCTACCGTCGCGAGCGCGCACAGCAGCGCCTACACCTGGTCGAGGGATTGCTCATCGCGATCATCGACATCGATGAGGTCATCGAGGTGATTCGCTCGAGCGACGATGCCGGGATGGCTCGCGAGCGCCTCATCTCGATCTTCGATCTCTCCGTCGAGCAGGCGACGTACATCCTCGACATGCCGCTGCGCCGACTGACCAAATTCTCCCGCATCGAGTTGGAGACCGAACGCGATGAGTTGGGATCGCGTATCGAGAACCTGACCAAGATCTTGGACGATGACGAGATCCTGCGCGGCGTCATCGCCGACGAACTTCTCGCGGTCGCCGAAGAACACGCCACCCCACGCCGCACCATCCTCCTCGAGGATTCCGGCACAGCCGTCAAGGCCGAGGACCTCTCGCTGGAGATGCCGGACTCGCCGTGCCATGTGCTTCTCGCGGGCACCGGTCTCATTGCACGCACGGCGTCGACCGAATTGGGCGAGGGAGGTCCGCGCGGCAGTCACGACGTCGTGATCGCACACACCACGTCCACCGGTCGCGGTGAGGTGGCACTCATCACCAGTCGCGGACGCGCCGTGCGCATCCCGGTGCACGACCTGCCGATCCTGCCCACCACGGCCCACGCACCATCGCTTGCCGGGGGTGCGCCGCTCGGCGCCTTCCTCGATCTAGAGCCCGGTGAGCGCGTGGTCGGCCTACTCGACGTCACCGATCCCCCGGCCGTCGCACTCCTCGGCACCGCAGGAGGTGTGGTCCAGCGCACCGCGGTCGAGGGCCCGCCCACCCGCGCCTCGTGGGATCTCATCGCGCTCGCCGACGGTGATGAGGTCGTGGGCGCCGTCGAGGCGACCAACGAGGACGACATCGTGTTGGTCACCTCCGACGCACAGGTCCTGCGCTTCCCAGCGCAGGCCGTACGCGCCCAGGGACGGTCTGCCGCGGGCATGGCTGGTGTTCGACTCACCACAGGTGCTCGCGTTGTCTACTGCGGCGCCGTGGCCGGCGACGCCGACGATCCCGTCCTCGTCACGGTCACCGCCAGTGCCGATGCCCTGCCCGGAACCTCGTCGGGCACAGTCAAGATCAGCGCCTTGGCGGACATCCCCATCAAGGGGCGGGGCACCGGCGGCGTGCGGTGCCACAAGTTCCTCCGGGGTGAGGATCACGTAGCCGCGGCCTGGGCCGGCAGTGGGCCCGTCCTCGCGGCATCCCCATCCGGTGCGCCGTTGGACATCACGTTTAGCCGAAGCAAGCGGGACGCCTCGGGCCTGCCCGTCCCCGGCGTTATCGCGACACTGTCCGGACCGGTGCGCATCGAGGCACCGTGACGGCCTGTCGGTTCACCACCGAGCCGCTCGCGGGGACGGCTCCGCGCGCGGACGTGTGGTGGCTCGTCGAGGACCCCGGGCCCTGGGGTCCTCGGGCGCCCGGCACCAGTCGCCTTGACGGCGTCAGCGAGCTCACCAGCAACGACGAACGCCGCGTGCTGCTGGTGCGGCCCACCACTCGACGGGCGTTCACCGACGCCGGGATCGTTGTGTGGATCGCCCCGGGTGGCGGCGGCCCTCCTGTTCGCTACGTGGCGGACGATCCGCGTGACCTCCCCCACTGGCCTGTCACCGGGGATCCCGGCGCGCTGCGCGCCGACGACGAGACGGATGCGCCACGACTGCTGGTCTGCACGAACTCGGCCCGGGACGCCTGCTGCGGTGTCGTAGGCCGCGAACTCCTGCGCGCTATCGGTCCACGCGCCGGACTTTGGGAGTCCTCCCACCTAGGAGGACATCGATTCGCGCCGACAGCACTGCAAATCATTCACGGCATGGTCTACGGCAGACTCACCGCAGACGCGGCGCTGGTGGCGCTCACGGAAGACGTGCCAAACCCCGCACTCGCCGACCTC
>CAYGMM010000110.1:0-5709 GCA_964351035.1 uncultured Actinomyces sp.
GTGGGGTGTCAGCGACGCTGGAGGGAGAGTTACGGCGTCGGCTAAGTGTCCGTGGGGTGTCGGTGACGCTGGGCGGAGAGCTACGGCGACGGCAGGAGGGAGCTCAACCGGCGCCTAGGCGTCGGCGGGGGTACGCCGCAGCGTCTCGGGCATCCGCACCACGAAGATCAGCGCGATCGCCGCCACGGCGGCACCGAGTGCGAACGCCCAGTCGAAGCCATAGAGATCGAGCATGAGTCCACCGATGAGGGGACCGATGATGGCGCCGAAGTCCGACACCATCTGGAACGTCGCGACAACGATGCCGCCGCGACGGCCACCCATGATGTCGCCGACGACCGCCGACGGGGCCGACCCGAGGAACGCCGTACCAACTCCCAGCACCGCCATGCTGGCGAAGAAGATGGTGATCGCGACGCCGAGCGATCCGGTCGAGAGGTCGTCGAAGACCAGGAGGAGCATGCCGACGACCGTGGCAATCGTGCCGATGATCATTGATGGGCGGCGACCGCGTGTGTCGGTGATGCGTCCAGCGGGTAGGAGGGTGAGCGCCTGTACGCCGGCGGCAACGAGGAACGCCCACCCGGACAGGCTCGGGCCCTGCTGCAGACCCTCGATCACGAAGAGCGGAATGATCGCCGAGCGCAGTCCGAACGTCGCCAGGCCGGTCGTGAGGTTGACCGCGAGAGCGGCCCGGTAGGCGCCGTTGCGCAGAGCATCGAGCAGATCGGGCCAGCCGGACTTCGGCGGCACGACCGCTTCACCTGCATCGTGGGACTCGACCGCCGCTTCGCGGGCGGCGATGCGCGCGGGGGAGAGGAACACCAATGCAACAACCGTCGCCGCGGCGAGGGTGCCGGCGTAGAAGAAGAAGGGCGCGCGGATCGACACCGCGAGGACCAGCCCGCCGACCGCCGGGCCGGCAACGCCACCGACGAGGAAGCCCCCCTGCCAGGCAGCCGCTGCGCGACCACGCTGGTCGGCGTCAACGACGCGCAGCAGCAAGGCCATGGCCGACACGGTGAACATCGACGACCCGATACCGCCGACGCCCCGCAGAACGAGCAACTGCACGTAACTCTGCGATAGCCCCGCCAATGCACTGGAAACCGCCACGATCGCCAGGCCGGTGGCCAAGACGCGCCGCTCGCCGAGTCGGTTGGTGAGACTGCCGGCGATCGGTGAGGAGATGAAGCGCATCAGCGCGAATGCCGACACGACGGCAGACGCCGCCAGTGCGGTCACCCCGAAGGACTCGGCAAAGATCGGGATCGACGGAATGACGATGCCGAAGCCCAGCGCGACGAAGAAGGCGATGCTCGCCAAGACCGCTACCTCGACCGGCAGGTCCTTGAGCAGCGGGAGGCGGTGACGCACGATCGGTCAGCCTACGTCGGCCCGGTACGCCGACCCCCACCGCCCGACCACCTCGTCCTCGCAAGCCGACGCAATTTCGACGAAATCATGGCGCATTTGGTCGAAAGATCGTCGGCTTGCGGAGAAGTTTTAGCGGTGACCGCGGGTGCGGGAGCGCACGTAGTCGGTCACGACATAGTCGCCGAGCCGGTTACCATCGGCGGCGAACACCCGACCACCGTTTCGCCGAGCCATCGCATCGAGGAAGCGGGCCAGTCGCGGCTCATCGCCGAGCCGGAACCACGAGATCGGGATGCCGCGCCGCGTCAGTCGGTCGACCTGGCCGACCGCCAACTCCACCGTCTCCCGGTCCGGTGGCCAGTTGAACCACCAATCCCCACCCTCGAGCAGGTGCGCGGTCGGCTCACCGTCGGTGACGACCAGGCACACCGGCTCGGCATCGCGATGCCGGTTGAAGAACTGCTCGGCGAGCATCAGGGCATGGTGCAGGTTGGTCCCCTGGATCTCGGAGGCTGCCAGATCGACGAGTTCATCCGGTCGCACGGTTCGGGCCAGATTGGAGAAGGCTATGACCTCCATGGCGTCGAGCGGGAACGCTGTGCTTGCCAGGGAGTGCAGTGCCAGCGCCGTCGTCTTGGCCGCGCGCCAGGTGTCGTTCATCACCATGGAGAAGGACTGATCGACCAGCAGCGCCACCGCAGCCCGCGTGCGCGTCTCAGTCTCGCGCACCTCGAAGTCCTCCGACAGCAGGCGAATGTCGCGCGAGCCTTCCGCCAGCGATCGGCGTACGGCGTTGCTCACCGTGCGTACGACGTCCAGGGGCTGCTCATCGCCGAACTCCCAGGTGCGTGAGGCTCCGGTGAGCTCACCGGACGCCCCGGTCGCCCGCACGTCGTGATCGCCGCGCGGGCCGGTATCGAGGTCACCGAAGACGCGGCGCAGCGCGGTGCGACCGATGCGTCGGATCGCCTTGGGGGAGAGCTCCATGCGCTCGGTGAGGTAGCCCTGCTCGCGTAATTGCCGCTCGATCTCACGCAGGCGCTCGATGTCATCGACTGCTGAGCGGCCGAGGGCACGCTCGACCGCCTCCACATCAACGTCGTCCAGGGTGGCCCCGGGGTAGTCCTGGCCGAGTTGGGCGGACAGCGCCTCGAGGTCGGCGAGTTCGGCGAGTGCCTCGGTCGCGTCGGGCAGGCCCATGCCCTGCTCGCCGTTCATGCGTTGCCGGCCGGTCCACGGCAGATCCGGTCGCAGCGCGCGCAGATGATCCTGCAACTGCGCCATCTCCCGGGCGAGGTCCATGTCCTGCCAGGCCTGTTCCATCAGGCCGGCGAGTTCGGCGCGCTGCTCGGGGGACATCGAATCGAGCATGCGCTGCATCGCCGCGGCCCGCCGGGCCAGATCGTCGAGCAACTCCTCGAGGGTCTCGGGATTGTCGGGGAAGAGATCACCGTGCTTGTCCATGAAGTCGGCGAAGTCCTCGGTCGTGTCCTCGCCGCGTCGATGCTTATCGAGCAGCTCGTTGAGGTCGGCCATCATGTCCTTGACGGCCTGCTGAGCCTCGGGACTCCCCGGATTTTGCAGGGCCTGGGACATCTGCCGGAACTGTTGATCGAGTACGTCGCGCTGCAGGAGATCGCGAATGGCCTGGTATTCCGCGCGTGCCTCTTCGGAGCGCCAGTCGTAGTCACTCAACTCGCGCACCGCCTGCGCGGTGTCATCGGGCAGCATGTCGAGTTGCGCCTCGCGGAAGCGCGCGTCATCGGAGGGTTCGGGGAAGAGTGCGTTGCGCTCGTGTTCGATCGCCGCGTCAAGGTGCTCGCGTACCTGCTCGATCAGCCCGTCCAGCCGCCCGGACTGCTGCAACTCCCGGCGCCGCTGTTGCAGGCGCTGGCGCCACTCATCGAGGCCGCGCATGCCGTCCATGCCGCGTCGCATGAGATCGCGCAAGGCATCGCGCACGGACGATCCATCGAGTAGGCGATCGCCGAGCGCATCGACTGCAGCGCCGGCGTCGACCGGGTCCGCGAGGGGATCTGGCCCACCGTGGAAGGCGCCGTACCGATAGCGCATCTAGTCCGCCGACTCCGTGACGCCGTAGCGCACGCGGCCCTCGTCCTCGTCCTTGTCAATGCGACGGGTGAGCCATAGGCCCTCCAGCGCCATCTCCAAACACGCGGCCGCGATGCCCGGCGTGGGTTCGGCATCGCCGCCTTCGAGCGCCGCGACAAGCCCGCCGAGTCCCTCGAACGGTCCACCCGCCGCGAGCACATCGGGGCCGGGCACGAGGTCGCCGGTCTCGATCGAGCCACCCTCGTCGAGTACGCCGATGAGCGGGGTCAGATCGAACCCGCCCACGCGGCGACGGAAGGTCTCCGCGGTCGCCTTGCGTGCGAGGTGCACGAGCACCTCTTCTTCGCGGCCCTCCTCGCTCACCTCGAACTCGACCTTGCCGCGCAGGGTCGGTACGACGCCGACGAGGTCTCCGATGCGCGCGACCGGTACGTCGTCGGTGATGGCAGCGCGCCGCAGCGCAGCACCCGAGAGCGCCTCCACGCCGGCGATCGCGAATCGCGCGGACACACCACTGCGTTGGTCCACCGCTCCGGACTCGCGCACCAGGCGAGTGAAGCGCGCCATCACCTCCATCAGATGGCGCGGCACGATGGCGACCATGTCGGCCTCTTGCGCAATGAGGTCGACCTCGTGGGCGACGTCGTACGGGTAGTGGGTGGTGATCTCGGCGCCGAAGCGGTCCTTCAGCGGCGTGATGATGCGGCCGCGGTTGGTGTAGTCCTCGGGATTGGCGCTGGCGACGACGAGCAGGTCGAGCGGCAGTCGCAGTGTGTAGCCGCGCACCTGGATGTCGCGTTCCTCCAAGACGTTGAGCAGCGACACCTGGATGCGTTCGGCGAGATCCGGGAGTTCGTTGATCGCGAGGATGCCGCGGTTGGTGCGCGGTAAGAGCCCGAAGTGGATGGTCTCCGGATCACCAAGCGTGCGACCCTCGGCGACCTTCACGGGGTCGACGTCACCGATGAGGTCACCGACCGACGTGTCGGGCGTCGCGAGTTTTTCGCCGTAGCGCTCGCTGCGGTGACGCCAGGTCACCGGTGTGGCATCGCCGAGTTCGCTGACCGTGCGTACGCCGAATGCGCTCACCGGGGCGAGGGGATCGTCGTTGACCTCCGAACCCTCGATTACGGGGATCCACTCATCAAGCAGGCCAGCGATGGTGCGCAGCAGGCGGGTCTTGCCCTGGCCGCGCTCGCCGAGCAGGACGAAGTCGTGTCCGGCGAGCAACGCCCGCTCGACCTGCGGGACGACGGTGTCGTCGAAACCGAGGATGCCGGGCAGGCTCGATTCACCGGCAGCGAGCCGGGCGACGAGATTGGCGCGGAGCTCCTCCTTGACCGTCCTCGGCTCATAGCCGCTGGCACGCAGGTCACCGAGGGTGCGAGGTAGGTCGGCCGGGATCGCGGGAGTGCGGCTGCTCATGGCTCGACGCTACGCCAGGTTGCGCGAGCCGGCTATCCACAGACTGGGCGCGGCAGGTTCTCATCGTCGGACCGGACCCGTAAGTTGTCCGCATGCCCCGCGACCAACACCGTGCCGCCGTCTATGCGGCCGAGGACCAACTCCGGTCCACGCTGGCGCGCGGTGGCCGCGTCGACTTCTTTGGCTCCACCCTCGACGTCCCCGCCGAGCGGCACTTCGCGGACCTGGCTTCGATCCGGGCGTACGTCGATTCGGTGCTCGCGCTCGCCCCGGTGGCCGAACGCTGGCCGGATGTGGGCCCGGTCCTGGTGCGCGAGCGGGCGGGCAGCACCCGGGCCCACTATGAGCCTGGGTCGGGCGGTGTGATCGCGATCCCGATGGCGGGCACCGTCGATCAGCGGTGGGCCGCCCGAGAGACCGTCGTCCTCCACGAACTCGCCCACCATCTGGTCTGGTCGGCAGATGAGCCGGCTCACGGCGCACGCTTCTGCGGTGCGCTGATCCGGCTCTACCAACACGCGATCTCGCCGTCGGCGGCCCTGCTGTTGCGGGCCGGGCTCGACAGTGCTGGCGTGCCTCTCGTCGGCGCGGAGGTGGCCGCGTGAGCCATCTCGATCGCATCGCCGCTCTGCTCACCAAGGCTGAGCGCAGCGACAACCCCCATGAGGCCGAGGCCTACCTCGCGAAGGCGCAAGCCCTCGCCACCCAGGCGAGTGTCGACCTTGCGGTCGCCCGTGCCCTGACCGCCAAGCGTGAGGCCAGGGAACAGCCGACGCGGGTCACGATCACCATCGGTGAGCGTGGCAAGCGGGCGAACACCGACCTGGTGAGCCT
>CAYGMM010000110.1:5719-7849 GCA_964351035.1 uncultured Actinomyces sp.
CTCGGTGGGGCGATGCAATCACCTGCAGATGGACGTCGTCCACACCGGCACTTACGCCATTGCTTACGGGATGCCCAGCGATATTGAGATGGTCGAGGCGCTCTTCGGCTCACTGGCGACCCAGATGACCTCCTCGGCAACGACCTGGCTGTCGCTGGGGGAGTGGCGCGAGGACTTCTACGTCTCCCGCGATGGCTGGCGCAAGCCGCACACTGCGCAGACGGCGCGGTCGGCGTTCTACCGAGCATTCATCGAGCGGATCGAAGACCGGCTCATCGAGGCACGCGATGAGGTGCTGGCCGAGGCGGAGCGCCAGCGGGTGGACATCCCGGCCGACGTCGAGGGCGGTGCCGCGATCGCCACGACCGGAGCGCTGGTGTTGCGCAGCAAGGAGGCGGAGGTGAAGTCCTTCTATCGCGGCCAATCCACGGCTCGTGGGCGTTGGGGCGGCTACTCCGGTGGCGTGTCACGTCGTGCCGGTCAGGCGTCCCGGGCGGGTGCGGAGGCCGCGACGCGGGCCCGCCTGTCCAGTGCCCGAGCGGTGGGCGGCAAGGGCCCGGGCCTCAGCGCGTAAGTTCCTCGGCCCTCAGTAGGGCCCTCTGACGTCACTTCCGCTGCATGGGGCGACCGCGTAATTCTTGAGATCACGAGGCGTGATGAGGTCAACCGAAAGGACTTTCACAAAGTCTTCCGTCTCGGATCGAGAAACGACCAAGTAGAGCCCGGTCCAGGACACATAGCAACTGTCCCCAGCGGCGAGACTTACCGAGTAGTTATCGATGACGACCTTGGGGTACCCGATCCACGGGTTGTTTGCTCGAATTCGGATGCTGCTCTGCCCCGCTGGGGTGACTGTGAAGTCAAGGTCCCAGTCTCCTGCGGTGTATTCGCGGTACTGCTCGATCAGCAGCCGGTTGTCACTCTTGCCGGCTTTTGTCGGTCCCGCCGCCAGCGTGGTGGTCATCTCCGGCTTGGCCTTGGGTGCCACATTGACCCGGCTATCGAGTTCGTTGTAGAGCCACATCATGACCGGCTCCGGGCTAGGAACCGGGAAATCGGCGCCGATGAGGCGGTTGCGGTTGTTGATGCGGGCGTCGGTGTCGATGTAGACCCAGGCGCCTTGGTTGGTGGTCTTGGCTCGGTCTGTTTGGGTTGTGGTGAGGAACATCAGGGCGCCGCGGTCGTGGACGCGGGTTCCGGGGATGACGGCTTTGTCGTCTTCGGAGATGTCGATGAGGTTCCAGTTGCCGTTGCCCAGGATGCGGTGGACGGTGACGTCTTCGGTGACGTGCAGGCCGAGGTTGCGGCCGTTGCGTGCGTTGCCGGCTTTTGCGATCAGGTCGGGGTTGCCGACCTTGGTGTTGATGAAGACGCCCTTGGAGAGTTGCTTCCAGCCACCGCGCGGGGGAGGAGCACCGATCGCGGGTGCTGCGGCCGGTGCGGTCACGGCAGCGGGAGCGGTGGTGATGTCAGCTGTGGCCGAACTGGCGGCGGTCATCGCTGTCGCAACGACGGCGGACGCGGCAACCCAGGCGGCGGTCGCCCTTAATGGCGTGATTTGCATCAGATACCTCGTCCTAGAAGTTCTCGCTGCACTTGGAGTGGCCCTTCGGTTCGGAGACGATCTCGAGTTGCAGCGTCACCCGAGTGGCGGACTCGTTCAGATACTCAAAGTCGTATATCGAGCCGAGGAGGTAAGTGCCGGGTACCGGGGAGAAGTAGCACACCTCTCCCGGCTCGCCGATGACGCCTATCGAGCTGGTGAACTGATGCTTGTGGTCACCCACAGTGATTGAGTCGCGCCCGAAAGTGGGGGTTCTCGCCCCGAGATAGACGTCGAAGGGGACCCCTGAAGCGTTCGTGCCACTCAGGCGGCCCTTGATGTCATCGGACCAAATCACCCGGTCGTAGTCAGTGCGAAAGACAGTGTCTCCGGGGGCGAGCGGACCGTTGTAGTCCTTCAACTGCAACTGGTAGGTCTGTGCCGTGCTATTCACCACCCTCAATCGCACAAAGTCGTCCGGATCAAAGATCCCGGCGCCGATGAGGCGGTTGCGGTTGTTGATGCGGGCGTTGGTGTCGATGTAGACCCAGGCGCCTTGGTTGGTGGTCTTGGCTCGGTCTGTTTGG
>CAYGMM010000111.1:0-7830 GCA_964351035.1 uncultured Actinomyces sp.
GCCGCCAGCATCGTCACTCCGAGCACCCCGGCCAGAGCGAAGTGATCGTCGGCTGCCGCGCGCGTCGCCGACATGCCCGGTCCGAGGAGACTTGGCTCGCAGGCGCCGAACGACATCGTGGCGACGTCGGGCATCGGGGTCGCCCGAGTGACGAGGAGGTCAACCCCCTCCACGAACATCATGTACTCGTCGAGGGTCTGCGCCAATTGGATGAAGTCGATCCGCTCTGCCTGCGGCACCACGGCCGCAATCGTCTGGACATCAAGGTCGCCTTCATCGTCGCCCGAGGTGCTCACGGGACTCGGGCCAATCCCAGCGCCGCCAGTGAAGCGCACCGGGGGCGCCCGGAAGTCGAAGCACTCAGCAGCGTGTTGCAGTCCCTGCTCAGAGAAGGCGTAGCCGCCCGCAATGTTGGCAATGCGGACGCCGGCACCGCGCAGACCGCGCTCATGAAGTGCCGTAGTGCCGTAGGGCGTATGGATCTGCATGGGCGAATACGTGATCGGTCGCACGGACTCGGCGACGCAGTCCTCGCCAGGACCGAAGGGAGTGCCCAGATTCAGCGGTGGGCTGTCGTCGGTGGAGAGCGGCTGGTTCCGCGGGTCGGTAGCCCGCGAAGATGCGGTCACCGGCGCGAGGACAGTCATCTCCGGCACGACCATGCGCACCAAGGACGCGAGCGGCTCCGGGGTCGGGAGCAGGCCATCGCCCTTGGAATTGAGGTAGGCGAAGGTGACCCAGGGATCCACGGGAAGGCTTGTCGCTTCCTGACCGTAGACGTCATTCCATGTGTCCACCGGGGCTGTGAGTCGTGCCGTGAGCCCCGTCGCACTGAAGGTCACCTTCATCCCCAGCTCGGTCGCCGTCGCGCGCAGGGCCTCGCGCTGCTTGCGCGTGGCGCCAAACTTCGCCGCCGCCTGCTGGAGCGTGAGGAAGTTGCGGTAGCGCGGCTTGCCCGGCGAGGAGATCGCTCGGGCGTCGGCGAGCAGCGCCCTGCGGTCGTAGGGCAGCACGGCTGTGAAGGTGAGGTTGTTGGGGGGGAACGCCGCGGGAGCGACTGCCTGCTGCTCACGCGGCACCTCAGGTGTCGCGACCGCAGGTGCGGCCACGAATGCCGAGGCGACGAGTGCGCCGGCCGCGGCCAAGCCGACCGCTGAGCGGCCGATCGATGTGTGTGCCCGTGCCATGAGTTCGCCTACCTTCTCCCGCGCCCCGGTCGCGGTATCACCTTGATGAGTTCATCGAACTCCAGGGCACCCAATCCGGTCGCCTGGTCATAGCCCTTCGTCGCCACGCAGCAGCTCGCTTCGAAGAAGCGCTGGTTATTGCCCTTGGTGATGTCGTAGAAGTTGCGCCCGTAACCTGCGGGCTTCATCGCGAGTTCATACAGCAGCGGATTGATGAAGCCGAGAGGGCCCCGGCCGGCCTTGCGCTCCGCGGCAGCGATCAGGGCGAGGTTGGCGGCCGTGAAGGGTGCGGCTGCACTTGTGCCGCCGATCGGCACGACCGCAATTTCGCCGCTGGTGAGGGGAAGGGCCGTACCCCAGCCCGGGTATGACGAGGCGTGCGCGGACACATCCGGAACGAGCCGGCGGTCCTCGGCCGACACGGGCTTTTGGTACCAGGGCCGCGTTGCCAGGGACGGCCCGCCCGTGCCGGCACCCGCTCCGGGGCCACCCCACTCCGTGTCGTTCCACACCACCTCATCGACGCGCACATTCCCCTCTCCGAGGACGATGCGCGTGCCGCCGACCCCGGTCACCCAATGCGACGAGGCGGGGTAAGCGACGGCCTGGACGCGCTCGAAGGCTGGCGGATCGGCCACCTCCTGGGAGCAGACACTCGAGCCCCCGTCCAGTGAAGCCGCGAGCATCGTGACACCTACTGTGGCGAGGAGGGCGAAATGGTCCTCCGAGACCGCTCGCTCCGCATCGGCACCGAGCATGGTGAGCTCGCATTGCGCGAAGGAGGTCGTCACGACGTCGGGCATCGGTGTCATCCGCGTCGTAATCAGGTCGACCGATTCGACGAAGGACTGGTAGACCAGCGGCACAGGGGCTACCTCGACGTAGTCAATCTTCGCGGACTCAGGGACCACCGAGGCGATGACCTGCACATCGAGATTGCCCTCGACGGGGTCGGTGGGACTTTGCACCGGCTCGTCACCGACGCCCGACCCGCCCGTGAAGGCAATGGTCGGCTTCGGGTAGTCCCAGCACTCGGCCGCCGCGTCGGATGTCTGCTGGAAATACCCGTAGCCCTGAGCAAGGTTGGCGATTCTTGCCCCATCCCCGCGCAGGCCTCGGTCGTGAAGGGCTTTGGTGCCGTAGGGCACAAGAAGTTGGAGGGGCGAATAGACATCGGATGCCACCTCCGGCAGGACACATTCAAGGCCGGGGCCGAAAGGGGTGCCGGTGTTGATCGGCGGACTGTCGTCAGCAGACACCTGCACGGCCCCTCGAGGCATCGCTGATGGCGGTGTCGTCTGGGGCGGCGCGATCACTGCCTGGGACGCGAAGATCACGCGCACGTGACTGCTGAGTTCAGCCGGGATGGCCGGGTAGTTGCCAGACCGAGGCTCAAGGTAGGAGAAGACAGCCCACGGCAGTTGCGGCTGAAGCGTCGGCTCGAGCCCGTACAACTCGTTCCACGTCTGGACCGGAGCGGTGAGGTTGGCCGTGAGGCCCGTAGCACTGAACGTGACCTTCATGCCGAGCTCAGAAGCCGCCTCGCGCAGGGCCTTGCGCTGAGAGGCGCTCGCACCAAACTTCGCCGCCGCCTGCTTCACCGTTAGGAAGTTGCGGTAGCGGGGCTTGCCCGGGGAGGAAATCGCTCGGGCGTCGCCGAGAAGTTTCTTGCGGTCGTACTTCAACGCGACGGGGAAGGTCAGTTCCTCCGGTGGGAACACCGCAGGCGAGGCGGTTGCGGGCCCGGGGGGCACCTCAGGTGTCGCGACCGCAGGTGCGGCCACGAATGTCGAGGCGACCAGCGCCCCCGCGGCCGCCATGCCTATCGCTGAGGTCATCCACGATGTACGTCGTGCCATGGCCGTTCCTACCTTCCCCGCGATCCTGGCTTGGGGATCACCTTGATCAGCTCGTCGAAGGTCAATGACCCCAGGCCGGTGGCCTGGTCATAGCCCTTCGTCGCCACGCAGCAACTCGCCTCGAAGAAGATCTGGTTGTTGCCTTGGGTAACGTCGTAGAACGCCGCCTTGTAGACCTCGGGCTTCTCCGCCAGCGCGTAGAGCATGGGATTGACGAAGCCCAGGGGCCCGCGCCCGGCCTTACGCTCCGCCGCGGCGAGCAGCGCGAGGTTGGCGGCCACGAGGGGTGACGCGGCACTCGTCCCGGCGAACGGGACCACCATGAGTTCGCCGTTGAAAACCCCGGCTGCGGGCCAGCCCGCGAACTCCGATGCATGCGCGGCCACATCCGGCACGAGGCGGCGATCCTGCGCGGTGACGGGCTTTTGGTACCAGGGGCGTGCGGCCAGCGCCGATCCACCCGTGCCCGCGCCCTGGGACGAGCCACCCCAGGGGGTGTCGTTCCACACGACCTCATCGACACGCGCGTTGCCCTCACCGAGCACGAGCCGGGTGCCGCCCACGGCGGTAATCCAGGGCGAGGAGCCGGGGTAGGCCACCGACGGGACCTCGGTGCCGGGAGGGGGGTCGGGATTGAACTGCGTGCACGCACTCGACCCGCCGTCACCCGCGGCCGTGAGCACGGAGACACCGAGCACGCCCGCGAGTGCGAAGTGGTCGTCCGATGCCGCCACCGACGCAGCATTGCCCTCGAGCGACAGATCACACACGCCGAAAGAACTCGTGATGACGTCCGGGAGCGGACTCAGCCGAGTGAGGGCAATGTCGATGCCTTGCACGAAGGACAGGGGAAGCGCCACCGCATTGGACACCTGGATGTAGTCGATGCGCTCGATCTCCGGGACGACCGCGGCGATCACCTGCACATCGAGGTTGCCCTCGTCGTCACCCGAGGTGCGCACGGGGTCAGGCCCAACTCCGGGGCCGCCGGTGAAGCGGACCGGCGGAGCACGGAATTCGAAGCAGTCGGCGAAGTACTCGAGGTACTCGTCGGTGTAGGCGTAGCCCCCTCCGACATTGGCGATGCGGGCCCCCGCTCCGCGCAGTCCGCTCTCCTGCAGGGCCACCGTGCCGTACGGCGTGTGGATCTGCTGGGGCGAGTAGATGTAGGGAAGCGCGGGCGCGGGGATGCACTCAGCTCCCGGTCCGAAGGGCGTGCCGGTATTCACCGGTGGGCTGTCATCCGTGGACAGGGGTTGCACCGGCACCGCCGCGGATCGCGTCGCTGGAGGGAGCACCGCGGCGTCGGCGAAGATGAGACGTAGATAGGGCCTAAGGGCGTCGGGCACAGGTGGGAAGTTGCCCTGGGCATCGAAGTAGAGGTAGTTGACCCACGGGTCCTGCGCGATGGTCGTCGGTTCGGTGCCGTAGATCGCGTTCCAGGTCTCGACGGGCGCGGTCAGGTTGGCCGTGAGTCCGGTGGCGCTGAAGGACACCCGAACGCCGAGCTTCGACGCGGCCGATCGCAGCCCCTCGCGCTGCGGTCGCGTGAGCCCGAACTTCTGCGCCGCTTGCTGGAGGGTGAGGAAGTTGCGGTAGCGGGGCTTGCCCGGTGAGGAGATGGCGCGGGCATCCGCCAGGAGCTTCCTGCGGTCGTACTTCAGCACCGCGGTGAAGGTGAACTCGTCGGGTGGGAACGCCGAAGGAGTCACAGCCTGGTCTGACGGGATGGGCGCATCCGGGGCAGCGCCTGCCGGCACGGCTACGAATGCCGAGGCGACGAGGGCACCTGCCGCGACAGTTCCCAGAAGCGAGCGGGCATACCGGACATGGGTCGCGCGACTCATCTAGCCAAACTATTGGCGCCCACTTCCAGGGCGCAAGCCCCTCACCCAACTGCGACGCTTTTACCGCCCCAGAGTGGAGGGGGTGCTGGTGCGCGTGCGCTCAATCTTGGGGGGCGAACGTGTTGCGCTTGACGACGTTGTCCGTGCCCCTGTTGACGATGTCGCGTCCGGTGTTGGGAAAGACGAGCTTGAGCCGGCTCACACCGACGTAGTTGTTGAGGACCGTGTTCTTCCGCGTCCCCGGCCCCAGGTCGATGCCGTTGCCGGTGTTCCCAGCGATGACATTGGAGCGGCGTGCTCGCGCCGGCGCCATCGACCCGACCGGCATGGGCGTGCCGTCAGGCAGGCTCGTGGCCGCGGTAATCGACTGCTGCTGCGCGGCATTGCCGCTGCCGCCGGATGCGGCATTGCCACTGCCACCGCCCGCGGCCTGCGCCGAGGTCTCGGACTGCAGCTTCTCCACCTTGGTCTCCAGCGATGAGACCGTTGACGACAGCGAGGTCACACCGATGACCGCCCACACACCGACCACGATGAGCAGGACGAGCACGACGACGAGGGCGGCTCGCAGCCGCGACACCTGACGCTTCAACTTCGCCATCCCGGGGACCGGGCGGTCGGCGTTCGCGGCGTACGGGGAGAGATCTTCGGTCACCACGTCAGCCTAGGTGGGTGCCCGGCGCTCTCGCACATCGGCCGAACCCACCAATGGCAGGATCACCACGTGCTCAATCCCTGGAGATACTGCGACGCCGACGACGAGGTCGTCGCAGACTTCCTCGCATCGAGTGTCCAGGGACTGATCTAGGCCGGGGGCTGGCTGCATCCCGACGCGCGACTGGTCGCACGGTCACCGTGGGATTCCTCTCGGCGTCCAGGACCACGGGGATTCCGCGTTCACGGGCGCTCTCCAGCACCCGTAAGGATCCCGGTGGGGCGACACAGGCATCGACGAGCAGCGCCTCGGCTGCGCCCAGTGCCTGATCGACGATGTCCTCGCGGGGGAGCGGCGTCGTCGACAGCGGCGCGTCATCGAAGGCCACATAGCGCTCCCCGTCCGCTGTGACCGTGATCCTCGATGTCACGGGCTCCGCACCCGCAGCACGCTCGACGAATCGCGTGCTGATGCCATGCACGATGAGGTCAGCGACGGCCTCATCGCCCAGGGGAGAGGCACTGATGCAGCCGAGGTACGCCGTGGGGTGCTCCAGCGCCGCGCCGGTGGCGAGCGCATTGCGCACATTGCCGCCGAAGCGCGTGTCGCTTCCCACCACGCGACCCTTGCCGGACTGCCATGTCGTCTCGGTGACCAGGATGAGGTCGTGCGCGATGCACCCCAGGCCGATGATCATGCGCGGGCGATGGCCTGCTCGGCGTCCAGACCGTCGTGGATCACCGCGGCGTATGCACGTGCGGCGCGCTCCATGTCGGCCTCGCCCCAGATGTTGCGGCCCACCACCGCACCACGGGCGCCCGCGCGCATGCCGGCGTGGATCTGCGTGAGCGCACCGGCCAACGTGGGCTCCTTGGGGCCACCGGCCATGACGACCGGCACGGGGCACGACGCGATGATCTCAGCGAAGGCCTGCTCATCGCCGGGGTAGCCGACCTTGATGACGTCGACGCCGGTCTCGATGCCCACACGCACGGCGTAGGCGATCTCATCGGGGGTGAAGACGATCTTGACGCCGTCGGTGTAGTCGCGTGGGTAGATGTGCGCCACGACCGGGAGGTCGTACGGCGCTGCCGCGCGCACCGCATCGGAGAGCCAGCGGATGAAGTCACCCTCGGTCTCCCCGCGCACCGCGATCGCGACCGCCAGCGCGTCGGCGCCGAGCCGGATGGCGTCTGCAGGAGTGGCGAGCTGGCCTCGGATGCGATCGTCCGGCGTCCAGTACGACGCCTGGATGATGAGCGCGGCCTCGCCGACGTAGGTACCCCACACGTGCTTGGCCGTGCCGGGCGTCATCGTCATCGTGTCGGGAGACGCCTGCATGCACTTGGCCACCGCATCTGGCAGATCGCTCAGGCCGCCCTCTCGGACGTTGCCGTAGCCGACGAAGTGATCAACGGCCACACCAAAGAGGTTGCCCGATGGATTCGCGAACAGCCGCGAAAGGCGGATGTCAGTGCCCAGTCCCACACCTACCCCTTTGCTTGACCCCGTGCCGGGAGTCTAGGCCGGGGGCCGGGCCTACCTCCCGCGCCCCGGCCGCGGGATGACCTTGATGAGTTCGTCGAATTCAAGTGCGCCCAACCCAGTGGCCTGGTCGTAGCCCTTCGTCGCGACACAGCAGGCCGCCTCGAAGTAGATCTGGTTGCTGCCCTGGGTGATGTCATAGAACGCCGACTTGTAGACCTCGGGCTTCTCCGCCAACGCGTAGAGCGTGGGGCTGACAAAGCCGAGTGGTCCCCGGCCAGCCTTGCGTTCAGCCGCTGCGATCAGCGCAAGATTGGCCGCGGTGAAGGGTGATGCGGCGCTCGTCCCGGCGGCAGGGATCACCGTGAGCTCTCCGTCGATCTCGAAGGCCAGGGGCCATCCGGCGAATGTGGAGGCATGTGCGGCCACATCGGGCACGAGCCGTCGATCCTGCGACGTCACGGGCTTCTGGTACCACGGGCGTGCTCCCAGAGAGGGACCACCCGTGCCGCCCATGGCGGTCGTCCATGGGGTGTCGTTCCACACAACCTCGTCAACCCGCCGATTGCCCTCGCCGAGCACGAGCCGCGTGCCCCCCACACCGGTGATCCAGGGTGAGGATGCGGGGTATTGCACGGCGTGAAGACGTCCCTCCAGAGGTGGGTTCTCCTGGAACTGAGAGCAGTCGCTGGATCCCCCATCACCGGAGGCCGCCAGCATCGTCACTCCGAGCACCCCGGCCAGAGCGAAGTGATCGTCGGCTACCACGCGCGTCGCTGACATGCCCGGTCCGAGGA
>CAYGMM010000112.1:0-2825 GCA_964351035.1 uncultured Actinomyces sp.
GGGAGCATCGCGTCTAGTCGCACCGCCCCATCCATCAGGGTCGAGGCCCGCAGGTAGTACTCCCGCTGTTTGGCTTTGGCGTCTTCTTGGGCGGCGATCGGGTCCAGCCGGTGACACATCGCGGTCAGCGATTTGGCGAACTGTGCGGGTTCCCGCTCGGCCGCCAGGGCCACGATCTGCGGCTGGGCGAGCTTCAGGTGGCCTTGGAGTCGGGGGAAGGTCCGGGCCACGTCACCGAGCACCGTCACATGCTTCAGGGAGATCTCACCCCGGCGCAGCGCATCACCCATCTGGTCGAACACGAAGCATTCGTTGGCGGTGGTGAACACCCGCCGCGCCGCCCCGAACCCGTCCTGCGTCCGGCCGCGGACCCAGCCGGTCGCATCCCGGGCACCGTCCGCGGCCCAGGCATTGGAATGCGCGAACCGGTGACCCACCGATGCGATCGCCCCATCCACCTGACGGCGCACCTGCAGCAGGTCCAGCAGCGCAGCCCCCAAGGCGGCTTCGGACAACTCCGAAGGGTCGATCCCGGCCAGGGCGTCACAGGCCTCGCGCAGCACCGCCACGGACTCGGCCAGGCGTGCATCGGCCGAACCCGCCGCTCGACCCGGACGGCCACCGCCACCGGGGAACGACTCAGGATCGGACGAATACCGCACGTGAACCCCACAGAGGGAAGAAGGGAACTGGGGTGGCCCTACATCAGGGGGCCGGCACATGAATGAGGGAGTTCGAATCAGTCAGAGACCTAACTCTGACCATGTCACCGTTCGAACACATGTACGATTCTAGGTGAGGGGTCCGACATCGTCAACCCCAAAACCCTTGCAATACCAACAATTTTCCCAATCCCCGACCGACCGACCCACGCGCCTGTCGACGCCATGCAGCTCGACCCACGCAACTACGCGAGTGTGCACTCCCGGACTGAAAATGCCCGAAATGCCAGCCCGGCAGTGCACACTCGCGGAAGAGAATTCGCCACCGCGCACTCGCGAAGACGAACCAAGCCCGCGCCTAGTCCAAGACGCGGTGCACCTTGTGCTGAGCAGACTGCGCGACCGGACGCATCACCATGTGGTCGATATCAACGTGGGTCGGCAAGGTGGCCGCCCAGCGCACTGCTTCGGCGATGTCTTCCGCAACCAACGGTTCGGCGACTCCCTCGTAGACCTTCGCCGCCTTGGCCGCATCCCCGAATCTGTTCACCGCGAACTCATCGGTGCGCACCATGCCCGGAGCGATCTCGGTCACCCGCACGGGCTGACCACACAGTTCCAAGCGCAGTGTGCCGGCGAGGGCGTGCTCGGCATGCTTGGCCGCGGTGTAACTCCCACCGTTCTCGTACACCACCTGCCCCGCGGTCGATCCCATGAGGACGATGAGTCCGCGGCCCGATCTCACCAGGTTCGGCAACAGCGCGCGCACGACGCGCACCGACCCTAGGACGTTGATTTCGAACGTCTTGGCCCAACTCTCCAAGTCGGCATCGGCCACCGGAGCGGCATCGAAGGCTCCACCGGCATTGGAGACCACGGTCGTGAGATCCACCGCTTCGAGGCGTTCGGCGAGCGCGTCGACACTCCCCTGATCCGTCACATCAAGCACCCACGGAGTGATCCGCGCATCCTGCGCAGCGAGTGCCTCGAGGCGATCCCCCCGACGGGCGGCCGCGACAACGTCGAAGCCGGCACCAGCCAGTGCCCGAGCGGTTGCCGCACCGATGCCACTGCTCGCACCGGTCACCAGCGCTGTCCCCGGCGTCGTCACATCGCCACCCGTCATGGCGTCACGAGCGCAGCCCGCACCACCGGATCGAGCGCCTCGGGATGCTCAACGGCGTACGCCGTCAGATCTCGACGCATCGCCGGGGTCCAGAAAGACTGCAGATGCTCGGCCACTCGTCGAGTCGCCTCATCAGCGGCGAAGGCCTCGTTATTGGTCGCGATCTGGTTGGCCATGCGCGACAAAGTCTCGATGCGCACCGTCACACCACCGTTGCGGACGCGGCAGCGCCTGCATGATCGGGGGCAGCCAGTGTCGGTGAGGCCCCCACCGCGGTCACCTTGTACTCCGGGCAGTTCGTCGCCCAGTCGGAGTACTCCGTCGTCACGACATTGGCCCCACTCTCCGGGTGGTGGAACGTCGTGTAGACGACGCCCGGGGGCACGCGATCAGAGATGCGCGCGCGCATGACCGTCGAGCCCACCCGACTGGCCAGGGTCACCCAGGACCCGTCGGCGATACCGCGCATCTCCGCGTCGGACTCGTGGATGTCGATGATGTCCTCGTCATGCCAGGTGACGTTCGCGGTACGACGTGTCTGGGCGCCGACGTTGTACTGGCTGAGGATGCGTCCCGTGGTGAGCAGCAGCGGGAACCGCCGGGTGCTGCGCTCCTCTGTCGGGACATAAGGCGTCACCTGGAAAGCGCCCATGCCACGCACGAAGCGCTCCACATGCATGATCGGCGTGCCCAGCGGATGCTCGGCGTTGCACGGCCACTGCACACTGCCGACACGATCGAGCAACTCGAACGAGACGCCGGCGAAGGTCGGCGTGAGTGCGGCGATCTCGTCCATGATCTGGCTCGCCGTGTCGTAGTGCATCGGGTAGCCGAGTTCCGTGGCAAGGTCACATACGACCTCCCACTCGGCCTTGCCGGTGCGGGACGGCATAACCGGGCGTACGCGGTTGATCCGCCGCTCGGCATTGGTAAAGGTGCCGTCCTTCTCCAGGAACGAGGTACCGGGCAGGAAGACATGCGCGAATCGCGCGGTCTCGTTGAGGAAGAGGTCCTGGACGATGACCAGATCCATGGCC
>CAYGMM010000112.1:2835-7610 GCA_964351035.1 uncultured Actinomyces sp.
CAACTTCAAGATCGGCTGGGAAAAACAGCCCGCCCCGATCGTGCGGGCGCTGGGCATCGTCAAGCGCGCGGCGGCCTCGACATGCCGGGTGTTGGGATCGGACTGTGCGATGTCCTCACCCTGAATGAACATGGCGCGGAATTCACCGGTGACGGCGGCATCCAGCATGTTCGGGATACGCAGGCCAGGTTCCTCTTGAATCGTCACGCCCCACAGCGCCTCGAACTGCTCGCGCACGACGTCATCAGAGACGTGGCGGTAGCCCGGCAACTCGTGCGGGAACGACCCCATGTCGCAGGAGCCCTGGACGTTGTTCTGACCACGCAGCGGATTGACACCCACCCCGTCGCGGCCGATATTGCCCGTGGCCATCGCGAGATTGGCCATCGCCATGACCATCGTCGAACCCTGGCTGTGCTCGGTCACGCCGAGGCCGTAGTAGATCGCCGAGTTGGGACCGGCGGCGTAGAGGCGTGCGGCAGCCCGGATCTCCTCGGCCGGCACCCCGCTGGAGCGCTCCGCCGCTTCGGGGGAATTCTCCTCGCCGCGAATGAACTCCTCCCAGGCTGCGAAGCTCACCGGATCGCAGCGCTCGGCGACAAACTCGCGATCAATGAGGTCCTCGGTCGCCACGACGTGACCCATGGCATTGATGACGGCGACGTTGGTGCCCGGCTGCAGGGGGAGGTGATAGTCGGCCTCGATATGCGGCGAGCGCACCAGATCGGTCCTGCGCGGATCGACGACGATGAGGTGAGCACCCTCGCGCAGCCGTCGCTTCATCCGCGAGCCGAAGACCGGGTGAGCATCCGTCGGATTGGCGCCGATCACCATGCTGACGTCGGACTGCGCCACCGACTTGAAGTCCTGTGTGCCGGCGGACGTGCCAAACGTCTGCTTGAGGCCGTAACCGGTCGGCGAGTGACAGACCCGGGCGCAGGTGTCGACGTTGTTGGTGCCGAAAGCCGCGCGGATCATCTTCTGGACGACGAACACCTCTTCATTGGTGCAGCGTGACGAGGTGATGCCGCCGATGCTGTCGACGCCATGGCGAGCTTGGACGTCGCGGAGTCCGGCCGCCGCGTAGGCAATGGCCTCCTCCCAACTCACCTCGCGCCACGGATCCTCAATGGATTCGCGCACCATGGGCACCGTCACACGATCAGCGTGGGTGGCGTAGCCCCACGCGAAACGGCCCTTGACGCAGGAGTGGCCCTCGTTGGCACCACCGGCCTTCTCCGGGACCATGCGCACGAGTTCGTCGCCGCGAAGTTCGGCCTTGAAGGAACAGCCGACGCCGCAGTAGGCGCAGGTGGTGAGCACCGTGCGCGTCGGCATGCCCAGGTCAATGACCGACTTCTCCTCCAGCGTGGAGGTGGGACAGGCTTGGACGCAGGCGCCGCACGACACGCATTCGCTGGACAGGAAGTCCCGGCCACCGGGGCTCACCTTGGAGTCAAAGCCGCGGCCTTCGATGGTGAGCGCCAGTGTGCCCTGGACCTCGTCACACGCGCGCACGCAACGACTGCACACGATGCACTTCGAACCGTCGAAGGAGAAATACGGATTCGACGCGTCGGTGGGCTCGTCGAGGTGGTTGGCTCCCTCATCGCCGTAGCGAACCTCGCGCAGGCCAACGACTCCCGCCATGTCCTGCAGCTCGCAGTCGCCGTTGGCCGGGCAGGTCAGGCAGTCGAGCGGGTGATCGGAGATGTAGAGCTCCATGACCCCGCGGCGCAGCTTTTCGAGCCGGGGCGTCTGCGTGTGGACCGACATACCCGGCTCACAAGGCGTCGTACACGACGCCGGCGTGCCCTTCTTGCCATCGATCTCCACCAGGCACAGGCGGCATGAGCCGAAGGGTTGGAGGGAGTCGGTCGCGCACAACTTGGGCACCGCCATGCCCGCCTCGGCAGCAGCGCGCATCACCGACGTGCCAGCCGGCACCTCCACGCTCACGCCATCGATAGAGACCTCGATGAGTTGCTCGGACGGGCTGGCCGGCGTACCGAAGTCCGGCTCATGCAGGAGTGTCACGGTGTTACCTCCGCGGGGCGATGGAAGTCCTCGGCAAAGTTGTTCAGGGCACTACGCACGGGCAGCGGCGTCAGGCCGCCCATCGCGCACAGCGAGCCGTCGGTCATGGTCTCGCACAGATCGTCGAGCAGTTGCAGGTTGTCCTCGCGGTCGACACCCGCGACGATGCGATCGATCACCTCGACACCGCGCACCGAGCCGATCCGACAGGGCGTGCACTTGCCGCAGGACTCCGCGGCACAGAAGGCCATCGCGAAGCGAGCCTGAGCAGCCATGTCGACGGTCTCGTCGAAGACCACCACGCCACCATGGCCCAGCATGCCGCCCGCCTCGAGGAGGGATTCGTAGTCGAGAGAGACATCGAGGGCGGTCGACGGCAGGTAGGCGCCGAGTGGACCACCGACCTGCACCGCGCGCACGGCGCGCCCGCTGCGGGTGCCACCGCCGTAGTCCTCGACGAGTTCGCGCAGGGTGAGCCCGAACGCACGCTCGACAATGCCGCCGCGCGCGACATTGCCGGCCAGTTGGAATACCTGGGTGCCGCGCGATCGATCGACGCCAAGGGACTGATAGTGCCCGGAACCGTCAGCGAGGATGCCGGGGACGGCGGCCATGGTGAGCACGTTCTGCACCAGGGTCGGACGGCCGAAGAGACCGACCAGCGCGGGGATCGGCGGCTTCGCGCGCACCATGCCCCGCTTGCCTTCGAGGCTCTCCAACATCGCGGTCTCTTCGCCGCAGACATAGGACCCGGCCCCCTCGACCACGCGTACGTCGAAGGCCCGTCCCGAGCCGAGTACGTCGTCGCCGAGCCAGCCGTCCAAACGCGCGATGTCGATGGCCGTGCGCATGGTGGCAATGGCATCGGGGTACTCGGATCGGATGTAGACAACGCCTTGCGTCGCACCGACGGTGACTCCAGCGATGGCCATGCCCTCGAGCAGGGTGAACGGATCACCCTCCATGAGCATGCGGTCGGCGAAGGTGCCACTGTCGCCCTCGTCGGCATTGACCACGACGTACTTGGTCGAGTCGTCGGCCTCGAGCACGGTCCGCCACTTGATGCCAGCCGGGAATCCCGCTCCCCCGCGACCCCGCAGACCGGAGGCGAGCACCTCCGCCGCAGTCTCCTCGCCACCAAGTTCGAGGGCGCGCGCAAGACCACGGATTCCACCGGATGCCCGGTAGGCCTCTAGGTCCAGCGGATCGCTCAGCCCCATCCGGGCGAAGGTCACACGTTGCTGGCTGGCCAGCCAGGGCAACTCGTCGACGATGCCGACGCGCAGCGGATGCGCACCACCGGCGAGGAAATCCGCTTCGATCAGGCCGGGCACATCGTCAACGGTGACCGGCCCATAGCCCACGCGGCCAGCCGGCGTGACGACCTCGACCAGCGGCTCGAGCCAGAGTGCACCGCGCGAGCCGTTGCGAATGAGGTCGATATCGACATGTTCGTCGACCGCCCACTCGGCGATCGCGCGTGCCACGTCGTCGGCGCCGACGGAGCGCGCCGCACTGTCACGCGGGACGTAAATCGTGATCATGCGGTCACCGCCGCGCGCACCGAGTCCACCGTGCACCGACCACGCAGGCGTCCATTGATCATCGCGGCCGGACCGAGCGCGCAATCACCGAGGCAGAACACCTCGGCGAGTTCGACATCTGCATTGGCCTCGCCCAAGCGAACGCCGAATGCCTCCTCCACCGCGTCGACCAACTCGCGCGAACCCTGCGCCTGACAGGCTTCGGCGACGCAGAGTTTGATGTCGGTTCGCGGTGGCGGTGTGCGCCGCAGATCGTGATAGAAGGTGAGAACGCCGTAGACCTCGGCGCGACTGACATTGAGGACGTCAGCGACAACGTCGAGCGCATCATCGGGGACGTAGCCGAACGTGCGCTGCAGACTCTGTAGTGCGGGAAGGATGAGCCGCTCGTGCGGTGGCAGTGCGTCAAGAACTTCCTGGGCGACAAGGGCCGACCAGGGGACGTGTCCGGCCACGGGCGCAACTCCTTAATGAGGGCAACACAAAATGCACTGTCCGCACAAGGGTAGGCGACACGGTGGGCACAGGGAAGGGGCGCGCCCTAGGCTGACTCTGCTATCCAACGGGAGAGGTCAGCGCATGGGGTCAACGCAAAGACGACGCGTACTTCATGTGCGCGACGGCGCCGCGAACGCCGTTCCCGATGCGCTCGCAATCGAGGAGCCGCTCGAGATCGAAGTCGACGGTGTCACCGCATCGACGACGATGCGCACACCGGACCACGATGTGGAACTTGCCCTCGGCTGGCTCGTCTCCGAGGGCGCGGTGGCCCACCATGCGGACATTGCCGAGGCCAAGGAATGTTTTGAACGCAACGGCGATGGCGACGATGAAGATGTTCGTCGCATCGTGCAGATCCGCGGCCGACTCCCCCTGCAGGTGCAGCCTCGCCTGCATGCCACCTCGAGTGCCTGCGGCGTCTGCGGCGCGGACCTCATCGACCTCACCCAGCGGACCCGACGCTGGCCCCTCGACGACGACGACACGCGGTTCAGCCTCGACTCCGTGCTCGCCCAGCCCGAGGCGCTCCTCGTGGCCCAGCGCGGGTTCACCGCCTCCGGGGGTCTCCACGCGGCCGGCCTCTTCGACTCCACTGGCGCACTGGTGTGCGCGCGGGAAGATGTCGGCCGCCACAACGCCGTCGACAAGGTCATCGGCTGGGCTCTAGTCGAGGATCGTCTTCCGCTGCGCGGC
>CAYGMM010000113.1:0-3108 GCA_964351035.1 uncultured Actinomyces sp.
CAACGGTCGTCGCCGTCGGCTGGGATGAGCGCGTACGCGGTGTGATCGCGGTCGGTGACACGGTGCGCGCCTCAAGCGCTCAGGCGGTTTCAGCACTGCGCGGGCTGGGCCTGCGCCCGGTGCTGCTGACCGGCGACAACACCGCGGTGGCCAATGTCGTTGCTGCGGAGCTCGGTATCGAGGATGTGTACGCCGAACTCCTGCCCGAGGACAAGGTCACGGCGGTCCGGGAATTACAGGGACGTGGCCGCAAGGTGGCCATGGTCGGCGACGGTGTCAACGATGCTGCTGCTCTCGCACAGGCGGATCTTGGCATCGCCATGGGCGGTGGCACCGATGCGGCCATCGAGGCGAGCGATCTGACGTTG
The DNA here is from genome assembly GCA_964351035.1 of uncultured Actinomyces sp. Taxonomy (GTDB): domain Bacteria; phylum Actinomycetota; class Actinomycetes; order S36-B12; family S36-B12; genus Mxb001. Next base: position 369 of record CAYGMM010000113.1, read on the forward strand.
GTGAGAGCGGATCTGATGGGCGCGGTAGACGCGATCCGCCTGTCACGGCGCACGCTGAGGACGATCAAGGGCAATCTGTTCTGGGCGTTCGCCTACAACGTGGCCATGATTCCGCTGGCTGCCGCCGGACTGCTCAATCCGATGCTCGCCGGGGCCGCGATGGCGTTCTCGTCGGTCTTCGTTGTCGGCAACAGCCTGCTCCTACGCCGCTTCCAGCCGACATTCACCATCCGTTGAGTGGCGCGTTGTTGACGGTTTTTCGGCCATAGACCGTCAACAACGCGCCACTCAGCAGAGGATCTAGGTGCCGAGGTCTCGGCGATCGAAGCGCCAGGTGCCCGCCACCGCGATGACCAGCGCCAACGCGAGGGGCAGGACAAACGACACGAGGCCGGGCGGCTCGGTGAGTGGTGAGGATCCGAGGAACCAGTACCACGGTGACGTCGTACGCAGGTACTCCAGTGGCTGCGCGAGTGAGGCGAACATCTGCCCGAGGAACCCGATGACGATGAGGCCTGCGGCCCCGGCGATCGCGATCGCGCGTCGCCCTGTTGCCGCGCCGATAGCGAACGCCGCTGACGCATACAGCAGGACAAGCGCCCACTGCGAGATCGCGGCCGACCAGATACCCCACCATGGCAGGCCGTCGAGCAGTCCGAGCGGGGGAGCAATCAGAGCCAGCGCCGCGGTCGAGATGAGCGTGATGGCCAGAGTCGTGACCGCCATGGCGATGAACCGGCCCCACGCGAGGGACATGCGACGCAGGGGAGCCGCGAGTGTCATCTCGAGCGTGCCATCACCCTCGGCGCCCGCGATCGCCCACGACCCCATGGAGATGCCGAGGATGAGGATCACGATCGGGTAGATGTTGGAGTACATCTGACTCATCAGGTAGCCCTCGGGGCTGGCAATGCTCGCGCCGGCAATGCCGAGTGACTCCCGGACCGACTCGGGCAGGGAGTCCACGTAGGCGTCGAAGTCCGCACCGGTGTCGCGGATCGACGGATAGAAGACCGCCATGATGAGGACAAGCGCGATGATGCCGAGCGTCCAGGCGATGAGGCTGCGCCGCCGATCGCGCAGGAAGGCGACAGCCACGGTGATGGTCGTCATGACGCACCGCCGTTGCGGGTCTGCTGGAACATCTCGTCGAGTTCGTGTGCCCGAGTCGCGATTCGGCGTACGCCGTAGGGCGCAAGTGCACGGATGGCCTCGCTCAGGGAGCCGGTGATGATCGCCTGCAGTTGAGTCTCCTGCACGGTCACCTGGAGGAGGCCGGGGGTGTTGTCCAACACGTTCGGCGGCGGCGGCTCATCGAGGACCACCTCGATGGACTGCTGGGCGCGCTCGAGCAGGTCGCCGAGTGGTGCCTCGGCGACGAGGCTGCCGCGGCTGAGGACCCCGACCCGGTCGGCAATGGCCTCGGCCTCGCTGAGGATGTGGGTGCTGAAGAGGACAGCAGCGCCGCTGGCACGACGTTCGCGCACGATGTCGAGAACGAGCTCTTGCATGTGCGGATCGAGGCCTGAGGTCGGCTCGTCGAGGACCAGCACTTCGGGATTGGCCAGGAGGGAGAGGGCGAGGCCGACCTTCTGTCGGTTGCCCTTCGACAGTGCCCCGAAACGACGGTCGGTCGGCACCTCGAGACGAGTGAGTAGGTCGTCGACGTCGGCGGCGGGGCGACCGGACTGGGCCTGGAGTCGGGTGTGGAAGCGCAGGATGTCTTTGACGGACGAGCGCAGCGGCAGTCGGAGATCTCCGGGTAGATAGCCGATCCGGCAGCGGATCTCGACGTCACGGCTGTTGCCGCCGAGTGTGCGTGCCGAGCCGCGGGTGGGATTGAGGTAACCGAGCAGGCAGCGCATGAGCGTGGTCTTGCCCGCGCCGTTGGCGCCGAGCAGGCCGTAGACCTCGCCGGGAGTGACCTGGAGCGAGACACCATCGAGGGCACGCACGTCACCGAAGGACTTCGCCAGGTCGGCCACATCAATGCTGGCCTGGGCGCCTTCGTAGGTGCGCACACCCGTCATATCTCCAGCGTAGGACGTCATGTCACCGTTTTCGGCTGTGCCGTTGCTCACAGAGTTGCGGTTGTAAGGGTTTTCATGGTTTTGCAGTCCTTGCAGTACCGGCAGGATGGCGTCACGCCGGGCCTCACCGGCTACTCGACGCGATGGGAGTGACCGTGACGATCCCCGGCCTGGAGAATCCGCCCACCAACAACAAGAAGATCCTCGAGTGGGTGCAGGAGGTCGCGGAACTCGCCAAGCCCGACGAGGTCATCTGGTGCGACGGTTCGGAGGCCGAGTGGGAACGCCTCACCTCGCAGATGGTCGACAGCGGCACCTTCATCCGGCTCAACCCCGAACTCCGCCCCAATTCTTTCCTCGCTCGGTCGAATCCCAGCGACGTCGCCCGTGTCGAGAGCCGCACGTACATCTGCTCGCAGCGCGAGGAGGATGCCGGCCCGACCAACAACTGGGTCGATCCGGTCGAGATGAAGTCGACGCTGCGCGGACTCTTCGACGGTGCGATGCGCGGCCGTCCGATGTACGTCATCCCGTTCTCCATGGGCCCGCTCGGCTCCCACATCGCACAGCTCGGCATTGAACTCACGGACTCGCCGTACGTCGTTGCGAGCATGAAGATCATGACGCGCATGGGCACGGCTGCGCTGGACGAGATCGGTGAACTCGGTGACTTCGTTCCCGCGGTGCACTCGGTCGGCTACCCGCTCGTG
>CAYGMM010000113.1:3118-7572 GCA_964351035.1 uncultured Actinomyces sp.
GGTCCTACGGCTCCGGGTACGGCGGCAACGCACTCCTCGGCAAGAAGTGCTTCGCGCTGCGCATCGCCTCGGCGATGGCGCACGACGAGGGTTGGCTCGCCGAGCACATGCTCATCCTGAAGCTCACCGCGCCGAGCGGTGATGTCCGCTACCTCACCGGCGCGTTCCCGTCGGCGTGCGGCAAGACCAACCTCGCCATGCTGGAGCCGGCCGTCCCCGGCTGGAAGGTCGAGACCGTGGGCGATGACATCGCCTGGATGCGCTTCGGCGAAGACGGCCGTCTCTACGCGATCAACCCCGAGGCCGGCTTCTTCGGCGTCGCACCCGGCACGGGCATGCACACCAATGCGAACGCCGTGAAGTCGCTGTACGCGAACTGCATCTTCACGAATGTCGCGCTCACCGATGATGGCGACGTGTGGTGGGAGGGCCTGACCGAGGAGGCCCCCGCGCACGCCATTGACTGGAAGGGCAATGACTGGACGCCGGAATCCGGTGAGCCCGCCGCACACCCGAACGCACGCTTCACCGCACCTGCCGGTCAGTGCCCGTCCATCGCGCCGAACTGGGAGGACCCGGCCGGCGTACCGATCGACGCCATCCTCTTCGGCGGCCGTCGTGCGACCAATGTGCCGCTGGTGACCGAGTCCTATGACTGGGAGCACGGTGTGTTCCTCGGCTCGACCGTGTCGTCGGAGCAGACTGCGGCGGCCGAGGGCAGTGTCGGTGCGCTGCGGCGTGACCCCTTCGCCATGCTGCCGTTCTGTGGCTACAACATGGCGGACTACTGGGATCACTGGCTGAAGGTCGGCCAGTTCACGTCGGCGGAGAAGTTGCCGCGCGTCTACCAGGTCAACTGGTTCCGCAAGGACGCTGACGGCAAGTTCATCTGGCCCGGCTTCGGCGACAACTCGCGCGTCCTGGAGTGGATCGTGCGCCGCGTTGAGGGTGAGGCCGACGCGGTCGACACGCCTGTGGGTCGCGTGCCGGCTGACGGTGAACTCAACGTCGACGGTCTCGATGTCTCTCCCGAGCAGATGGCCGAACTCTTCGCGATCAATCCGGAGACGTGGTTGGCCGAGGCGGATCTGACCGAGGAGTACTTCGAGCAGTTCGGTGACAAGGTGCCGGCCGCGCTGCGTGAGCAACTCGCCGCCCTCCGCACCCGCCTCCAGAGCTGATTTCTTCCGTCTTCTTTGCAGTTACCGCGATTATGTGGGCGATTTGCCCGCGGTAACTGCAAACAAGGTGGTTAGTTCAGTGTGGCGACGAGGAGAGCCTTGATGGTGTGCATCCGGTTTTCGGCCTGATCGAAGACGATGCTGGCGCCTGACTCGAAGACCTCGTCGGTCACCTCGACTCCGCCGCGCAGACCGAACTCGGTCGCGATGCGCTCGCCCACGAGGGTCTTCTCGTCGTGGAACGCCGGCAGGCAGTGCATGAACTTCGCATCGCCGCGGCCCGTGAGTTCCATTAACCCGGCGTCAACGCGGTACGGCGTCAACATGGCGACGCGATCCGCCCACACCTCGGTGGGCTCACCCATGGAAACCCATACATCGGTGTGCACGAACTGGGCTCCCGGGATGCCCTCGGCGGGGTCCTCGGTCAGCAGTAGTCGCGCTCCGGTCTGAGCAGCGCGTTCCTCGGCGGCGCGGCGTACCTCCATCGTGGGCCACAGCGCCTCCGGTGCGACGATGCGCACGTCGGAGCCGGTCATCGCTCCGGCGACCAGCAGTGAGTTGCCCATGTTGTAGCGGGCATCGCCGACGTAGGCGTAGGACAGTCGCTCGTCGCGGGAGTGCTCGCGCATCGTGAGCATGTCCGCCAGCATCTGCGTGGGGTGCCACTCGTTGGTCAACCCGTTGTAGACGGGAACGTCGGCGTTGGCGGCGAGTTCTTCGACCGTGGACTGAGCATCCCCGCGGTACTCAATCGCATCGAACATGCGAGCCAGCACACGTGCCGTGTCGGCGATGGACTCCTTGTGGCCGATCTGCGAGCCCTGGGAGTCCAGAACGGTGACCTGGGCGCCCTGCTCGTACGCCGCGACCTCGAAGGCGACGCGGGTCCGGGTGGAGGTCTTGCCGAAGATGAGGGCAATGACCTTGCCCGCGAGCCGCGGCCGATCGGCCGGCGTACGGCGTTCGGCCTTCAACTGCGCGGCGAGGCGCACCAGCCCGTCGAACTGGGCATCGCTGAGATCGAGTTCCTTCAGCAGATCGCGGCCGGTGAGGTCGAGGGATGCCACCAGATCCGCTCCCGCGGGGTTCGAGGTCATCGCATGAGGCTAGCGGGCGGTCGAGGCCACCTCGCAAGCCGAAGGGGATCTAGGCGGTGACGGCGAGGGAGCGCACAGCGGCGTCGATCTCCGGGGCGGCCATGCGGGCGCCCTCACCGCGATTGCGCGGATAGACCGAGAGGTCGATGCGGGCGTAGATCGCCTCGCGCTCTTCCTCGGTGAGTCCACCCCAGACGCCGTACGGCTCGCGGGAGCGAACGGCGTAGTCGGCGCACTCGATCCGCACCGGGCATGACGCGCATACCTTCTTGGCGGCGAGATCGCGCGAACGGCGGGCGGAGCCGCGCTCGTTCTGCGGGTGGAAGAACAGTGTCGGATCGGCGGAGCGGCAGGATCCGTGCTCCTGCCAATCCCACACGGCGTCTACGGGGACCTGGGCGAGTGGCTGTTGGGGCATGCATCCACGGTAGGTGCGTTGCAACTCGCCACCCATGGGCCAAGTCGGCCCACTTGCATCATCCGTTCGGATGATGCCGATGCGAAGTTATTCGGCGCTGTCGCCTTCGCCGGCCTGTTCCTTGGCGATGGACGCGCGCACCTCGTCCATGTCGATGTCGCGCACCGCCTGGACGAGTTGCGTCAGCGACGACTCCGGCAGGGCACCGGCCTGCGAGTACAGGACGACGCCATCGCGCACCGCCATCAGCGTGGGAATCGACGAGATCTGGAACGCTCCGGCCAGCCCAGGCTGCGCCTCGGTGTCGACCTTGGCGAACACGATGTCGGGGTTGGCCTCGCTCACGGTCTCGTACACCGGGGCAAACGAGCGGCACGGGCCGCACCACTCCGCCCAGAAATCAATGAGCACGATGGGGTTGTCCTGGACGGTGGAGGAGAAGGTCTCCTCGGTCAATGCGAGAGTAGCCATACCCCCCAGGGTATCAGTTCCCGGGCTCGGAATGCGCCACGATGGGCCCATGGAGGACGTGGACTTCGTCGGTGAACCGACGACAGCGCCGAACGCAGGCAGTTTGTTGGTGGCCGCTCCGCTCCTTCCGGACCCCTTCCGCCACGCGGTCATCATGCTGCTCGAACACGACGAGTCGGGCACCTTGGGCGTTGTCCTCAATCAGCGCACGCAGGTTGACGTCGGCACCGTCCTGCCCGCATGGCGAGACCACCTCACCGGCGGGCCGAATCTTTTCCAGGGCGGTCCGGTTTCGCTCGACACCGCGCTCGGCCTGGCCGCGGCCGACGGCGAGCCCGAGGGATTCCGTCGCGTGGCGGGCTCGCTCGGAGTGATCGATCTCGATACCCCGGTCGATGTCCTCGCTCCTCAGCTCGCCGCCGTACGCATCTATGCCGGGTACGCCGGCTGGTCACCGGGCCAGTTGGATACCGAACTGGAGGAGGGCGCCTGGGCGGTCATCGAGCCGACCGACCCGGTCTCCGACGCCTTCCTCGCCAATCCGGACGACCTGTGGGAACTCACGCTGCGGCGCGCGGGCGGGACGCTGGCCTGGTGGGTGAACTGCCCCGATGACCCGTCCGTCAACTGATCCACGTGCCCCTAGACTGCCCGCATGAGTACGCCGCTGGAGCCCCTGGAGTCCCCGACGCTGCCCGAGGGCGACACCTTGGTCGACGAGCGACTGGCCAACACCGACGACGGCGACCACGAGCGGTTCGCGCACTACGTCCAGAAGGACAAGATCGTCGAGAGCGCGGTCACCGGCACCCCCGTGAAAGCTCTGTGCGGCAAGAAGTGGGTGCCCGGCCGCGATCCGTCGAAGTTCCCGGTCTGCCCCGAATGCCAGGAGATCTACAACGGCATGCGTCCGGGCAAGCCGCGCGATCCTGACGGTCAATCCTGAGCCTGTTCTCCGCGCAGCATCGCGCGTCCACCGTCGGCGTCGTCGCCGCCATGACCCTCATCGCCTTCGAAGGTGTCGCTATCGGTACGGCGATGCCCGCGATCGGTGTGGATCTCGACGGACTGGCGCTGTATGCCTGGGGGTTCAACGCCTTCGTCGTCGCGTCCCTGGTGGGCATGGTGGTGGCGGGCACCTGGTGTGATCGCAGCGGCCCACGACTGTCGATGCTCATCGGGATGGCGATCTTCGCCGGTGGCGCAGTAGCCGCCGGACTTGCCCCCACGATGTCGGTCTTCATCGCCGCCCGCGGCGTACAGGGTCTCGGTAGCGGGGCGATG
>CAYGMM010000114.1:0-7409 GCA_964351035.1 uncultured Actinomyces sp.
CAACCAGAACTCTCACGCGTCGTCACCCCTTCGCGGGTCCATGGTGCCAAAGCCCGAACGTCAGTCGTCGTCACCGTCATGGTCGTCGTCGTGTTCACCATCGCCGTCGTCGTCGCTGGACGACTCGCTACTGCTGGATGACTCACTGCTGCTGGACGACTCACTGCTGCTGGACGGGGCCGGTTCGGCGGACGTCGGGCTCACCGCATCATCCGTGGGCTCCGGTGACTTCGAGGGCTTCGTGGGGCTCGGAGTGGGTGTCGGGCTCGGCGTCGTAGTCGGAGTGGGTGTCGGAGTCGGCGTGACCGGGGTCGACGAGTCGGGGTCCACCACGAGATGGGGCGCATGATTCGGGTCCGAGGTCTGCACGGCAGCCACGGCGGCCGTGACCGCCGCCCCCAGGGCCAAGGCAGTGGCCAGGGAGGCTGCGACGATGAACGAACCCTTCATGTCTCCAGGGTACGAAGTGGATCTGTGGTGAGGCTCTGCTGAAGGTGAAGTCCAGGTAAGGCCGCTGCCGAAACCTAGTGATTCGCCTCATACAGGGCCCGCTTGGGGCAGGCGCGGACCGCGCGTCGCGCCATGGCGACCTGATCGTCGGTGAGGTCACCGCCATCCACGATGGGGTAACCCCACGGATCGAGGGCGATGAGATCGGGGGCTTGGTGGGCACACATGCCAAGGCCGTCGCAGGCGACCGGGTCGAGGGCGAGTTTCATTGCGCGAACACCTCCATCGCGGAAAGGACCATGCGGATGGCGCCGTCGGGATGTCGGCACGCGCCACGGCCGGCAATGAGGTCGGCCAGCGGCGTCACCTTCGCATCCGTACGACCGTCTGCCACGGACTTGACCGCGTCAGCCAAGGCCGGCAGACCGAAGACACACGGCCCACACTGACGCGCGGATTCCTGCGCTAGACGATCGGCGATGACCGCCGCCTCAGCCAATCCCGACCGCCCGGCCGGCAGTACGTGGATGATCCCGGCGCCGAGCGACAGACCGCGATCGCGCAGCACCTGCGCATCGATGGGTTGGTTGGCCAGGTCGGCCCAAGCCACCCAGGTGCCGCCCATGCCACCGAGCAGGACCGCCGTCGGCGGCATCACGCCAGCAGCACCCAGGGCTTCGCGGAATGTCTGATGGCGCGTGACCTCCATGACCGTTCGGCGTGTGAACTCCAGCGGTGCCGACGACTCGGCCACGGTCACCAGCGAGGTCGCCACCGGGTCGTGGCCGAGCGCCAGCAGACCCAGACGCGCATGTGTTTCGGCGTTATGGACCAGAACGGCGGGCCCCTCACCCCACGGACGAGCGCGATCGCGGCTGTGGCGCGGAAGGGCCGGACCACCGCGGACGGCACTGATGACGGCAGAGGCTTCACCACCGACGTAGCCCTCGGGGGCCAGGAGCAGCCGGACCGGGACCGGAATGTCGCCGCGGCGTTCGCGCACGGCATCGATGAGTCGGGCTCGCGTGGCGCGGGCCGATTCGTGGACCCACAGCACGATTTCGGCCGCCTTGATGGCCTCGGCCACCGCGATGGCGCCGTCGAGGACAAGGTGCGGGCGCAATTGCAGCAAAGCCGCGTCCTTGGCGCTCGCGAGTTCGCCCTCGGCGCCGTTGACAACGACGGTGCCACCCGGTCCTGCCTCGATTGCCGCAGCGAGCTTCCACGTCGCGGGGATGTGCGCGCCGCCGCGACCGGTGAGTCCACTGCCCTCGACCGCGTCGATGAACATCGCCGGGGACATCACGGGCGCCCCGCGTCGCGCACGGTGGATGCGCAGCCCTTCCGCCTCGGCGCCGAGCGGCACCTCGCCGTGCGTGCCGGCGTACGCCAGGGGCGTGTCGAAGATTCGCTGCACCCCGAAGAGAACGGTGGTGGGAACCGGGGACTCCAGGTCGTACGTCGTCATGAGATGACCTCCTCGCGGGGCATGCGTTCCTCGGAAAGTTCGGCGGCCTCGTCCTCCGCGGACGGCGCAATGACACGGCGCACCACCAGGACGAGTACGAGCAGCCCAGTGGCGGCGTACATCCACAACCAGGAACCGGTGTCGGATCCGGCGAGGATGCCGTGCAGCCAGGCGAGCACCCAGCCGGCGGCGGCGAGTCGATGCAGGGGCAGCCACACCCGGCCCAGGCCGCGCCCAGCAAGTCCGGCCGTGGCGCCGGAGATCACTCCGGACCACAGGGCGAGTAGCCCGAGGGTCACCGGGAGCGGTCGGTACTCGGAGCCGAAGGGCAGCAGTGCACCCGCCCAACCCACCTGCGCCCACGGATCGAGGGCGAGAACGACAACATGAAGCACGGTGAAGACCAAGGCGAAAAGTGCGAGAACGATGTGCAGTCGCAGCCGTTGCGCGACGCCGAGGAAGCGAACGGCCACGCGGGGCGGGCGGGCGAGGAGCAGACCCATGACCGTCACCGCGGTCAGCAGGATGTAGGAGACGAAACCGGACGAGCGGGCCAGGACCCACATGCCCATGTCGGCACCGGAATACACCGACCAGGCATAGCCGAGGAGTGCCCCGGACAGGCCTGCCGCCAGACCGACCCCGGCGCCAATCGCGACGCCTCGTCCGAACGTGGGTGAGTTGACGTCAGTGTTCATGATCGTGCCTCCCAGAGGATTCGATCGCGCATGGATGCGCTGGAGTGTGCGGTGCCGGCTGCATCAACCCAGTACGCGGTGAGGCCCTCGCGCTCGACGACGTCGTGGATGCCGTCGGCGCCGGCGAGGAAGCAGACCTTCGTCCATACCTCGGCCCATGCCGTGTCGTCGCCGATGACCGTGACCGCCAGCAATTGCGAAGTGGACGGCTGCCCGGTGCGCGGATCGATCAGGTGGTGCACGTCACGCTCGCCCGAACGCCACCGGCGCAGTCGGATGGATGACGTGGCCGCGGCTGCGTCGGTGACGTCGAGTACCGCGATCGGCGCATTGCCGCCACGGGGGTCCTCGACCGCCGCACGCCAGCCGCGCGGCTCACCCGGATCGCGATCCGGGCCATCGCCGTACGTCGCGAGATCTCCGCCTGCCTCGACCAGGGCCGACCGTCCGTATCCGGCGAGAGCCGCAATGCCGAGCCGGACGGCGTACCCCTTGCCGATGCCGCCGAGATCGATGGGCTCCGGACCGATGCGCACGCGGGACCGCGCGACATCGATATCCGGGGACCACGGAGCAAGCGCACCGGAGGTTGTCTCCCCCGCGGGCGTCGCCACCGAACCGCCAGCGAAGTCCAAGGATCGGTCGTAGCCCAAGCCAGTGAGGGTCTTGAGTACGCGCGGATCGAAGGCACCGCCGGTGAGCTGGTGTGCGTCGAGCGCCGTCGTGATCGCCCCCAAGCATTCCGGGGCCACCGTCGTCCACTGCGTGCCGTGTGCATTGGCGCGCATGAGGTCACTGGTGTCGTCGAATCGGGTACAACTCCGCTCGACCTGCGCGAACAGTCGCTCGACTTCGGTGATGGCCGCATCGGCACCGGTCGTCGGGTCGATGACGCGCACGGTGACGTTGCTGGCCATCGCGCGAAAGCGATGCTGCAGATCGGTCGCAGGAAGAGTGGTCATGTCAGCCTCCGGAGGATCCGGTCCAGGTGTCGGCGGGAGGTGCGGGGGCCGGAGCCGGAGCCGGTGCGGGTGCGGGTGCGGCCTGACCGCCGCCGGAGTTCGACGAGCTACCGCCGGAGTTGGACGAGCTACCGCCGCCACCGGAGTTGGAGGAGCTGCCGCCAGAGTTCGACGAGCTGCTACTCGACGAGCCGCCACTTGATGAACCGCCGCTTGATGAGCTACCGCCGGACGCGGTCCACGTCGATGCACCTGAGTCGGTGCCGGCCTTGGCTGCCTGACGGGCGGCCTTGGCCTCCTTGCGCGCCTTGTCGATCTTGCGCTCGAGCTTGGCCAACGTCTTGCGCAGCTCCTTGAGCGTCGGCTCGTCGGTTGCAGACGCATCCGCCGCGACGATCGCATCGGGGCTTGGCTCGGCCGTGGGCTGGCCCTCATCTACGCCGACCACCTGCACCGCCGCCGCCGGTTCGACCGGCTGCGCCGCTGCGCGCGGGTCGTTGTTGGTGGCCCAGAGCACCGACCCAGCGGCGAGAGCCGCCACGATCGGCGAGACCACGACCGCGGCGGACCAACCGGCGCGGGATCGCGTTGCCCTAGTCGTCATCGTGATCACCCTCGTGGTCGTCGCCGTGGTCGTCGCCGTGATCGTCGTCGTAATCGTCGCCGCCGTCGTAGTGGTCGTCGTCGTGGTCGTCATCGTCGTCGTACCCACCGCCACCGGTGCCGCCACCGCCGGTGTTGCCGCCACCGGAGGATCCGGTCCAGGTGTCACTCGGTGCCGGGGCCGGCGTGGCCACCGGGGTCGGCTTGGCCGGCTTGGTGGTCTTCGTGGGCTCCGGGGCCGGCGCGGGGGCGCTGTTGGCCGGGGCCGGTTGCGGGGCGCTGGTCGCGGGGGCAGCGGCGGAGCCACCGGCCGTCTGTCCACCGGCCGTCTGTCCACCGGCCGTCGTACCGGTGGCTGCCTCGACCGTGGCCGCTGCCGTGGGAGAGGAGCTGGCTAGGCGCTTCAGCGTCTTCTCAGCCTTGGCGATCTGCTCCTCGAGCTTGGCGCGCTCGGCGTCCTTGTCGGTGGTGGCCGCGATATCGGCCGTCGCCTCGGGGTTCGGGTCGCCGGCCACCGCGGGAGCAACCGCGGGCTTGGGGGCGTCGTTGGCCGTCGCAGCGACGGGCACGTTGGCGATCGCCACCGCACCACCGGCGACGGCACCTACCGCGGCAGCTGCCGCGATGACCATCTTGCGTGTCTGCCTCATTGTTCCTCCTCGAGAACTTGCGTCCCCTCTAGAAAACCGTCCTCGAGGCAGGTATCGGCCAAGCGTGGGTAAGGCCCAGGTAAGGAGTCAAGGAATCTTCCGCGGAAGATTTCCCGGGGCCCATCTGCGCCTGGCCCGCGACACGCGCCCGTCACCACCCTCTCGCCACCGACCCGGTGGCACCCTGGACCCATGCACTCCGCGTCGCTGCCCTGGGAACAAGCACGCCGTGTGGCCGCGGCCGCATCGAGTCAGCGACCCGCCATCGCCGAACGGCTCGAGGGCGCCCTGAACTGTGTGCTTGCCGCCCCCGTCAGCGCCCTCACCGACCTCCCGCCGTTCCCGACCGCCGCGATGGATGGCTTTGCCGTTGCCGGCACGGGGCCCTGGCACCTGGTCGTGGAAGAACCACTCCTCGCCGGTGCGCCGCCTGACGCGGTCGCCCTCGAACCCGGATACGCCGTACCCATCGCGACCGGTGCCGCCATGCCGGCCGGCGCGGACGCAGTGCTGCGTCGCGAGCACGCCGCCGTCGAGACGGCGCTGCACGGCAGTCGGCTGTACGCACTCGACCCACTCACCGGACTGCCGGACGACACCGGTGGTGACGTTGCCGTGGGAACCGACGTGCGCCCGCAGGGGGAGGAATGCGCGGTCGGCGATCCGCTCGTCTCCGCCGGGACGGTGGTGAGCCCGGCGATTCTCGGCCTTGCTGCCGCGGCCGGGTACGACGTGCTCGAGGTGATTCCCCCACCCACGGCGGCCGTCCTAGTGCTCGGTGACGAGTTGCTCGAGCGCGGCATCCCCCGCCCCGGTCGGGTGCGCGATGCGCTCGGTCCACTTGTGCCGCCGTGGCTCGCCGCGGCGGGTGCTCGCGCAAATCCACCCATCCGGGTGGCCGATACCCACCGCGGACTCCTGGACGAGATCGAGGACTCCACCGCGGACGTCATCGTCACCACCGGCTCGACGGCAGCCGGACCCGTCGACTTCGTGCACGACGTGCTCGACCACCTTGGGGTGCACTGGCTGGTCGACGGCGTGCAGGTGCGCCCCGGGCACCCAATGTTGCTCGCCGTCCTGCCCGATGGTCGCCCCTTCATCGGGCTGCCGGGCAATCCACTGGCTGCGGTCAGCGGACTGGTCACCCTGGTCACGCCGGTGATCGACACCATGCGCGGTGCGTCACCTGCGCGGCGCCTTGCCCGCCTGGCGGAGACCACCAGTGCCCATCCCAATGACACCCGACTCATCCCCGTGGTGCTGCGCGATGACGTCGCCCATCCCCTCCGGTACGACGGGCCCGCCATGCTGCGCAGCCTCGCCCTCGCGGACGCCCTCGCGGTGATCCCACCCGGTGGTGGGCAGCGGGAGAGTGACGTCGAAGTCCTGCCGATCCCCGGCGCTGAGCCCGGCGTCCGATAGCGTCAGTCAACGTGGCCGAAAAGCGGCAGCGCCCCCTGCCCCTCACCGTGACCAGTGAGGCCGACAGCGAGGCACTCAACGCGCGCATCCAGCTCCCGAGCAGGTCGTGGAGTCCGGTCCGCAATATCGCCGTTCGACTCTTCATCGCGCTGGCGGCGCTCATCGTCACCGCGGTCGTGGTCTACGCGGAGGGTGGCTGCTACTCCGACCAGGGTGTGCTCGGTGCGATCACCTGGGCCGATGCGTTCTACTACGCCACCGTCAGCCTTTCGACGACCGGCTACGGCGACATCGTCCCGGTGTGCGAGTCCGCGCGCCTGGTCAATGTCTTCGTCGTCACCCCGCTTCGCTTCGTCTTCCTGATCGTCCTCGTCGGTACCACCATTGAGGTGCTCACCCGTAAGACTCGCGAGGACTTCCGCACTACTCGCTGGAGGCAGCGCGTGCACGATCACACCGTCATCGTCGGCTTTGGTGTCAAAGGCCGCTCCGCTGCTCGGCTGCTACTGGATAACGGTGCATCGCCGCTGTCCATCGTCGTCGTCGCCAACGACAAGGACGCCATTCAGGAGGCCAATCGCATGGGGCTCGCCGGCGTACTCGGCGACGCCCGTCGCGAGGACGTCCTGCGCGACGCGGCAACCGAGCGGGCGTCGAAGATCATCGTCGCGACCGACGAGGACGACACCTCGGTGCTCGTCACACTGACCGCGCGCCGCCTTGCGCCCAAGGCAGACATCGTCGCTGCCGCGCGCGAGGCCGCCAACGCACAGATCCTCCGTCAGTCCGGCGCGACCAGCGTCATCCCGACGGCGGAATCCTCCGGCCATCTCATGGCACTGTCGCTGGTCTCGCCGGTCGCGGGCACCTTGATGGAGGACCTGCTCGACGCTGGCCGCGGCCTGGAGATCGTGCAGCGCGAGATCACCAAGGAGGAGCTCGGCATCTCCCCCGAGGAGGTCGATGCGCGTGGCGAGATCGTGCTGGCCGTCGTCCGCGACGAGGTCGTGCATCGGTTCGACACCAGCGACATTCGCATCCTGCAGAAGGGCGATCAACTCGTGGTGATTCGGCACACCGAGGAGAGCGACTACTCGGTCCAGCCGCGCCCGGAGAACTGACATGCATGCCGTCGTCATCACCGAAGCCACGG
>CAYGMM010000115.1:0-3010 GCA_964351035.1 uncultured Actinomyces sp.
ATTCCCATGTGCCTGCGCCGCCTGCTGGTTCCTCTCATCGCCCTCGGCCTTCTCGTCTTCGTGCTCTATTGGGCGCGCACGCAGGGCTACATCGATTGGTGACACGGGTTAGCATGAACGAGCGTTAACGTCGTACGACGTCCGCCACCCAAGGAGGATTCATGGAGGCCATCCGCGACGCCATCGTCTCCGGCGAGGCAACCACCGAGGACTTTGCCGCGCTCCCCGTGCCGGAGTCCTATCGCGGGATCACCGTCCACAAGGACGAGGTCGACATGTTTGAGGGGATGGCCTCGCGCGACAAGGATCCGCGCCGCTCCCTGCACCTTGACGACGTCCCCGTCCCCGAGCTCGGACCCGGCGAGGCGCTCATCGCCGTGATGGCGAGCTCGATCAACTACAACTCCGTCTGGACGTCGATCTTCGAACCGGTCTCGACGTTCGGATTCCTCGAGCGCTACGGCCGCTCCCACGAGATGGCGAAACGTCACGACCTGCCGTATCACGTGATCGGTTCGGACGCGGCCGGTGTCGTTCTGCGGGTAGGCCCCGGCGTCAATGCATGGAAGCCCGGCGATGAGGTCGTCGCGCATTGCCTGTCCGTCGAACTCGAGAGCCCGCTCGGCCACAACGACACCATGCTCGATCCCGAGCAGCGCATCTGGGGATTCGAGACGAACTTCGGGGGCCTCGCTGAGATCGCGCTGGTGAAGTCCAACCAGTTGCTGCCCAAACCGAAGCACCTCACCTGGGAGGAGGCCGCCTCCCCCGGCCTGGTGAACTCCACCGCCTATCGCCAACTCGTCTCCCGCAACGGTGCGGGCATGAAGCAGGGCGACGTCGTCCTCATCTGGGGTGCGTCCGGCGGCCTGGGCTCCTATGCCACTCAGATGGCCGTCAACGGCGGAGCCATCCCGATCTGCGTCGTGTCGAGTCCGGAGAAGGCTGACCTGTGCCGCGCCATGGGAGCTGAGCTCATCATCGACCGCCGAGCCGAGGACTATCGCTTCTGGAAGGACGAGACGACGCAGGATCCCAAGGAGTGGCAGCGGCTCGGCAAGAAGATCCGCGAACTCACCGGTGGTGACGACGTCGACATCGTCTTCGAGCACCCCGGACGCGAGACCTTCGGCGCCAGCGTCTACGTCACCCGCAAGGGCGGCACGATCGTCACCTGCGCCTCCACGAGCGGCTACATGCACGAGTACGACAACCGCTATCTGTGGATGAATCTCAAGAAGATCGTGGGATCGCATTTCGCGAATTACCGGGAGGCCTTCGAGGCCAACCGACTCATCTCCCGGGGCCTGATCCACCCGACCCTCTCCAAGACCTTCCCCCTCGAACAAACCGGGGAAGCGGCGTACGAGGTGCATCGCAACCTGCACCAGGGCAAGGTCGGTGTCCTCGCGTTGGCGCCCGAGGAGGGTCTCGGGGTCCGCGATGAGGAACTCAGGGCGCGACACCTGCCCGAGATCACCCGTTTCGCCGGGGCTTGAGGGTCCTTCGCCACGTACGATGACCCGGGCCCGCAAATGGCGGGCTGACCCGATGGGCGCACGACGTCGTGCCCTGTCGCACGAGGGATCACGAAAGGGGCGACGGTGGCGACCAACCTGATCACCGACCGTCAACCCTGGCACCTGGACAAGGGCCGCAAGGCTGGCGAGATGGGCTATCTGCCCGGTCTCGACGGCGTACGCGCGCTCGCCGTGCTCGGCGTGCTCTTCTACCACGGCGATCAGACGTGGATGCGGGGCGGATTCCTCGGCGTCGACGTCTTCTTCGTGCTCTCCGGCTTCCTCATCACGACGCTGATCGTCGAGGAGTTCGACCGATCCGGCCGGGTCGACTTCAAGCAGTTCTACATACGACGCGCTCGCCGCCTGCTGCCCGCACTCCTGCTCGTGCTCGTCGTCGTCGGTGCCGCGACGGCGTTCATCTATCGAGATTCGGCCGCATCCTTCCGCGCCGACGCGCTGGCCTCGCTGTTCTACGTCACCAACTGGTGGTACATCGTTGCCGACCAGTCGTACTTCGAGGCGATCGGCAGACCGGCCTTCCTGCAACACCTGTGGTCGCTGGCGGTGGAGGAGCAGTTCTACCTCATCTGGCCGGCCATCGCCGTCGTCCTGATGAAGTGGCGTGGGCGCCGTGGGGTGTTCTGGGTGGCTCTCGGTGGCTCAGTTCTGTCGACGCTGTGGATGATCTTCCTGTCGGTGTCCAATGGCTTCCCCGTCGACGCCGACCCCAGCCGCGCGTACTTCGGTACCGATACCCACATCATGGGCCTGCTGCTCGGCGCTGCCCTCGCCATGGTGTGGCGCCCTGGCCGTCTGTCCACGCGCTTGACCGGTGGCGCTCAGGCGATCATCACGGCCATTGGCTTCACGGCGCTCCTCGCCATCCTCTGGTTCTTCTGGCAGGTCGGCGAGTACTCACCGTTCATGTACCGCGGCGGCTTCCTCATCCTGTCGATCCTCGTGGTGATCCTCATCGCCGCGGCCAGCCACCCCGGGGCGCCGTTCGGCAAGATGCTCGGCGCTCAGCCCATGCGGTACATCGGACAGCGCTCGTATGGCCTATATCTGTGGCACTGGCCGATCTTCGTCATCACACGCCCCGTGCTCGACGTCCCACTCGAGGGATTCGCCAACCTAGTCCTGCGCCTGGGCCTCACCTTCATCGTCGCCGAACTCTCCTACCGCTACGTCGAGATCCCGATTCGTCGCGGCGCCATCGGTCGGTTCCTCACCCAGTGGCGCGAGGCCGATCCGGAGGACCGCACCTACCTGGGCCGTCGCGTCCTTGCCGGCGCCGCGGTGTCCATCGCCGCACTGGGCCTCATCGGAGCCGGACTGGCCACCGCGAAGCCCGCCGACGAGCAGATCCCTGACGACGTCGCCGCAGCGATCGGCATCGACGACGGTGGACCGACCCAGCGGCTCATCGACGACACCACCAATACGACGCCAACGCCGAGCCCGACGACCGTCGCGACCGCGGCTTC
>CAYGMM010000115.1:3020-7218 GCA_964351035.1 uncultured Actinomyces sp.
ACGCCGTCCCCGACGGGCAGTGCCGATGCGTCGCAGTCCGCCAATCCCAGCCCGACCGGACAGACGTCGAAGGACGGCCTCCCCGTCAATGAGAACGGCGCCGTCACCGCCATCGGCGACTCCGTCATGCTCGGCGTCGCCGATCAACTCATGGCCAAGATCGATCAGACCCAGGTCGACGCGGAGGTCAGCCGTCAGGCTTCCGGGGTACTTGAGCGCGTGCAAAAACTGTCGAAGAAGGGCCTCCTCGCCCCCACGGTGGTCATTCACACCGGCACCAACGGCATCGTGACCGAGGACCAACTGCGCGAAATGCTCGACCTCCTCAGTGACCGCGAGCGCGTCGTCGTGGTGAACACCAACGTGCCACGACCCTGGATGGAGCCGAACAACGAACTCATCGCGGTCGTCGTCCCCGACTACCCGAACGCGGTCATTGCCGACTGGTACTCGGTGTCCGTGGACAACCCCGAGTACTTCGTCAGCGACGGCACCCATCCGCAGTGGCCGAGCGGTATCAAGGCCTTCGTCCGCGAGGTCATGCGCGGCGTGGGCCTCGACGCCTAGTCACCCCCCAGACCTGTTGAGTGGCGAGTTGTTGACGCTTTCACGGCCGAAAACCGTCAACAACTCGCCACTCAACGCGGGTCTGCGAGAGTGAGCAGCGCCGCCGCCACCTCGGCCGGCGCCTCGATCGGCGTCAGATGCCCCGACCCAGCGATCATGATGAGGCGGGCCTGCGGGGCCGCAGCAAGGATGAACTCTTGCTCCGGGAGAGGACTCATCGTGTCCTCCTCCCCCATGACGACCAGGACGGGCGCGTCCAGCTCCGACACGACGTCGAGGGAGTCCGGACGCATCGCCATGGCGCGCTGAGCCCACGCCACCGTCGCGCTGCTCGCCCGCGCCAGGACGGTCTCCACCCGGCGTACGACGTCGGGCCGACCGGCCCTCGAGGTCTCGCCGAGCAACCCGGAGATCATGCCGGCCGACCAGTCTCCGCCGCTCTCGGCCAGTGTCGCCACGCGCTCGCGGCCCTCCCGCGCGGCCGGCGGGTCCGCTGTTGCCTTGGTATCGACCAAGGCAAGCGCCGCCACGAGTCCGGGATGACGCCGCGCCAGTCCGAGTGCGACATAGCCACCCATCGAACAGCCCACGATGACGGCGGGTTCATCGTCCAGCGCGGGCAGGATTGCATCCACCATGCGGTCCACATCCGGATCGGCGGCCAGCAGCGGTGCGGCGCCAAATCCAGGCAGGTCCGGTGCGATGACCTCGTGGCCGGCTTCACGCAGAACAGCGGCCACGTCATCCCACAACGACGAATCGAAAGGGAAGGCGTGCAGCAACAGATAGCGGCCCATACGTCAACCTTCTCGCAGCTTGGCGTGATCTACGGCATCGCGGAGAGGCCGCCGTCAACGACCAGCACTTGGCCGGTCATGAACGACGAAGCACTCGAGGCGAGGAAGACCGCCGGCTCGGCGATCTCCTCTACCCGCCCCCAGCGCTGCATCGGCACCCGCGACAACGTGCCGCGCTCCGCGTCCTCGCTGGCGCGAAGGAAATCAGTGAGGTCGGTCTCGATCCAACCGGGGACAAGCGCGTTGACGCGCACACCCATCCATGCCGTCTCGATAGCAAGGGACTGCGTCAGTGAGATGACCGCAGCCTTCGAAGCTCCGTAGTGGGCCATCGTCGGCGCACCGCGTAGGCCCGCGACCGACGAGACGTTGATGATGGACCCGCCCCCCTCAGCCAGTGCCGGCAGGGCCTCCTGCGTGATGTGCACGATGGAGTCCACGTTGAGCCGCATCGTCTTCTCCCAGCCGCTCATGCGCATCTGCGCCACCGGGATGGAGAACGAGTTGCCTCCCGCATTGTTGACCAGGATGTCGAGCCCACCGAGTTCGGCGATCGCGGATGACACCGCGGCCCGCGTCGCGTCGGCATCGAGGATGTCCGCGGTGACCACGACGGCCCTGCGCCCGAAGGACTCAATCTGCTCGGCCACCTCGGCCAGCAGTTCGCCGTTGCGCGCCAGAATGGCCACATCGGCGCCAGCCTTGGCGTAGTCGACGGCGATGCCGCGCCCAATGCCGCGCGAGGCCCCGGTCACCAACGCTCGCTTGCCCGTGAGATCGAAACTCATAGATCCGACCACCTCTCCATCGGTCCTTCATGGTCAGCCCGATCGGCGGGCCACTCCCAGACTAGGGGCGGCAGGTCCGGTCGCAATTGCGCCGCCACCTCGCCGAGTACCCGACGTACGGCGGGCTCCCCCACCCATAGATGGCCCATTCCCTCACCCACCACGATCTGTGCCCTCGGTACGACGGCGAATCGCTCACGCGCTGCCTCAGGCTGGAGGTAGTCGTCGTTCTCCGGCACCAGGCACACCATCGGGGTCGTGACGGCGTTCCAGGCGGCAAGCTCCTCGGGTGAGGTGTAGCGCAGGGGTGGTGACACCGCGATGACTCCCGCCGGTTCCAGCGGGCGTGCATGGCGCAGTACGACGTCACTACCGAAGGACCAGCCCAGCACCCAGGGCTCCGGCAAGCCTTGCTCCCGTGCCCACGCAACGGCGGCCGCGAGATCCAGCCCCTCCGCGTTGGAGGCGTCGAACTCACCCTCGCTGGTGCCCGCAGCCGATGACGTGCCCCGGGTGTTGAAGCGGACCACGGCGACATCGGCGAGGGCGGGGAGTCGCCAGGCCGCCTTACGCAGCAGGTGGCTGTCCATCATGCCCCCGTGCGTGGGCAACGGGTGAACGCAGACGAGCGTCGCCTGCGGCGGTCGACCCGACGGCAGGGCCACCTCCCCCACCAGTCGTAGCCCGTCGGACGTCATCAACTCGATCGGTCGACGATCCGCGGGGAGCACGCTGGTCGCCCGGATCTCCTCGGTCTGGTTCATCGGCCCGGTCCGCGCCGATTGCGTGCCTTCCAGCACGGGGTGTGCCAGTGCCGGCGATCGTCGATGCTGCGATCGGCGGGCCAGGCCACGATATGCGGGGTGGCCGGAACGATCTCGTGGTCGCAGCCTGGGCACCGGTAGCGCTTCGTGGACGCCGAACCGGTGATCGGCCGGACGTACCAGTCCCCGTCCGGGTGCTCCTCGAGCACATCCGGCCGGGGCGTCACCGGCTTGCGCGCCGGTCGGCGTTTGCCCATCCCCGGTGACCTACTCGTAGGTGCGGAAGCCGCGGCCGGTCTTACGCCCGAGGTAGCCGGCCGTGACGAGATGTTCGAGTCGCGGCGCCGGGGCAAAACCGCGCTCGCGGAACTCTCGGTACAACGTCTGCTGGATCGCGAGGGACACATCAAGACCGACCACGTCGAGCAACTCGAACGGCCCCATGGGGTAGCCGCAGCCCTTCTTCATGGCGAGGTCGATGTCATCGGCCGAGGCGTAGTTCGCCTCGAGCATGCGCACCGCATCGTTGAGGTAGGGGAAGAGGAGCGCGTTGACGATGAAGCCGGCTCGGTCACCGCAGAGCACCGGGTGCTTGCCCGCTCGACGCGCGACATCGAGGCCGGTCGCGATCGTCACCGGCGACGTCGACACCGTGCTCACCACCTCGACCAACTTCATGATGGCGGCCGGGTTGAAGAAGTGCAGACCAACGACGTCCTGCGGGCGGCCGGTCACGGCCGCGAGATCCACGACCGGCAGGCTGGACGTCGTCGTCGCCAGGATCGCCCCCGGGCGACAGATCTCATCGAGGTTTTCGAAGAGCGCGGTCTTGACACTCAACTCCTCGACGACGGCCTCGACGACGAGATCGACATCGGCCAGATCGTCGAGGCTCGTGGAACCGGTGATGCGCGCGCGGATCGTGTCGCGATCGGCGGCGTCCAGCTTGCCGCGCTGCACCGCCTTCTCCAGCGACTTGTCGACCGCGCCGAGTGCGCGCGCGAGGCTGGACTCCGAGCGTGCCACCAGCGTGACAGCGAAACCCCCCTTGGCCAGCACCTCGGCGATACCGGTCGCCATGGTGCCCGAGCCCACCACGCCGACACTGTTGACCGGGAGCGGCTCAACCGACAGCCCCGCATCACTCGCGGCGCCATCATCGACGATCTCCGGAGATCCGGGGGCGGCGTAGGTGTAGAAGCCTCGACCCGTCTTGCGGCCCTTCAGTCCCGCGGTGACCATCTGCTTGATGATCGGGGAGCGCGCATGGAGGCGGTCACGG
>CAYGMM010000116.1:0-7022 GCA_964351035.1 uncultured Actinomyces sp.
TCCATGCGGGACAGTCCGGTGCGGATCTGGTTCTGGATGAGCTCGCCAACGGTGCGCAGGCGCCGGTTGCCGAAGTGGTCGATGTCGTCGGTCTCGATCTGGATCTCGCCACGGGGAGCCTCCGCGACCGTCTCACCAGCGTGGAGGCGGGCGAGGTACTCGATCGTGGCGGCGATGTCCTCGCGGGACAGCACGCTCTGGTTCAGTGCCTCGTCGAGGCCGAGCTTCTTGTTGACCTTGTAGCGACCGACCTTGGCCAGGTCGTAGCGCTTGGGGTTGAAGTAGAAGTTGTCGAGCAGGGCCTTGGCGTTCTCGAGCGTCGGCGGCTCACCCGGGCGCAGCTTGCGGTACAGGTCGAGCAGGGCCTCGTCCTGGGTCTCGACGTGGTCCTTCTCGAGGGTCTGCATGATCGAGTCGAACGCACCGAAGCGCTCGCGGATCTCCTCGCTGGTCCAGCCAAGGGCCTTGAGGAAGATGGTGACGGGCTGCTTGCGCTTGCGATCGACTCGGACGCCGACGAGGTCCTTCTTGTCGACCTCGCCCTCCAGCCAGGCGCCACGGCTCGGGATGATCTTGGCGACGTAGACATCGCGGTCGCTGGTCTTGTCCGGGGTGCGCTCGAAGTAGACGCCCGGCGAGCGAACGAGCTGGGAGACGACCACGCGCTCGGTGCCGTTGATGATGAACGTGCCCTTGTCGGTCATGAGCGGGAACTCGCCCATGAAGACCGTCTGCGACTTGATCTCGCCGGTCTCGTTGTTCATGAACTCAGCGGTGACGAAGAGCGGAGCTGCGTAGGTGAAGTCCTTCTCCATGCACTGCTCGGCGGTGTACTTGGGCGGCTCGAAACGATGGTCGCGGAAGGACAGCGACATCATCTGGGCGAAGTCCTCGATGGGGCTGATCTCCTCGAAGATCTCCTCCAGACCCGAGGTCGTGGGGACGTCCTTGCGGCCCTCGGCCAGCGCGGCCTCGACCCGTGCGCGCCAGACGTCGTTGCCGAGCAGCCAGTCGAAGCTGGCCGTCTGGAGGGCAAGGAGGTCCGGGACGCCGAGGGGCTCACGGATTTTGGCGAAGGATGCGCGGTGCAGCTGGGGGGACAGGGCGGTGGTGCGCGAGGCGGCCAAGAGGGGTCCTTCCAGTTCATCGTGCCCGCCGCGGCTAGCGGGCCGCCCGCCGTTGCTGGCGGGCATGAGGCGCGCGGCAGCGCCGGTGTCAAACCGGTCAGGAGCAGCGCAAAGCGGCAGCATACCCGATGGGGCATGCCGCTGTCGACCCCTCCCCTGCTCGAACGACGGTCCTCGAGGCGCCGTGCCGCCGAAGGGCAAAGACCGAAGCGGTCAAGCCGTCCTCGTCGCAGGTGACAGTGCCTGCGGGCGGTGCTCGGCGCGCTCCTCGACTCGACGTCCGGGGCTTGGCTGAAGGCCATGGCCCGGAGGTGGGGCTTGGTGCGCGGGATGATCGTGTCTTGCGATCGAGCCGGAGTCAAGCGGCAACACGGCAATTGTGACCCCGCCGTTGTCGGAACGTTCCGCAATTCGGACATGACCGACAGGCGGCACGGGGGCTCGGCGGAGCGATGGCGACTTCGGCGGGGCCGGCTGCCCCGGAAACGACAAAGGGGCCCCGAAGGACCCCTTTGCGTGCTCGTGACCGAGCGAAAACTGAACTGCGGAAAATCGAACTACTTGACGGTGACCGTGGCGCCGGCAGCCTCGAGGGCCTCCTTGGCCTTGTCGGCGGTCTCCTTGTTGACCTTCTCCAGGACCGGCTTGGGCGCACCCTCGACGAGGTCCTTGGCCTCCTTCAGGCCGAGGCTCGTGAGCGCACGGACCTCCTTGATGACCGGGATCTTGTTGTCGCCGCCGGCCTCGAGGATGACGTCGAACTCATCCTGATCGGCCGCAGCGCCGCCGGCGTCGCCGCCGCCAGCCGGGGCCGCCGCTGCAACCGCCACCGGGGCGGCCGCGGTGACCTCAAAGGTCTCCTCGAAGGCCTTCACGAACTCAGAGAGCTCGATGAGGGTCATCTCCTTGAACACGTCGAGCAGCTCGTCGGTGCTCATCTTCGCCATGGTGGCGTCCTTTCATGAACCGGCCGAGGGCCGGGGATGCCCGCCGACCCGGCGGGCTGTGGGTGGGCTTCAGCCCTCGGTTTCGGTGGTGGACTCGGGCGTCTCGTCGGCCCCGTGGTGCAGGGCTTCCTCGACCTTGTGCGCAATGCCTTCGACGGCCCCTTCGACCGCCTCGACGACATCCGCCACGACTTCTTCGACCTTGTCGACAACGTCTTCGACAACGTCTTCAACCTTCTCGGCCACGGACTCGGCCGGCGCGGCAGCACCGGCTCCGCCGATGACCGACGGATCCGCCTCCGCCTTGACGCGCAGCGCCTCGACCGTGCGGGCGGCCTGCGACAGCGGCGCGACGAACAGCGCGGCAGCCTGGCTCATGGAGGCCTTCATGGCGCCGGCGAGCTTGGCCAGCAGGACCTCGCGCGACTCCAGGTCGGCCAACTTCTTGATCTCGCTGGCGTCGAGGATGCGGCCGTCCATGTAGCCGGCCTTCAGCACCAGGAGCGCGTTGTCCTTCGCGAACTCCTTAAGGCTCTTGGCGCCCTCGACCGGATCACCCTTGATGAAGGCGATGGCGGTGGGACCGGTGAGAAGGTCATCGAGACCCTCAATGCCAGCCTCGCGCGCGGCGATCTTGGTCAGGGTGTTCTTGGTGACGGCGTAGTTGGCCACTCCCTTGAGGGAACGGCGAAGGGCCGTGATCTGGGCGACCGTCAGGCCGCGGTACTCGGTCAGCACAGCGGCCGACGACGTACGGAACTCCTCGGCGAGTTCGGCGACTGCGTCTTCCTTGTCTGAGCGCGCCATGCGTCCTCCTGCTCTGCGTCGTGCGGCCCTTGCGGGCCGCTGGCGTACGTGAGTCGCGCGCGCAGGCGGGGCGCCAAAAAGGCGATCACCTGCGCAGGCGACCCGTTGGCACCTTGGGGGTGCCGGGTCCTTAGTCCGACCCTTGCGGGCCCGAACCGGCGGTCTTCGGTCGTTGGTGAGGGTACGGGCCCGCAGGCCCGCACGTCAAAACGAGCTATTCGCTCTCGGTGGCGGAGCCGGCCTTGGTCGCCTGCGGATCCACCGGGATGCCCGGGCCCATCGTCGTGGACACGGTGACCTTCTTGATGAAGCGGCCCTTGGCCGACGATGGCTTCGCGCGCATGATCTCCTCGAGCGCCGCGACGTAGTTGTCGGCGAGCTGCTCCTCGGTGAATGAGGCGCGGCCAATGGGGAAGTTCATGTTCGAGTTCTTGTCGACCCGGAACTCGATCTTGCCGCCCTTGATGTCATCGACAGCCTTGGCAACGTCCATGGTCACGGTGCCAGTCTTCGGGTTGGGCATCAGGCCGCGGGGGCCGAGCACCTTGCCCAGACGACCCACCTTGCCCATGAGGTCCGGTGTCGCGACAGCGGCATCGAAGTCGGTCCAGCCGCCGGCCACGCGATCGATGAGCTCGTCGCCGCCGACCTCGTCGGCGCCGGCCGCACGGGCCTCATCGGCCTTCTCGCCGTTCGCGAACACGATCACGCGGGCAGTCTTGCCGGTGCCGTGCGGCAGGTTGACGGTGCCGCGGACCATCTGGTCGGCCTTGCGGGGGTCAACGCCCAGACGCATGGAGACCTCGACGGTGGGGTCGAACTTGGTCTTCGCAGTCTGCTTGGCGATCGCCACGGCGGCGGCCGGGGTGTACAGGCGCTCCGGGTCGATGAGTTCCATCGCCTGGCGGTAGGCCTTGCTGCGCTTCATGAGCTGCTCCTTATGTGCAGTGGAGATGTGGTGTACGGACCGCGCTCGGCCCTCCCACGACCGCTACGGCGTAGCGGTGGTCTGTGTTGTGCTGCGCACTGTGTTGTGACGGGGTGCGTCACTCGCTGACGGTGACACCCATCTGACGTGCGGTGCCTTCGATGATGCGCATCGCGGCGTCGATGTCGTTGGCGTTGAGGTCAGGCATCTTGGTCTCGGCGATCTCACGCACCTGATTGCGAGTGATCGTGCCAGCCATGACACGCGGCACGTTGCCCGAACCCTTGTCGAGGCCAGCGGCCTTGAGGATGAGCTTGGCGGCCGGCGGCGTCTTGAGGGTGAAGTCGAAGGAACGATCCTCGTAGACGGTGATCTCCACGGGGATGACCTGACCACGCTGGCCCTCGGTCGCGGCGTTGTATGCCTTGCAGAAATCCATGATGTTGACACCGTGCTGGCCGAGCGCCGGCCCCACCGGGGGAGCCGGGTTCGCCTGGCCGGCCTGGATCTGCAACTTGATCATGCCGGCGATCTTCTTCTTGGGAGCCATGGTCTATTTCCTCGTAGTTAGTTCTTCTGGATCTGGCTGAACGCCAGTTCGACGGGGGTCTCGCGACCGAAGATCTCGACCAGGCCGGTGACCTTCTGGGCCTCGATATTGATCTCGGAGATGGTGGCGTGCAGCGTGGCGAACGGACCGTCCACGACAGTCACCGAGTCGCCCACCGAGAAGTCCACCTGGATCTCGGCGGCAGGGGCAGAACCGGAGCCAGCCGCAGCAGCGCCAGCCGCCGCAGGCGCACCGGCCTTGCGCTCGGGTGCGGGGGCCAAGATGGTGACGACCTCATCGAGGGACAGCGGCGCGGGCTGGTGGCCATGTCCGACGAACCCGGTGACGCCCGGGGTGTGGCGCACGGCGCCCCAGGACTCGTCCGTGAGGTCCATGCGGACCAGGACATATCCGGGGAACTTGGTGCGGCGCACCAACTTGCGCTGGCCCTGCTTGATCTCGGTGACCTCTTCCATCGGTACCTCGACCTGGAAGATGTAGTCCTCCATGTTCAAGGACGTGATGCGCGTCTCGAGATTGGTCTTGACCCGGTTTTCGTAGCCGGCGTAGGAGTGAATGACGAACCAGTCACCGGCCGACAGCCGCATCTGCTCGCGGAAAGCCTCGACCGGATCCACGTCATCCTCGGCGTCCGCATCGACCTCGGCATCGGCGGGAATCTCCGCGACCTCGACAACCTCGGCCGCGACCTCGGCATCGCCGGCCTCGTCGACCGCCACGACCTCCTCGGCGGCAACCTCGACCGCGGGACCTTCATCGATGGCCTCGCCGGCCTCGTCGACAGCGATCACCTGCTCCACCTCGGTGGTCTCCCCCTGGAACACGACAGCGGGAACCGCCGGGGCGTCGGCCTCGGTGGGATCGGTCGCGACCAGGTCCGTCACGGGTTAAGACTCCTGGAGTCGGGGCCTCATCCGAAGATGAGGAGCACCCCTCGGGTGAAGATGTAGTCCAGCCCGGCCACGATCCCCGCCATGATGGTGACGAAAACGATGACCACGATGGTGTAGGTCACGAGCTCCTTGCGGGTCGGCCAGATCACCTTGCGGAGTTCGGCGACCACCTGACGCAGGAAGAGGGCGAGCCGTCCAAAGATGGACAGACCAGCGTCGCTGCGGGTCTCGCTCACCGCATCCTCCTGTCGTCGTGATTCGTGCTGCGCAGGGCCGGAGGGACTCGAACCCCCAACCACCGGTTTTGGAGACCGGGACTCTACCAATTGAGCTACGGCCCTCAGGCAGCGATCACAACCTCGCGGGACCTGCAGGGCAGGCTTGCGCAGGGGTGGGAAAGCCACCGGCCCCGGGAGTCTATGCGGATGGCTCACCCTGGGTCCAATTCGCCCCCGCGCGGGCACCTGCTGACCTGACACGTCGTGCCTGATTGACTTCCTCCATGGAACGCATCTCGAGCCGAATTGGTGGCATCTCCGAATCAGCGACACTCGCGGTGGACGCCAAGGCCAAGGCCCTCAAGGCGGCCGGCCGGCCGGTGATCGGCTTCGGGGCCGGAGAACCAGACTTCCCCACGCCGGACTACATCGTCGAGGCCGCGGTCGCCGCCTGCCGCGATCCGCGCTGGCACCGCTACACCCCCGCCGCCGGTCTGCCCGACCTTCGCGAGGCCATCGCTGCCAAGACATTGCGCGACAGCGGCTACGAGGTCGCCGCAAACCAGGTACTCGTCACCAACGGCGGCAAGCAGGCGCTTTACAACACGTTCGCCGCTTTGCTCGACCCCGGCGATGAGGCGATCCTGCCCGCGCCCTACTGGACGACGTACCCCGAATCGATTCAACTCGCCGGCGGTGTCCCCGTCATCGTCCAGACCAGCGAGGAGAGTGGATATCGCGCAACGGTCGAGCAGCTCGAAGCCGCGCGCACTGACCGCACCAAACTCCTGGTCTTCGTGTCGCCGTCGAATCCGACCGGCGCCGTTTACACGCCGGAGCAGGTAGCCGAGATCGGTCGATGGGCGGCTGAGCACGGCATCTGGGTCGTCACCGACGAGATTTACGAACACCTGGTCTACGGCGATGCCGTATTCGCCTCGATGCCGGTGCTCGTGCCCGAAATCGCCGACCGCTGCGTCGTCGTCAACGGCGTCGCCAAGACGTACGCCATGACCGGCTGGCGCGTGGGCTGGATGGTCGGACCGACCGATGTCATCAAGGCCGCGACGAACCTGCAGTCCCACGCAACGTCGAACGTCGCCAACGTGTCACAGGTGGCCGCACTCGCGGCCGTCACCGGCGACCTCGCCGCCGTCGACGAGATGAAGGTGGCCTTCGATCGACGCCGTCGCCGGATCGTCGAACTCCTGTCGGCGATCCCCGGTGTGGACTGCCCCACTCCCGAGGGCGCGTTCTATGTGTACCCGAGCATCAAGGGTGTCCTGGGCAAGGAGATCCGCGGTCAGCGGCCGACCTCATCGGCCGAACTCGCCGGTCTCATCCTCGACGAGGCCGAGGTCGCGGTCGTCCCCGGTGAAGCCTTCGGCACGCCGGGCTACCTGCGACTGTCGTACGCGACAAGTGATGCCGACATCGAGGAGGGTGTCGGTCGCATGGCCGCGCTGCTCGCCGAGGCCAACTAGCGCCCTTTGACGTTTGTCCCGCTTAGCGGGAGAGATGGTCGATAACG
>CAYGMM010000117.1:0-7021 GCA_964351035.1 uncultured Actinomyces sp.
TGGGTGTGCGCGCGCGGGTATCCCGCAGCTCATCGCGGAGGCGGGGGCGGCTGTCGGCTCGCCCGGGTCGCCTGGGGCGTCCGACCGGTCAGCCATCGGGTCCCCCGGACGGTCGGTGGTCGTTGGCGCCCGCCGCCGGTGGAGATACCGCGGCCCGCGCATTGGCACAGGCTGAGTCGCTCTTGGATCGGTACGGCGTGGTGACGCGCGAAATGGTCCAGTCCGTCTCCATGCCCGGAGGCTTTGCCGCGACCTACCGGGTGCTTCGCGCGCTCGAGGATGCCGGTCGCTGCCGCCGCGCCTACGTCGTCGAAGGTCAGGGAGCAGCACAGTTCGCGCTGGCCGGAGCCATCGACGCGGTGCGAGCGTGCGCTTCGGTGCGCGACGTCACCCCGATCACGCTTGCGGCCGCCGACCCGGCGCAACCGTTTGGCGCCGCACTGCCGTGGCCGGAGTCAACGACGCGGCCCAGTCGATCCGCTGGCGCTCTGGTCACTCTGGGGGCCATCGATGATGACGGCACCGTCGGGCCGGTGCTGTACCTGGCCCGCGGACATCGCTCGGTGACGACCTGGCTGTCACGTGACCTCCTGACCGCCGTGCAGTCGCTGGTATCCGCTTTGCGCGGCACCTCGGTCAATCTGCAGCGCGTGGACGGCGTAGAGGTGACCTTGGCGGACACAGATGTCGTTGCGGCATTCGTCGACGCCGGCTTCGCCCGGACACCGTCGGGCCTGCGCCTTCGCGGGTAGTCACCTTCCCCGTTTCCGGCCTTCGTGGTGGCTTCTCGACCGCGCAAACCAACCACGACGGTCGGACACGTGAGTGCGATGGCCGCTATGCGTGGCCGCGCCGAAACAACGACGCTTTGGTGCGGTAACTCTTTGCCCATAGTCCCCCGAACCGTCGTTGTTTCCACGCGGCGCCGGGTGTGGGCGCATTGTTCGCGCCTGCCAAGCCGATGACGTCACGATCTCCATCCACAACCCCATCGATTTCATGCGGGCGACCTTGCCAGCGCTATCCACACCCTTGGCTAGGGTCAGGACAGACTCCGACGCCGATATCGTGGCGCCATGAGACTGCCCGCCCGCACCGACTACGCCCTGCGAGCAGTCCTGGAACTCGCTGCCGCACCCGATGCACCGTTGACCACCGACGAACTGTCACGCCGGCAGGACATCCCCACCTCCTACCTCGGATCGATTCTCGCTGCCCTGCGCCGGGCCACTCTCGTTCGCGCACGCCGAGGCCCAGAGGGTGGCTGGAGCCTCGCCCGGCCCGCGAGCGAGATCCGTCTGGCCGATGTCATCCGAGCGGTCGATGGTGCGCTCGCCGATATCGCCGGCACCCGCCCGGAGAACCTCACCTACACCGGACCGGCCGAGGGCCTCCAACCCGTCCTCGTCGCGCTACGCGCCGCCGAGCGCCAAATCCTCGATGAGGTCACGCTGGCCGACGTCGTGGCCCAGCGCTTTCCTACCCGCGTGCGCAAGCTCCTCGACGATCCCCACGCCTGGGAATAACCGGGCCGAGACGACTCGCCCCACCGATCGACTGCGGGCCCGCCGCGATCTCCTGGTATTGTCACCTTTGACAGTAGAGATTACCCAGAATTGTGGCGTGGGTCACACTCGCGGAAGAGATGGTCATGCAGGTCCTGCTCCTCGTCGCGCTCGCCGGCCTGGGCGCACAGTTCGTCGACGGCGCGCTCGGCATGGGCTACGGCGTCACCTCATCGACTCTCCTCATCGCGATGGGGCTCTCCCCCGCCGTCGCCTCCGCATCGGTGCAGATGTCCAAGATCGGCACTGCAGCGATCTCCGGCATCTCCCATCACAAGTTCGGCAACGTGGACTGGCCGACCGTACGACGCATCGCCATCCCCGGGGCGGTGGGCTCCTTCTTCGGCGCACTCTTCCTGTCCTCCCTCAGCACCGAGGCGGCCCGCCCCATCGCGGCCGGTCTGCTCTTCTGCCTCGGCGTCTACGTGCTCCTGCGCTTCCTGATCGGCCGCGCCCCCCGGCGCCGGCCCGGCGTCCCCGGCCTGAGGATGCTGGCTCCGCTCGGGTTCACCGGCGGCTTCATTGATGCCACCGGCGGTGGCGGTTGGGGCCCCGTCACCACACCCACCCTCCTCGCCGACGGGCGCCTCACCCCCGCGCGCGTCATCGGCACGGTGAGCACCGCCGAGTTCCTGGTCGCCACCTCGGCCACCCTCGGCTTCTTCCTGGGTCTGGGTATCCACGGCGTCGAGATCGGCTATGTCATCGCCCTTCTCGTGGGTGGCGCTATCGCCGCACCCTTCGCTGCCGCCGCCGTGCGCCACATGAATCCTCGGGTGCTCGGCGTCGTCATCGGCGGAGTCATCGTGCTCCTCAATGCCCGCATCCTGCTCGGCGCGATCAGCGCACCGCCCGCGCTCTGGATCACCGTGTACGCCGTACTCCTCTCCACCTGGCTCGTCGGGCTCGGGCTGTTGCTCCGGGTCGTGCTGCGCGAACGTCACCAGGTCCCGGCAGAATCGGTGCATGCCTGAAGGAGACACCGTCTGGTTGGCCGCACGCCGACTCGATGACGCCCTCGGTGGGCATGACCTAGTGGCGACGGACTTCCGCATCCCGAGCCTGGCGACGACCGATCTCGCCGGGTTTCCGATCCATCAGGTCCGCTCCTATGGCAAGCACCTGCTCTTCCGGCTCGGCGACGACCTGACCCTGCACACGCACTTCAAGATGACCGGCAGTTGGCACCTCTACCGGCCCGACCGACCCTGGCGCGGCGGACCCGACCATGAGGTGCGGGCGGTGTTGCGCACGGCCGACTGGACCGCCGTCGGCTACCGAATCCCCGTCATTGAACTCCTCCCCACGCCCGACGAGCCCCGCGTCATCGGCCATCTCGGTCCGGACATCCTGGATTCGAATATTGATATCGAGGACGTCGTACGCCGCCTGGCGCAAGATCCCGACCGCGCTATCGGCGATGCCCTGCTTGACCAGACGATCGTCGCCGGCTTCGGCCTCATCTACGTGTCGGAGGGACTCTTCCTGCACGGGGTCTCCCCCTGGACACCGGTGCGCGACGTACCCGATCTGCCGCGGCTCATCGACCGCACCCGGCGCCTCATGGCAGCCAATCGGGGGCGCGGCGCGCAGGCCTCAACCGGCGATCTGCGCGAACAGCACTACGTCTATGGCCGAGCCAATCGCCCATGTCGTCGCTGTGGCACACGTATCAAGTACGGTCGCCAGCGCAGTGGTCGCCATGAGCGCGATGCGTATTGGTGTCCGCACTGCCAACCTGGGCCTGGACCGGACTAGCGCGCCCCACGGGTGTGCGTTCGCATGAAGGAGTTGAGCCGGTTTACATGTACGCGAGGGCACACTCCACGAAGTGACGGTCAGGCGGCGATGGAAATGGGGGCCGGCTCGAGTTCGGCCACACGCACCGCGAGTGCCGCGAGCAGTTGCGACAGAGGCAGATCCAACGCGCCACAGATCGACAGGAGCAGTTCGGAGGAGGCTTCCTTCTCGCCACGCTCGACCTCGGACAGGTAGCCCAGCGACACGGAGGCCGCGGCCGAGACATCCCGCAGGGTGCGCCCTTGCGCTAGGCGGCGCTGACGGAGCTCGGCACCGAGGATCTCGCGCATCATGATCACGGGCGACACGTTACCCGCACCGGGCGACACTTGCCCGTCGCGGCTCCGGCGCGTCAGATCGTCAGTTCCCCCGCCAGCAGGCTCAAGGCGGCGTGAACGGCCGCCGCCCGTACGACGCTCCGGCCCTCGGGGGCGACGGCGAAACCCTGGACCGCGTCAGCCCGGGGGCTGCTGACCGCGACAAACCCTCGCCCAGCCGGCACATCCTGCGTCTCCGCGCCCCCCGGTGCCGGATCCGGGCCAGCGGAGCCGGTCGTCGCCACGCCATAGGTGGCGCCGAGCAACCGACGAACGCCCTCGGCCATGGCGACCGCCACCGCCGGGTCGACAGCACCCACCCTCGCCAGCAACTCCGGATCCACCTCGAGGACATCCGCCTTCACCGCGACGGCATACGACACGACTCCCCCGCGCACACAGGTCGACGCGCCCGGGATGTCGGTAAGGGCCGCACACACCAGGCCCCCGGTGAGGCTCTCCGCGGTCGCCACCGACTCCCCGCGCTCAGTGAGCGTGGTGATGATCTGCTGCGCCAGGGTGGGGACGTCGCGGGGCTCACTCATCGCCGCTCTCCCGGGCCAGTCGACGCGCGCGTACGGCGTAGTCGACACCGGTCACCAGGGTGAGCACCACGGCAATCGCCATCGTCACGATCCGCAGCGGATCCCACGCCTCACTCAGGGGTGCGACGTATAGCGCGATCGCAATGATCTGCGCGACCGTCTTGATCTTGCCCCCGCGGGAGGCCGGGATAACACCGTGACGGATCACGACGAAACGCAGGATCGTCACCGCCACTTCGCGGCCGAGGATCACGAGGGTCACCCACCACGGGAGTTCGGCGATGATCGACAGCCCGATGAGGGCGACGCCGGTGATCGCCTTGTCGGCGATCGGATCGGCGATCTTGCCGAGTGTCGTGACGGTGCCGCTACGCCGTGCAAGCGCTCCATCGACGAGATCCGTCAGGGCCGCACCCACGAATACCGCGGTCGCCCACCAGCGACGTTCGCCGTCCGCTCCGCCGTCAGCGAGCAGGAGTACGCCGAGTACCGGCACGAGGAGCAGTCGGATGAGCGTGAGCAGATTAGGAATCGTGGCGATACGCCGAGTCCCGACCGGATCGCCGGCGTGATCGGGCACCGCCGGCGGCAGCGCATGGTGCCGCGGGAGTTCCTCACTCACGCGGGTTCTCCCACCAGGTCGATGCCGTCCAGCCCCACCACAGTTGCGGCAATGACATCACCGATCTGGGCATCTACTCCCGGCAGAACGACACCCGCGTCGTCCATGCCCTGGTGCGCGGCTCGGCCGAAGGCGACACCGTCCTCCACGTCTTCGACGATGACTTCGATCAGTTCACCCACGCGCTCCTCGGCACGCTCGAGGGCGATCTCATCGACCAGGCGCGACACCATGTCGACGCGGCGTTCAATCTCGGCCTCGTCCACGTGGTCGTCGAGGTCGACGGCGGCGGTGCCCTCCTCGTCGGAGTAGCCGAAGACACCGACCGCATCGAGTCGGGCACTCTCCAGGAAGTCAGTGAGGATCTCCAGGTCCGCCTCCGTCTCACCCGGGAAGCCGACGATGACATTGGTGCGGATCCCGGCGTGCGGTGCACGAGCACGAATCGCTTCAACCAGCGCAAGGAAATCCTCGGCACCACCGAATCTGCGCATACGTCGCAGCACCGACGGGCTCGCATGCTGGAAGGACAGGTCGAAGTACGCCGCAACACCCGGCGTGTCGGCGATGACCTCGACAAGCCCGGGCCGCATCTCAGCCGGCTGCAGATAGTTGACGCGAGTACGCACGACACCGGGAAGTTTGCCGAGAGTCGGCAGCAGGCGCTCCAGCATGCGAATGTCGCCCAGATCCTTGCCATAGGAGGTGGAGTTCTCGCTCACCAGCACCATTTCGCGTACGCCGGCCTCCGCGAGGTCCACGACCTCACCGATCACATCCTCCGGCAGTCGACTGACGAAGGACCCGCGGAAGGATGGGATCGCGCAGAAGGTGCAGCGCCGATCGCATCCCGAGGCCAGCTTCACCGGCATGACCGGACCGGTGGGTGTGCGCGGGAGGCGTGCGTGACCAGGGGCGCTGTCACCGGATCGCTCTACCGGCGAGATGGGCAGCAGTTGTCGTCGATCGCGCGGGGTGTGTGCGGCGAGGTGCTCCCCGGCCGCCACGCGGCGCACGCGGTCGGCGATCTCCGGGTAATCGTCGAAGCTCAGGATGGCTGCGGCCTCCGGAAGCGCCTCGGCGAGTTCCTCGCCGTACCGCTCGGCCAGGCAACCGGCGGCGACCACTTTGGCACCGGAATCGGCGGCCGCAAGCAGGGTGTCGATGGAGTCCTTCTTGGCCGTGGCGATGAACCCACAGGTGTTGACGACGACCACGTCGGCATCGGCCGGGTCATCGAGGACCTCTACGCCACCGCCAGCGAGGCGCGCACCGATCTCATCCGCGTCGACATCATTGCGCGCGCAGCCCAGACGGACGATCGCCACGCGCGGCGTCGATGCCTGCGTGTCCGCCATGTCACCACCCTAGGACGCCACCTTCCCCTCGCACCGTTGTGGGTTGTGGTCGCTATCTCGGCGAGTTAACGACCATGTCCCACAAGAGTGCGGACGGGTTGTGTGATCAGCCGCCGCGTACGTCGATGAGGAACGCCGGCAGATCGTCGGCCTTGAGGAGCACCTCGCGCGCCTTGGATCCCTCGCTCGGGCCCACGACCCCGCGGGACTCCAGCAGATCCATCAGCCGACCCGCCTTCGCGAAGCCCACGCGCAGTTTGCGCTGCAACATCGACGTCGAGCCGAACTGTGTGGAGACCACGAGTTCGGCCGCCTGGCACAGCAGATCAAGGTCATCACCGATGTCCTCGTCGATCTGCTTGCCGGAGTTGACCGGAGCCGTGACGTCGTCGCGATAGTCCGGATCCGCCTGCTCGCGGGTGTAACGCACGAGGGCGCGTATCTCGGACTCGGAGACAAACGCCCCCTGGATGCGCACGGGCTTGCTCGCGCCCATCGGCAGGAAGAGACCGTCGCCTTGGCCGACGAGCTTCTCCGCCCCCGGCTGGTCCAGGATGACGCGACTGTCGGCCAGCGACGATGTCGCGAATGCAAGCCGGCTGGGCACGTTGGCCTTGATGAGACCGGTGACGACGTCGACGCTCGGACGCTGGGTCGCGAGCACGAGATGGATGCCCGCGGCGCGTGCCAACTGGGTGATGCGTACGACGCTGTCCTCGACGTCGCGCGGTGCCACCATCATGAGGTCCGCGAGCTCGTCGACGATCACGAGCAGGTACGGATAGGGCTTCAACACCCGCTCGCTGCCCAGCGG
>CAYGMM010000118.1:0-1601 GCA_964351035.1 uncultured Actinomyces sp.
CCGACCGCGATCACACCGCGTACGCGCTCATCCCAGCCGACGGCGACGACCGTTGCGCCCGCGCCCTCCAGTCGGGCGATTGACGCGCGCAGGTCATCGTCGATCTCTCGGGCGCCCACCGCGTCCGCCACCCACCCGGGTCGGCCCACCGCGACGAGCCGGCCCTGGATGACGCCCTGTACGCCGAGCCCGCGCGTGTTGGTGAAGTCCTCGGCCGGAGCCACCTCGAGCCCGGCCGCGATCGCACGCGCAACCGGGTGCTCGCTGCCCTTCTCCACCGCCGCGGCCAGGAACCCCACCTCGACCGGGTCGGCGTCAGCGGCGGCGACGACCTCCACGATCGACATCACACCACTGGTGATGGTGCCGGTCTTGTCGAGGCAGATGGTGTCCACACGCCGGGTGTCCTCGAGCACCTCCGGCCCGCGAATGAGAATGCCCAACTGTGCGCCCCGACCCGTCCCGACGAGGAGCGCGGTGGGCGTCGCGAGTCCCAGCGCACAGGGGCAGGCGATGATGAGTACGGCGACCGCCGCGGTGAAGGCCGCGTTGGGGTCACGCGAGATGAGCAACCACGCGGCAAGCGTGAGGATGGCAATGACCAGCACGATCGGCACGAACACGCTGGCAACGCGATCCGCAAGCCGCTGCACGGGAGCCTTGCCCGACTGAGCGTCCAGCACCAACTGAGAGATGCGGGCTAGCTGCGTATCAGCACCAACGCGTGTGGCACGCACGGTCAGCACGCCGTCGACATTGACCGTGGCTCCGACCACGGGTGACTCCGGGCCTACCTCCACGGGCACGGACTCACCGGTCATCATCGACTCGTCAACAGCGCTACGTCCGTCGAGAACCACGCCATCGGTGGCGATGCGCTCACCCGGTCGCACGATGAAGATGTCACCGACGCGCAGACTCGACGTGGCGACGCGTGCCTCCACACCATCGACGAGGAGGGATGCCTCCGGTGATGCAAGGTTGGCCAGCGCCCGCAGCGCCGCCGTGGAGTTGCGCTTGGCGCGTGCCTCGAACCACCGGCCGGCCAGCAGGAAGACCGGGACGACGGCGGCCACCTCGAAGTACAGGTCGGGTCCGCTGGAGTTCATGCCGTGGCCCATGGTGAAGCCGATCTCCCCCGCGCCGCCGAAGAGCAGCGCCCACAGGCTCCACAGGTACGCCGCGAGAACGCCGATGCTGACCAACGTGTCCATCGTCGCGGCCCCGTGGCGTGCATTGAGTGCCGCCGCCCGGTGGAAGGGCCAGGCTCCCCAGCCGACAACGGCCGTGGCGAGGGCGAGGGACATCCACTGCCATCCGGGGAACTGCAGCGGCGGGATCATGGCCGTGGCAACGACGGGAAGGGCGAGGACGAGGGAGATCCAGAAGCGGCGACGCAAAGTCGCCACCTCGGCATCACTGTCTTCGGCCGACTCGACCGGAGCGGCGGCATAGCCCGTCTGCTCGACCGTCCGGATGAGTTGAGCGAGATCGATGTCGCCGTCGACATCGATGTGTGCGCTCTCCGTCGCATAGTTGACCGTCGCGTGGACGCCGGGCAACTTGTTCAGTTTCTTCTCGATCCGCGCCGCACAGGAGGT
>CAYGMM010000118.1:1701-4188 GCA_964351035.1 uncultured Actinomyces sp.
GACAAGGCCAGTGAGTTGACCGACACCGCGGCGGAGAAGGCCACCGGCTACTGGAATCAGCTCAAGGACTCCTTCAACGAGGGCAAGGACGGCAAGTAGGGCGGGACCTCCGGCCCTTCTGAGACATACCCCCAGGGGTATACTCAGGTACATGACGACGAGCCATGGCAAGGGTGTCCTCGACGAACTCAACCCGCTGACTCGGGACCTGCGCAAGGCGATCCCGGACGTCTACGACGGATTCCGTTCACTCCATTCGGCGGCGTTCACCGCGGGCAGCCTGGAGGTCAAGCACAAGGAGCTCATGGCGCTCGCTATCGCGGTCGCCACCGAATGTGACGGCTGCATCGCTTCCCACGCACGCGCCGCCGTACGCGCGGGCGCCACCAAGGAGGAGGCCGCGGAGACCATGGGCGTCACGATTCTTATGGGCGGCGGGCCGGCGACCATCTGGGCGCCCCGCGCCTACGCGGCCTTCTGCGAGTTCTTCGACGCCGCGGCCGCCGACGCCTGATCAGGCCAGGCGAATCAGGCTGGTCGAGTCAGGCGTAGGTCACGCTGGCCGGATCACCACGGCACTGCCATAGGCCAAGATCTCCGACAGTCCGGCGTCACCGCCACCGACATCGCTGGAGTCGAACCGCACGCCGATCACGGCGTTGGCACCCATGGACTGCGCGTGCGCGATCAGGCGCTGGAGCGCATCACGGCGGGCCTGATCGACGACATCGGTGTACTGCGGCACCTCACCGGCCCGCAACGCTTTGAATCCGCCGGTGAAGCCCTTGGCAAACCCGACGGAGCGCACGAGCACACCCCACGTGAGCCCCAAGTGCTTCTCGATGACGTGGCCGGGGATCTCGAAGGCCGTCGTGCAGGGAATGGCCTCAGGAATAGGAAGATCTGCTGGATCGGTCATGCCCCCACGCTAATCACCGGGCGCTCGACGCGTCAGGTTTCCACCAGTCTCGTAGAGTCACGCCAGCATTGGATGGCAGCGCATACCGGAATAGTCCGGGCGAGCAGGACAGGGGATGGGGATGGCCGGTCGTGTTGCACTCGTCGGCAGTGGTGAGTATCTCCCGATCCTGACCGACGTCGAGGACTGGCTCTTCGCGGACAATCCGCGCGTCTACGTGCAGTTGGCGACGGCTTCGGCGCCCGAGGGGGACGCACGACTGGGCTACTGGCATGACCTGGGTCGTCGCGCTGCCGAGCGCCTTGACGCCGAGCAGGTTGTCGTCGACATCCGCACACGGGAGGATGCGCACGACGAGCGCTGGGTGGAGGCAATCAGCAGGGCCGGACTCATCTATCTGTCCGGCGGCAACCCGATGCACTTGTCCGACACCCTGCGCGGCACTCCCGCAGGCGAGGCCATCTTGGATACGTGGCGGTCCGGTGCGGGTCTGGCCGGCTGCAGCGCTGGCGCGATGACGATGGGCGGCGCCATCCCCAATTGGCGGCAGCCGGGTGCCGCGCCCACACCCGGCCTTGCCGTGGTGCCGACGATCAGCGTGTTGCCGCACTTCGATCGCTACACCCGCTGGATGACCGGGCTCCGCGAGCACCCGGATATGGCGGGTGACGCCGAGCTCATCGGCATCGACGAAGACACCGCACTCGTCGCCGAGGACTCCGGCGAGCCCGAGTGGACCTTCCATGTGCGCGGCCGCCAGGGGGCGTACGTCGTGGCCGGTGACGATAGTCACGCTGTGGGTGACGGCATTCGGCTTCGCGTCAACGCCTAGCAACGACGTACCCTCACGGGGTGAGACCGCGATCGTTCCTCGCCGCTGCCGCGGCAGCGGCAATGCTGACCTCCATCGCGGTCACGTCCTCGAGCCAGGCAGCGCCGAGCCAGGCAGCGCCCGTACGTGTGGCAACACCCGATGCTCGCACCTCGACGCCCGAGCAGGTCATCACCGTCACCGTCGATAGTCGCCGCAGCACCGCGGGCACCCTCGAAGCCTGGAAGCGTCGCGCCGACGGCAGCTACCGCCGGGTCCTGGGGCCCGTGACGGCCTACGTCGGCACCGAGGGCATCGGCAAGGCCTCGGAATATCGCTCCCGCACACCGCGCGGGGTGTTCACCGTCACCGAAGCGTTCGGCCGCAGCCGCGATCCCGGCGCCCATTTGCCGTACCGGCAGGTCGGCCCCTACGACTGGTGGGTGTCGGATGTCACCAGCCCGACGTACAACACCCTCCAAACATGTGCCCCGGGCACGTGCGACTTCTCGACGTCGTCCTCGGAGCATCTGTCGACGATCAGCCTGTACGACTATGCCCTCGTCATCGACTACAACCGCGACCCCGTTGTCGCGGGGGCTGGCTCGGCGTTCTTCCTGCACATCAGCGCCGGCGAGCCGACCCAGGGCTGCGTGTCGGTGTCGCGAGCGACCATGCGCAAACTCCTGCGCTGGCTCAAGCCATCTCGCGATCCGGTGATCTCCATCGGCGTCGGAGACAAGGCCTACGCACCGCT
>CAYGMM010000118.1:4288-6868 GCA_964351035.1 uncultured Actinomyces sp.
CGATGCCGACGCCCACCGCTGCGCCGACGCCCACCCCCGCCGAACGCGCCCGCACACGCGCGGCAGTCATCTACGGATCGGCCGGCACGGTCGTGGAGTGGTTCGACTATGGGCTGTACCTCTACCTCGTACCGGTGATGTCGCCGCTGTTCTTCCCCTCCGATGACGCCATCGTGTCGGCGATCGCCAGCCTCGGTGTTTTCGCGGCCGGATCGATCATGCGCATTGCCGGCGGCGCCTTCTTCGGCAGCATCGGGGATCGCCTCGGCCGCAAGCGTGCGCTCGTACTGTCCATCCTCCTGATGACCGCACCCATGGCTCTCACTGCCTTCCTGCCGACGTACGTCGCCATCGGCATTGGCGCACCCCTGCTCTTCACCGCCATGCGTCTGATCCAGGGCTTCTCCGCCGGCGGTGAATACAGCGGCACAGTCGTCCAGCTGGTCGAGCAGGCACCCACCGGACGGCGCGGGTTCATCGCGTCTACGGCGGTCTTCACCTCCGGCATCGGGGTCATCCTTGCCTCGGCGCTGGTGGCCGCACTCACCACCTGGACCTCCACCGAATTCATGTCCGACTGGGGCTGGCGCATCTGCTACCTCGTCGGCGGCGCACTCGGTCTCTTCGCCCTCGTCATGCGGCGCCGCATGCCGGAGACCGAGGAATTCGTCGAGGAAGAGAAGTCCGGCGACGTGCCCAAGCAGCCCCTGCGCTACGCGATTCGCTACCTGCCCAAGCAGGTGCTCGTCGCTGCTTTGCTCGCCGGCTACGGCGGCATCCTCTACTACGTCGTCCTCGGCTTCGTCCCCACCATCTTGGACTCCTTCAGCGAGATCCAGTCCGATGAAGCCCTGTGGGTGGTGACCGGCATGACCATCGTCTACGCCGTCGCCACACCCGCCTTCGGCTGGCTGTCCGATCGCTACGGCCGGACGCGCACGCTGATCAGCGGCGCGATCGGCTTCCTCGTCCTCAGCCTGCCTATGCTCTGGCTCATGACGCACGAGGGACTCTTCATCGTGATGGCCGGTGGACTCGTGCTGCTCGTGCTCCTCATGCTGTACACCGGACCCGTCGTCGCGGCTATCGGGGAGCAGTTCCCCTCCCGTGCGCGCTACTCCGCCCTCGCCGTTGGCTACAACCTCGGCACCGCGATCCTCGGCGGCACCGCGCCCCTCATTGCCGCCCTGCTCATTGACTGGTTCGACTCCCCCGTCGCATCCGGCCTACTCCTCGTGGTGGCCTCCGCGGTGGCCATCCCGCTGCTCTGGCGCATGAAGGATCGTCGCCACATGAGCATGGAGGAGATCAACGCGGAGTTCGCCGCGGTGGAGCGGTGAGCGCCACTCTCCAGTCCCGCGCGCGCGGATTCGCCGTCCTCGCTGTCCTGGGAGCGCTATCGACGGCCCTGCTGTACGTGGTCTTCGTGCGGACGCCCATCGGCCAACGCTGGGACGACCGTGCCTATCTCGGCAGCCTCCTCGCGGGCCTCGAATCCCGTCAACGGATCACCTCCATCCTGCACGAGATTCGCATTTCCACCCTCGTCCTCATGGTGTTGCTCCTGCTGGTGATCGGCTTGCTCCGACGACGCTTCGCCACCGCCGTGCTCACCGCGGTGGCCTTTGGCGGCGCGGTGGTGAGCGCCGAGATTCTCAAGCGGGTCCTTCGCCGACCAGACCTCGTACCGGATATGAACTCCCTGGTCAATGAGAGCAACATCGACACCTTCCCCAGTGGTCACGCCACTATCGCGACGGGGTTCGCGCTGGGTCTGTTGATCGTGTCGTCCTTGCGCGCGCGACAGTGGATCGCCGCATTCGGGATGCTGTGGGCAGCGGGCATTTCGACAGCAGCCCTCATCGCCGGCTGGCATCGCCCCAGCGACCTGATCGGCGGCGTCGCCCTGGCCACCGTCTGGCTGGCGGGCGCGACGGCACTCGCCACTGGACGCTTCGGTCGGATTCGTCCCGTGGGCGATGCCGTCCGCTGGCTGATCCCCATGGGAGTAGCCGTCGTCGCGCTCGACCTGGTCGTCCTCCTGGCGTGGATCTGGCGTGGCGACACCGGACAGATCCCCGTCGGTGGTGGGTTGACGGCGTTCATCGTGGGCGCGGTGCTGGTGGCCGGATCGGCCGTCGCCGCCGTGGCCGTCTTCGCCTATCTCCTGCGCGACCTATCCTTCGGCCCCACCGACAAGGCACACTCGACCAGCGAGGACTAGCCGCCAAGGAGGCGCCATGCCGCAGCACCGATTCTTCGACGACGAGGGCTTTGAATTCATGGCCCTCATCACTCTCGGCTCCGCCCCGTACAAACTCGCCGAGGTCGGCGAGGTCTACGCCACCACCGATCGCATCACCAACGCCGACGCCGACTCCTGGTTCGACGAGTGGATGGCGACGGCTCATCGGGTGCGTAATATCGCGGAGGAAGCCGAGGCAGCGGGACACCTGGCGTCCGCTCGCGATGCCTACCTGCGTGCGGCGAACTACTCCGCCTCGGCCTTCTTCTATGTCCTGGCAACGAAGGACCCCGGTCGCGAACTGGCTACGTGGCGCTGGCACCGCGAGTGCTTCG
>CAYGMM010000119.1:0-6770 GCA_964351035.1 uncultured Actinomyces sp.
CAATCGGCGTCGCATGCGGTCCAGGGAACGTCGTATGTGGCTCTTGACGGTGCCGAGCGGCAGGTCGAGCCGCTCGGCGATCTCGGCGTGCGTGAGTTGCTCGTAGAACGCCAGCCGCATGATCGTGCCGGGTGGTTCGCCCAACCGCTGCAGTTCGTCGGCGATGAGGATACGGTCGACGGCGTCGTCGACGGGGGTGCTTTCGACACCGGGATCGGGTGTGTCGGCGGGAATCGGCTCGCGGGAGCGCTGGGCCCAGCGATCGGCGATACGCCTACGGGTGATCGTCAGCAGCCAGCCGGGGAGCGAGCCGCGGCTCGGATCGAAGGACGCTCGGGAATGCCACGCGGAGACGAAAGCCGCCTGGGTGATGTCGGCGGCCTCGTCAGCGCTCCCCGTAGCGCGACGCGCGGTGGAGTAGACGAGGGGCGACCAGCGCTCGTACACGGCGGCAAACGTGGGTTCGCCGCCGGTGGCGAAGGACTCGGCGAGGCGCTGGTCGGCGAGATCCGGGTCGCCCGGTCGATCGGCCGGGTCGGCCATGGTCATCGTGGCCGGGCCTCCCCTCCGCAGGCGTCGTTCGTCGTCCAGGCGCACCACTATGCTGTTCATGAAGTCTGCCCCGTTTCGGAATCGATCGCTACCGGGACGGCGGTGACCACGATGTTGTCGGTGTAGCTCAGGGCGGAGGGGTCGAAGGGACCACCGCAGGTGATGAGGGTGAGCCGGCTCGGACCGGAGCGCGAGAAGAGTTCCCGCAGTGGGACACGGTCCTTATCGAAAGCCTCGCGGGCCACCACCTCGTAGCGGATGGTGCTGCCATCCACACGGTCAACGGCGATGCGATCACCGGGACGCAGCGAGCCAAGATCAATGAAGGCACCGGCTCCCTGGTTGACGCCGTCGCGGTGGCCGACGATGACGGTGGAACCCTCGTTGCTGCCCGGCTTGCTACTGAAGCGGTACCAGCCGGTACGCCGTACGTCGGCGGGCACCTCCACCTGGCCGTCCGCATCGAGGCCGACGACGTCAACGGGTGTGGTGAGGTCGAGGGCGGGGATGCGCAGGTTCTCCGGGCGTGGCGTGCGATCAGGCCGGGGAAGCTCGGTGGCGTCTCGCCGG
Organism: uncultured Actinomyces sp.; assembly: GCA_964351035.1. Classification (GTDB taxonomy): domain Bacteria; phylum Actinomycetota; class Actinomycetes; order S36-B12; family S36-B12; genus Mxb001. The sequence goes on from CAYGMM010000119.1 coordinate 1,123, forward strand.
TCGAGGCTGCGGAACGCAGAGGTGTCTTGAGATGGTGTCGCCCCCGGATCGACGTCGTCGCCACCGTCGGGTGACATCGCACGATCTGGTGACATCGCACGATCTGGTGACGCTGTACCGCTGGATGCATCGGGGGAGTTCGGGGTCCCTTCCATGGCGCTGGGACGTGCGCCTACGGAATCAACGTGCATGCCCGACCCCGCCGACGCGAGTCCCACCGTGCCGAGGCCGAGTGCGAGGGCACTGGCCGCGAGCACGAGGATCGCGGGGCGGGGTCGGGTCATGTCACGTCCTACTTGTTTGTTCGAGTGAACTCACGTGTTCGAGTGAACTCATTCGTCCGCTTGAACAGATCCGGATCTTGCGTTAGTTGCGGCTCGCGGCGAGGCGGGTGCCTCCGGCGACGACACCGGCAGCGCCGACCGCAGCCAGGGCGACGGCCCACAGCGGGAGGCCAGCGGTGGAGCCGCCACCGGCGGGCACACCCTCCGGGCCGTCAGAGACACCGGAGATGACCTGGGTAGCCAGGGCGAGGTTCTCCTCAGCGGCCGATCCCCATGCGTAGGCGATGGTCACGGTGCCTTCGTCGAGCATGACCCCGGCCGGTCCGAGGACCGTGGTGTCGGTACCCATGAGGTTCACCGAGGCCTCGTAGTCGCCAGCCGGGACCTCAGCCATGTCCTCGTTGGGGTTGGTCAGGTCGCTGAAGAGCACGTTGCCGTCCGCCAGAACGTCGACCGCCGGTGCGGCAGCGATGTGGCGAACGATGAGGCGAGCCTCACCGGCGGCCAGGGCGCTCACGTCGTTGACGAAGACGTTGAGTGCGGGGTTGCCATCTGCATCCAGGTTGGCCGTGACGGTGGCGTTGATACCGCCGGGGACGGTGACACCCTCGGCAGCGAGAACCGGATCAGCGTCGTCAGGGGTCTGGCCGTCGCCGAAGACGGCGAGGTCGTAGTCACCCGCGGGGACCTCCACGGTCTGCAGGGTGCCGGGCGTGAAGTTGTCGATGAGCAATTCGCCATTGGCGAAAACGTCGACGACGTCGGCTCCGGCGCCCTCCGGGATCGCATGGAGGACAGACACAGTGGCCATGTCGGCGGCCTGCGCGGGCATCGCCACGAGGCCGAGGGGCAGGGCGACCGCGGCGGCGGCGATGCCGGCGCGGGTGATGGAGCGTCGGGTCATGAAGTGCACCTTCCGATTGGGCGGTCGCGGTCGACCGTCTCTGCTGGGTATATCGATGGGGAGGGGGCGTTTGGATGCAGCAAATGCGAGGAATTTTTCAACTCGCGCCGCCCGCCGCCCCGGGTTAGCGTGATGGGTTGACAGGTGAAGGGATGGCACATGGCTCGCGTGGAGTTCACTGCGCACAAGCATCTGCGGCTTCCCGCGCAGTCCGTATACGACGCTCTGATCGATTGGCGCGGCCATGCGGACTGGGTGCCTATGACGCGCGTGCGCATCGAGGCAGGCGACGGTGGCGAGGGCACGGTGTTCGTCGCGACAACGGGTCTTGGCCCGGCCGCGCTGCCGGATCGCATGCGCGTGGAGTCCCTCGACGCTCAGGCGATGACCGCCGACATCGTCAAGATCGGTCCGGTGTTGCGCGGCGACGTACGCATTGAGGTCGCTCCCCTGAGCAACACGACGTGCGAGGTGCGCTGGCACGAAGACATCACGGTTCCGGCGCTGCCGAACTTTGCCGCTCCAGCGGTCGCAGCGGCCACTGCGAAGGCGTTCGAGAAGTCCCTCGACCGGCTCGCCAAACGCCTGCGCTAGGCCAGTACCACCGGCAGCGACCGCAGGCCGTGGATCATGCGGCCAGCGGTCTGTTGGGGAGTTCCGGCCGGGCGCCATGCGGAGACATTAGGGAAGTGCTCAAGGAGTTGCCGCCACGCGACTTCGGCTTCCATGCGCGCGAGCGCAGCGCCCAGGCAGTGGTGAATGCCAAATCCGAACGCCAGATGGCGTCTTGCGTTTTCGCGGTGAATGTCGAAGCGGTCGGGCTCGGCGAATACTTCCGGATCGCGGTTCGCGCCAGCGAGCAACAGCACCATGGTGTTGCCGGCGTCCAGCGTCGAACCATCCGGGAGTTCAATCGGCGCGAGCGCGTTGCGGAAGGTGAACTGCACGGGTGAGACGTACCGCAGAGCCTCCTCGGTCATCGCCGGGATGAGCTCCGAATCCGCCGCGACCTCCGCGAACTGTTCGCGGTGTTGCATCAGCACCTGCGTGCCCGCCCCGAGCAGGTTGACCGTCGTTTCGAATCCGGCAAGGAGGAGGAAGGACGCCGTGCCGACGATGTCGCGATCAGTGAGGGTGTCCCCGTCGATCTCTGCTGCGGCCAATGTCGAGAGCAGGTCGCCTTCCGGCTCCTTGCGCCGCTGATCTAGGAGTTGACCGAGGTACGCCGTGACTGCCCGTGCCGCGGCGTCGCGCTCACGGGCGTGCCTGAGGCTGCGAGCTCGGTCCAGTCCCGAGGCGAGCGTTGCACCCCACGCGGTGAATCGCGCACGGTCGCTGAAGGGGACGCCGAGGATCTCGCAGATAACCGCCATGGGCAGTGGCCTCGCCCAATCGTCGACGAGGTCGACCGGGTGCCCCGCCGGAATCTGATCGACAAGGTCGGTGGCGATGCGCTCGGCCGCCTCACGCCATGTCTGCATCACCCGATGGGTGAAGGCGGGTTGCACGAGTTTGCGGATCCTCGTGTGCTCCGCGCCGTCCTTCGCGATGATCGCGTCGAAGATCGGATCGATGCGATCAGGCCGCGGGCGGGGTCCAATGAGGATTTCTTCGAGCGCACTGCGGCGTTCGGGCAGGTCTGCCGTGGCCGAGGGGGATTTCAGAACCTCGGCGCAGACCTCGTAGTTCGCGCTGTAGGACATGCCGCCACGACTGCGCAACACCGGCTGTTCGCGGATGCGGTGACCGAGCCCGACCATGTCGTCCGTCGTTTCCAGCAGGCCCGCCGGATCGTGGGTGATGGTGTACGCGCGTGTCAGTAGCCAGAAGGCGCCGATGGAGGCTGCCGAGTGGGCCTCGCGGCGCAGATCGACTCGGGTCACGAGGACAGCGTGCCTCAGTCCCGCGGGCGCCGCGACGCAGACGGTGGATCGGCATCCTCGGCGCTGTCGCCTAGCCCGAGGACACCCTGCGCCGCAAGACGACCGGCTCGGCCACCGCCGACTCCCCGCAGGACGAAGGCGAAGCCGACCGCCAGCATGCCCCCGAGGATGGGCCCGATCAGATAGGCCCAGTAGGGGCCGAGGTCGCCACCGATGAGATTGGGTCCGAGGGTGCGGACGGGATTCATCGAGGCGCCCGACAGAGGCGCAGCCCACAGGCCAGCCAACGCGATGTAGCCACCGACGGCGATCGCGGCGAACATGCCGACGCTCTGCGCGCCCGACGCCGTGCCGAGGATGACCGAGACAAGTCCGAAGGTGAGCACCATCTCGACGAGCATCGCGGCCAGCGGAGAGGTCGATGCACCGGGATAGCTGCCGCCGTACGACGAGGACACTCCGACGAGGCCGGTGAGGACAAGCGCGGCAACGATGGCGCCGATGACCTGCGCGATGAGGTAGCCGGGTACTCGTTTCCATGGGAAGTCACCGCGCGCAGCGAAGGAGAGTGTCACCGCGGGGTTGAGATGCGCTCCGCTGACCTTGCCCATGAACAAGATGATCGCCATCACCATGAGGCCCGGTGCGACGACGGCCATGGCGAGCGAGATGGTGCCGGAGTAGAGGTGGCCGACCATCGGAGCCCCGGCAGCCACCAACACCAGGAAGAACGTGCCGACGACCTCGCTCGTCAGTCGGCGCCACTCCTGCCGAGGGTCGTTGAAGTCCTCAACGCGTTGGCGAGCCTCCGCTTCGAGTTCGTCGAAGGCATTCGATGGGTCGCTCATCGGTGCTCCCTGAGACGGATCAGAACGCCCTAGACGTCCCACCAGATCGCCGCGAGACGGCGCGGCATTCCAGCATCGGCTTCCGCAGCGGCCGCGGCGACATCGTCGGCCCGATCGAGGGGGAGACAGAGTCGAATGCAGGCTGCTTCGCCCTGGGCCTGTGGATCGAGAGGGATGCGCTCGTAGACGTCATCGAACTCAACGAGTTGCGCGTCGTACCCGGACTCGCGAATGACGGTGAGCGCATCGCTGGCAGTGGGGGAGACAGGCCGCTCCAGGTCCCAGAACTGCTTCCACAGCGGGTTCATCCAACTGAGGGGATGACGCACGGGGAGTTCCAGGACCACGCGATGGCGGGCATGCGCGGTGAGTGCAGCGACAAATGCGGGCAGTTCCCACACGTTGTAGGCGACGTGATGGCAGACGACGACGTCAGCGGTCGGCGTATCTGCTTCGACGTCGGGCCAGTCGCCGAGGATCGTCTCGCTCGACACACCGCGCTTGGCGGCGGCCTCGGCGAAGGCATCGAGCATGCCCTGCTGGTGATCGACGCCGATGAGGAGTCCGGCCGGTGGGACCAGAGCGAGTGCTGCGCGACCACCACCGCACCCGACGTCGAGCACGGATCCGCCTTCGGGGAGGGCCTCACGCGCGGCCCGGTGGGCGGGTGAGTCGGGGATAGGTCCGTCCGGGGCGAGGAACTGGGCAACCGGATGGATCCACGGATTCTGCGGAGCCTGCTCGAGGATCTCGTCGGGGATGGCCCAGGAGGCCAGGTCATCACGCCACTTCTGCGCCGCTGTCGTCATGGGTAGATCCTATGACCCGCACCCTTGTGGGTTGTGGTCGCTAAGTCGCTGAGTTAACGACCACAACCCACAAGGGTGCGTCAGGATGGTGGGGTGGATTACGCGGGACTTGGCCAGCGGATCATTGCGGCGCGCACCGCAGGGGAACTGCTCGATGCGCCGCTCGATCATGGCTTCGATGCGCAGGTGGCGTACGACGTTCAGCGGATGATCACGGACTGGCGCCTATCGCGCGGCGTGACTCTGGCGGGTTGGAAGTTGGGTTACACCTCCGCCGCTATGCGCGAGCAGATGGGCATCGCGGAGCCGAATTTCGGGCCGCTGCTGTCGGACATGATCCTGCCATCGGGTGCGACCGTGCCGTCGGTGACGGAATCGGTGACTGATGAGCGTGGCCGCTTCGGCGTCGTACATCCGCGCGTGGAGCCGGAGATCGCGGCGGTGCTCGCGCGCGATGTCATTGATCCGCATGATGTTGATGGCGCTGTCGGCGAGTGGCGGCTGGCGATCGAGGTCGTGGACTCGGTGTGGCGTGACTATCGATTCGATTGGGCGCTCAACACCGCCGATGGTTCGTCGGCGGCGTACGCCGTGATCGGGGATTCGGTGAGCGACTTGGCTGACCTCGAGGTGGAGATCGAGGTGACTTCGGCTTCGGGGCAGGTGCAGTCGCAACGTGGGCGGGCGGATGCTGCGATGGGGGATCCCCGTCATGCCCTGCGCTGGTTGGCCGAGCAGTTGTCGTCCGCTCGCGGAGAGGGGGAACCGGTGTTGCGGGCCGGCGACGTCGTCATCACCGGTGGGTTGACGCAGGCGATCCCACTTCCGGCGGGTGCTGTGGCGACCGTGCGTGCCGGTGATGCGTCAGTGACGGTGACGCGGGCTTAGCGGATCAGGGCAGTAGCGCGGTGATGTCGCCG
>CAYGMM010000120.1:0-6719 GCA_964351035.1 uncultured Actinomyces sp.
CCTATAGTCGGGCGGTGCGCATTCGATCCGCCCTGGCTGCGGCCCTCGCCCTCATCGCCCTCGCGGGGGCACCGAGTGCACTGGCCGTGACATCGCCACTTGGTGGCAGTGCGCAGTTTGGTGGCAGTGCGCAGTTTGTTGGCAGCGCGCAGTCTGTTGACAGCGCGAAGCCGCAGGCGGACGCCCTGCCGAGCGTCGTCATCGTGCTCACCGACGATCAGCGCTACGGCACCGAGGTCGTGATGGATGAACTGGTGGCCAAGGGAGTCACCTACCCCAATGCCTTCATCCCCACCTCCTGGTGCTGTCCCTCGCGCACGAGTCTGCTTACCGGCAACTTCTCGCACACCACGGGAGTGTGGGAAAACACGGCGGCGGTGCCGTACGGTGCGTGGCCGGCGTTCAACCGACTCGGGGGCGAGCAGGACACCATCGCCACACGACTGCAGGACGCCGGCTATCGAACGGGCATTTTCGGCAAGTACCTCAACGGCATCGACAAGGCGCCAGACGGGTTCGTCGCACCGGGCTGGGATGTGTTCGACGCGCTGATTCGTCCTGGGCCCTGGAAGTACGGCTTCGTGGGGGAGTCGAAGAAGGTCAAGAAATCACGGCAGTACCTGACGGATGAGCTAGCCGATCGCACGGTGGACTTCATCGAGTCCACGCCAAGTGATCAGCCCCTTTTTGCCTTTGTGACGCCCTATGCGCCGCACCTGCCATTCGTTGCGGGGCCGTACACCGGAGCGGCAAAAAAGGCCGGCGTCATGCCGGCCGTGCGCGCGGCCACGGGGCTGCCGAGCCCCGCGGTGAACCAGCGCGACATGAGCGAGTACCCCGACTGGATGCAGTCCCTCACGCGCTCGCACGTCTTCACCAAGGGCAAGGCGCACAAACTCAGCACCGTCATTCGTCTGCAGCAGGACATGCTCATGGGGATCGACGCTGCCGTGGCCGACATCATCACGGCGCTGGAGCGCACTGATCGACTGCGCGACACGATCATCGTCTTCGCCTCCGACAACGGCTATCTGCTGGGAGAGCATCGGCTGCAGCGCAAGAACACGCCGTACAACGCCTCCGTGCGCGTCCCGCTCGCCATTCGCTACGACCGCGCGATCGCGCCGGGTCAGGTCGACGACCGCGTTGCTGTCGCGAATATCGACGTGTATTCGACGGTTCTCGAACTCGCCGGTGTGAGTGGTGCTGACGTTGATGGACGCAGTCTCGTGAGCGCACCACCCCGGGACGGACTTGTCATGGAGGCCGCCCCGTGGCGTGGCCAGGGCCGGCCGGCGTACTGCGGATGGCGAGAGGAGGACTTCGTCTTCTGGCGCTACTCAACCGGTGAGGAAGAGGCCTATGACTACGTCGCCGATCCCCACGAGCTCCGCAACGTGGCCGACGATCCGGCATACGCCGACCGTGTGGCCGCGGCCCGGGATCGCGCCCGTATCGAGTGCGACCCGCTTCCCCCGCTCTTCACCTGGGAGCCGTGATCTCTGACAGGATCGACCCCGTGGAATTCACGATCGTCTCCCGCGACGTCATCGTGGTGCCGAGCGCGACGGAGGACCCGGGCCCGACCGGAGTCCTTGGCGGCATGCGCATGGTCCTCGGGGCTGCTGCCGAGGTGATGGGTGCCGCGGCGCTGGCGGCGGGGAGCGCGGCGGTCCAGGCGATCGAGTCCGTGGCTGGGCCGCCCACCGCTGCGGTCCTCGACCGAGTCGTGCCCTCCGCTACGCAGGCACTAGTCGAACGAATGAACATCACCACGGTGGTCGTCGACAACGTCGATCTGCGTGCCATCGTGATGCAGGCGCTGCAGCGACTCGACCTCACCGAGATCGTCGTGCGACAGGTCGATCTGAAGCGCGTCGTCGAGGCCGCGTTGGACAGCATCGACCTCACTGAGATTGTGCTCCAACGCGTGGATCTTGAGCGGATTGTTGACGCCGCACTTGATGAACTCGACCTCACTGCTTTGGTTGCAGAGCGGGTAGACATCGATGCGCTGGTGGCTTCGGTAGACCTTGAGCCGATCATCGATCGCCTACCGATCGTAGACATCGCCGAATACGTGATCGAGATGGTGGATCTGCCGGCGATCATCCGGACGTCGACCGGTGGCGTGGCCAGTGACGCCATCGATGCGGTGCGCCTGCGGTCGTACGCCACCGACATCGCCGTCGCCCGCATCGTCGATCGCGTGCTCCCGCGCCGCGGCCGTGACCTCGATGCGCCGGGCGAGCCGGAGTCCTTGAGCGGCAGGGGTGAGCAGTGACGTCGTTCGGGCAGTGGATGGATGCGGGCGGCCCGGGACAGGTCGCGAAGGACCTCGGCGTACCGGAGCCGGCGCGCGAGTTCCAGGGCGAACGGGCCGGATTCACCACCCGATTCCTTGCCGCAGTGATTGATGTGAGCCTCGTGGCACTGCTCATGATCGGGGTCTGGTTCACGCTGGTGATCCTGCAGGCGATCTTCACTCCAGGCGTCGACATCAATGCGCCCAGCATGGGCACGCTGATTCTCTGGGGTTACATCTTCACCACGCTGTACTGGATGTTTGCCTGGGCTAACACCGGCCGGTCGATTGGCGGCTGGGTGATGGGCGTGCGGGTGGTGAGTCCTCGGGGTCACCGGCTGGGCTACTTCTATGCGCTGCTGCGGTCCGGCTTTTGTGTCGCGTTTCCCTTTGGATTGCTGTGGGCGCTGATCAGCAAGCGCAACCGGTCGGTGCAGGACCTGGTGCTGCGTACCAATGTCATCTATGACTGGGCCCTGCACCCGCCAGCCATCCTGTCGGGTGAGGGCAAGTAGGGCGCACCTCGCCACGACAGCGGATTCGTTTGCGTGGCTCGAACTTTGCAGGCAAACGGTCGCCTACGGGTCATTTGCTTGCAAAGTTCGACTGACTGTCGGACCCGCTCCAAAGAACAGAGCGGGTGACCGGGTCCGTCGACCCTGCGGGTCTCCTCCCGATCCGTCGGACCCGCTCCAAAGAACAGAGCGGGTGACCGGGATCGAACCGGCACCACCAGCTTGGAAGGCTGGGGCTCTACCATTGAGCTACACCCGCGTGCCCGAAGGCGCCCCTAGGGTACCCGCTTACGCCGCGGGCTCTTGCGCCCGGCCATGGCCGCCTCGTGCTGGGCGATCAGCTCGTCCACGGGGGCCCCGGCGATCGCCCGGCCGACCACATCCAGAGGAAGATCGTCCAGGTGCCGAAACCGGACGCAGCTCTTGCCCACGTCGTACCTCTTGCCGGTCGCACGGTAGTCGGCTTCGAAGTGTTCGCGGATCCGCTCATCCCCATAGATGCAGTTCAGGTAGAGGGACATGTAGTTCTTCTGATTCGCCAGTGCCGTGTGCAGCAGGGGCTGGCCGTTGTAGGTATCCGCGAAGGTCTCCAGGGGGACGACGTAGGCGATCATTCCCCAGGCCATCGTCTCCTCAAGGCCCTCGGGCAGGTTGGTCAGGACGGTCTGACGAACGGTCTCGAGGGCGGCTCTACGCTCGTCGGGGAGGTCAGCCAGGTAGTCCTCGACGCTGGTGGCTGCGGACCGCATGGGGCCCAGACTAGGAGATCGGGTCGGGCTGCCCCCTAGACTTGGGCGGCTCGCTACGGCGGGCAGCGGGGTGTGGCGCAGCTTGGTAGCGCGCCTGCTTTGGGAGCAGGAGGCCCCCGGTTCAAATCCGGGTACCCCGACAGTTGCGCCCTACTCGACGACCGACGAGGTCTGCGCTGTGGGCCAGCACGGCCAGCAAGTAGGCTGGCGCGACCTTTTGTCCCCGAATCGCATCCGACCCCGAGCCGCAGGAGCAAACCGTGAAGAGCACCGTCGAGACCCTCAGCCCCACCCGGGTCAAGCTCACCGTCGAGGTGCCCTTCGACGAACTGGCCCCCAGCCTCGATGAGGCCTACAAGACCATCGCCCAGCAGATCACCATCCCGGGCTTCCGCAAGGGCAAGGTGCCGGCTCGCGTGATCGATCAGCGCGTGGGCCGCGGCGCGGTCCTCGAGGAGGCCGTCAACGCGATGCTGCCGCAGGCCTACAGCGACGCCCTGCGCGAAAACGAGATCGTGCCGCTCGGCCGTCCCGAGGTCGATGTCACCGAGATCGCCGACGGCGAGGCCCTCACGTTCACCGTCGAGGTCGATGTCCGTCCCGAGTTCGACCTCCCGGCGTACGACGGCCTGGTCGTCGAGGTCGACGACGCCGAGGTGACGGACGAAAACGTCGAGGAGCAGCTGGAGGGCCTGCGCGGACGCTTCGCGACCCTCACTCCCGTGGAGCGTGCGGCCGCCGACGGCGACGTCCTCCTCGTCGACATCTCCGGCGCCGACGCCGCCGGCGAGGCGATCGAGGATCTCAGCGGCAACGCCCTGTCCTACGAACTCGGCACCGATGGCATGCTCCCTGGCTTCGACGACGCCGTCCGCGGCTCGACCGCCGGCGAGACCGTCACCTTTGAGTTCACCCCCGAGGCCGGTGACTTCGCGGGCCAGCCGCTCACCGTGACGGTGACGACGTCTGCGATTCGCGAGCGCGTGCTGCCGGAGGCCGACGACGACTTCGCCCAGATGGCGTCGGAGTTCGACACGATCGATGAACTGCGTGAGGACATCCGCACCCGCCTTGGGCGCGTTCGGATCCTGGAGCAGGGAATGCAGGCGCGGGGCAAGGTCCACGACGCCCTGCTGGAATTGGCCGACTTCCCGGTCCCCGAGGGCGCCGTTCAGGCCGAGGTCGAGGAGCACTTCGCCGATGGTCACGCCGGTGACGACGCGCACCGCGCCGAGGTCGAGAAGGAGGCCCGCGATGGCCTTCGCAGTCGGCTGCTCCTGGACAAGATCGCTGAGGCCGAGGAGGTGGCCGTGGGCGAGTCCGAGCTCTCGGCCTGGCTGGTCCAGAACGCCCCCCGGGACGGCATGGCCCCTGATGCCTTCGCCCAGCCCCTCGTCCAGGCGGATCAGCTGCCGATGGCGATCGCCGATATTCGTCGCGGTAAGGCGCTGGCTCTGGTCACGAGCAAGGCACGCGTCGTCGATGCCTCCGGCCGTCCGGTCGATCTCGAGGCCATCGATGAGCAGGCTCGGGCCGCTGAACTCGCCGAGTAGCACCCGCCTGCCACCGAATCGGTCTCACTACGTACCGTTTCGGGGCGCCCAAACGGTATGCAGTGAGACGGATGGCTCGAAGGCCTGTTGAGCCGTGGGCGAACAACCTCCCACCCGGGATTAGTCGGGGGGCCTGCCGCGTTAGGGTCAGGTGTGCCGGCCACCGGGCCGGATATTCGCACCGGCATGGGTCGGGTGAGAGGAGATCGGCGTGGGCACGTCCATCGATCTACGGACCGGGGCTCCGGGCATGGCCGGCTTCGGCGACATGCTCGATGAGCGCCTCCTGCGGGAGCGCATCGTGTGGCTCGAAGGCGAGGTGCGCGACGAGAACTCCAACCGCATCGCCAAGCAGTTGCAGGTGCTGGCGGCGGAGGATCCGGAAAAGGACATCACCCTCTACATCAACTCACCCGGTGGGTCGATCACCGCGGGCATGGTCATCTACGACACCATGCAATTGATCCCCAACGACGTCACCACGATCGCCATGGGCCTGGCCGCTTCCATGGGGCAGTTCCTGCTCTGCGCGGGAGCAGCCGGCAAGCGCTACGCCACCCCGAACACGCGCATCATGATGCACCAGCCGCTCGGTGGCATCGGTGGCACGGCTTCGGACATCAAGATCCAGGCCGAGCAGATGCTCTTCATCAAGAAGCGCATGGCCCAGCTCATCGCCGAGCACTCCGGACACTCCGTCGAGGAGATCGAGGCTGACTCGGACCGCGACCGCTGGTTCACCGCCGAAGAGGCCCGGGACTACCGCCTCATCGACCACGTCTACTCCACCGCCGCCGACGCCCCCGGGTCCTCCTCGTGATCGAGGACACCCGCTTTCGAGGAGACCACATGACGACTCAGTCAGGCCTTCAGCTGCCCTCCGCGCGCTACATCGTGCCGGAGTTCCGGGAGCGCGTCGCCAACGGTGAGCGCGTTCACAACCCCTACACCAAGCTCTTCGAGGAGCGCATCATCTTCCTCGGCGTACAGATCGACGATGCCTCGGCCGACGACGTCATGGCCCAGTTGTTGTGCCTGGAGTCGATGGACCCCGATCGCGACATCCAGATCTACATCAACTCACCCGGTGGCTCCTACACCGCGATGACCGCGATCTACGACACGATGCAGTTCGTCAAGCCGCAGGTGCAGACGGTCTGCCTGGGCCAGGCGGCCAGTGCCGCTGCGGTGCTCCTGGCGGCGGGCAGCGCGGGCAAGCGTTTCGCGCTTCCGCACGCCCGCGTCCTCATCCACCAGCCGTACACCGAGGGCGGCGGCCAGGGATCCGACATCGAGATTCAGGCGAACGAGATCATCCGCATGCGCGAGGAGATGGAAGCCATCATCGCCAAGCACACCGGCAAGTCGCCGGAGGACATCGCCAAGGACATCGAGCGCGACAAGATCCTCACTGCCGAGGCGGCCAAGGAGTACGGGATCATCGACGCGGTGATCTCCAGCCGCAAGGCCTGATCACCGTTCAGGGCTGAGCCGTCAGTCCAGCAGCTTCAGGCGCTGGGCTCGCTCATAGGCGGAGTCTCGACTGTGGGTGCGCAGCGCCCGCATCATGTGCTGGACGTCCTGCTTGACGCTGGAC
>CAYGMM010000121.1:0-1668 GCA_964351035.1 uncultured Actinomyces sp.
GCTCCCCAAGGCGGCTCCGAAGGAGACGCCCGGCGAGTCTACGTATGTAGACAATTCGCGCCCCCCGCACGAGGTAACGCAGAGTTCACAAGCGCACTTCTTGACCCGCGATTCATTATCCGGCGAGACTCGATCATGGCCCTCCACCGATCAGCGATCGCGCTGTCCGCCTTCGTCACATGTGGCGCGCTCCTCACCGCGTCGATGACCGCCACCGCAGCGGTCCCTCTGGCGCATGACCCAGGTGGCACGGCCCCCCTGACTCCTGCCTGGTCCAAGACAGACGCTGACGAAGTCCCGACAGCGACGTTCACAGCGGTGCTGCCATACGACCGCCAGAAGCTACGCAAGGTGGCGCGCAAAATCTCGACTCCACAGGCGGCGCGCTTTCGGCAGTTCCTCACCCTCGAGGAAGCCGCCGCAGCGGTGGGCGCGAGTTCGCAAGCCCGCCAAGCGCTCCGGCAGACCGCGCGCGACCTCGGCATCCGCGTCGATATCGACGGCACAGGTCTCACTGCACGGCTGACCGCACCGCTGGAGACCTGGGTCGACATCTACGGCAGAGAGTTCGTTGCGACCGAGGCCGCTCCCCGCTCGGCCAGCGTGTACATCCCCAACGCCGACAACACCAGCTACGAACCCGACGTGCCTGCTGCGCTTGATGGTGTCGTGGCGAAGGTCTTCCCCATCGATACGCAACTGATCTCACCCGAGAAATCGCCCACCATGATGGATCAGCCCGTGAATGAGGGCACCCCCTTCGGGCCCGGTACCGAGTGCCTTGCTGAGTCACAGTTGGCCGACACCTACTCACCGAACCAACTCCATGTCCCCTACGGCACGACTGCTCTTCACGACTCGAAGATCACCGGCAAGAACGCCTCACTGGCCATCATCGGCCTCGGCCAGTCCTACAACCCCGGATTGGTTGAGGTCGCCGGTGAATGCTTCGACTACCGCGTTCCCGAGGTGAGCTTCGTGGGTGCACCCGGCATCGGCAATGTCCCCGTTCCCTTGGCAGGAAGTGGCCGCATCGAGAGCAATCTCGACGTACAGACGTCCGCGGCCGTCCTTCCCGATGCTCAGAGCATCGCCTTCATCGAGACCTCGGCAAGTGTTTCGTTCCTACAGAACATCCTGCAGGGCTACACGACGGCACTCACTGAGGTTCGCCCCGCGGTGACCACACTGTCCTACGGCGAGTGCATCTCCGTGTGGCGCGAGAGCGGCGACTGGGCTGGCCGCGGCTACCTCGACGACCTCTTCGCCTTCGCGGCGATCGTGGGAACCTCCGTCCTCGTCGCAGCGGGAGACAATGGCTCGAGCAACTGCCTGCACGGTGGCGGTACCAATGCGCAGCGCGAAGTCGCATACCCGGCGGCCTCTCCCTGGGCCACGGCGGTGGGCGGGACTCGGATCGTCCTGGGTGAGGGCAATGTGAGGGTCAACGAGGTCGTGTGGAACTCCACGACGTGGGCCCCCGGCCTGCAGGCCGGGGGCGCGGGAGGTCCCGCTCCGACCAAGGCACCGTGGTACCAGCGCTCCGTCACCTCCTCCGACCGCCGACTCGTGCCCGACGTCGCCGCCCACGCCGCGATCTCCCCCGGCTGGCCGGTCGTGATGACACCCGAGCAGTACGCCTCCGGTCCGTGGCCGGCGTTGCCCATC
>CAYGMM010000121.1:1678-6644 GCA_964351035.1 uncultured Actinomyces sp.
TGGCCCCCATCGGCGGGACCAGCGCATCGTCGCCGTTCACCGCTGCCAACCTGGCACTGATCGCGTCGAAGAAGGGTCGTCTCGGCTTCGTCAACCCCTGGTTGTACTCGCTGGCACAGGATGAGTACGACGTCGCATTCTTCGACGTCGTCGACGGCAACAACATGGTGGATCCCGAGGCTGCCTGCTGCGCTGCCTACAAGGGCTACGACATGGCCACCGGGCTCGGCGCCCCGAACTTCGATACCCTGCTGGACCTTGTCGACCAGGGGCAGTGATCCCGGGCGGACCGTCTTCAGTTGCGAGCGAGCCACTAGCGGTAGTCAAGGCTCAACCATTCGCCCAGACCCGGTGTTCTTCCTCGGGACGGAAGTACACCATCGACTTGACCGCCCTAGTGAAGGCGGGGACTCGCCGAGCGCCACCCCGTAGGACGTCGAGAGGAGCATCGCGACGGATGCCAACGGGTAACGGCTCACCGCCTAGGACGACCGGGAACTCGAGAGTCACTGGGCTGTCATTCGACTCGTCACTGCCGGGCCAATAATCGTCACATGCGGATGCTGGCGTGGATCCGGGCTCACTCCGGGGACGTCGTCGATGTCTTCGTGTACATCGTCGTGCTCAACATCGCCATTGAGTACGTCCCTTCGGTGATCAGCGAGAGCTTCACCCTGTCGATCCTCACCGCCGTCCTACTCAAGGTGTCCCTTGAGGTCGTGCTCGCAGTCAAGACAGTCATCCTCCGGCGTTTCAAGGACGCTTCGGTCGCACGACAGAAGGCAGTGTGGGCCGCTGCACTGTGGGCTGTGGCCGCTGGCAGCAAGGTGCTCGTGCTAGAGCTTGTCGCGCTCCTCTTCGGCGACGCGGTCAGCCTTGGGGGGCTCATCCCCGTGACGCTGCTGGTCGTCAGCCTCATGCTGGCCCGCGCCATTGTCCGATGGCTGCTGTACGACGATGACCGTGAGGCCGGTGACACTGCCCAACAAAGCTAGAAGGGCAAGTCCTCGCAGGAGCCGCGCAGCGCCGCCGTCTCGGACTCGCCACTACCCTTCGGGCATGGAACCGAGCGTTGAGTACTCCCTCTCCAGCGGCATTGGTTGCATTCGCCTGAATCGTCCTGAGCGGCTGAACGCCGTCACTCCGACCCTTGTCGACGACCTCGTGACGGCGTTCGATCAAGCACGGAGCGATGACGCCAAAGCCATCGTCCTTGCCGGCAATGGCTCGTCGTTCTGCGCTGGCTGGGATCTGAAGGAACCTCCGATCGAGGAGACCCGCGACGAAGCCCGGATCCGGCTTCAGCGTCTTCAAGACGTCACACGCCGGGCTACGAACTTCCCCGGTCCGGTCATTACGGCCGTCCAGGGCTACGCCGTCGGCGCCGGGGCCGAATTCGCCCGGTCGGCCGATCTCGTGGTGGGCGGGTCCGACGCCATCTTCGGCTTCCCGGAGGTCGGCGTAGGACTGAGCGGAACCAACGGCAGCTCCTACCTCCTCCCCCGAGCGATCGGTCTCGCCCGCGCCAAGGAACTCGTCTTCCTCGGCGAACGTTTCGATGCCGACCGTGCCCACGCGATGGGGCTCATCATGCGCGTTGTCCCCGCCGGCGCACACGAGGCGGCGGCATTCGAACTCGCGGAGCGACTGCTGACCAAGCCCCCCGTCGCCCTCCGACTCGCAAAGAAACTCCTCAACGACGGCCAGCAAACGACTCTGGCGCAGGCGCTCGACGCGGAGATTGAGGCGGCGCTCAACACCCTTGACACCGACGAGAACGCCGAGGCAACTGCCCGCTTCAACAGCCGCTGATCCCATGACCGAGTTCCCCAGCACCCTCGATGAGGCGGTACGCCGCGCGGGAGAACTATGGCCCGACCGGACGGCATGGATCTTCGACCTGCGCGATGGACCGGAACCCGAGGCTTCGACGTCGCTGACGTTCGCGGAGGTGGCCGCGGGAGTCGATCGTGTGGCTCGACACCTGCGACGACGGGGAGTCATCGCCGGTCAGCGAGTGGCGGTCATGCTGCACAACCGATCCGAGTACTCGCTCACCTGGCTCGCCCTTGCCCGACTCGGCGCGACCATGGTGCCCATCAACGTGAAGAGTCGTCACGATGACGCCACGTGGATCCTCGACCGCGCACACGCGGAAGGGCTGGTGTCGACACCGGCACTCGCCGCGCAGATCGCGCCCCTTCCTACGCCGCTGCTCGACGTGAGTGAACTCATCACGCCGCTCGATGATGACTCGCCGCTACCTACCAGCTCTCTGCCCGAGGACGTCGTCAACGTGCAATTCACGTCCGGGACCACCGGCCGGCCAAAGGGTTGCCTCCTGTCCCACCACTATTGGCTGCACCTGGCCACGAGTTTGGTCACCGGCTTCCCCCACCTGACGCCGACCGACCGACTTCTCACCGCGCAATCCATGTCGTACATGGACCCGCAGTGGACGATCACCGCCGGACTGGTGAGCGGAGCGGGCGTCGTCGTCCTCGATGGATTCCACCCGTCGACCGTGTGGGATCGAATGCGCGAGCATGACGTGACGCACTTCTACTGCGTCGCGTCCATGCCTGTGCTGCTGTTGAGCAATCCACCGAGCGCCCAGGACCGTGATCATCGCGTTCGCGTGATCCAGTGCTCGGCCATTCCTCCCGGACGGCATGCCGAACTCGAGGAACGCTGGGGTGCCCCGTGGTTCGAGGTCTTCGGCATGTCGGAGTCCGGCGGCGACATCCACGTCACCTATGAGGACCACGACGAATGCGTCGGGACGGGGACCATCGGCCGCGCCAAACCAGGACGCGAGGTGCGCATCGTCGACTCAGACGATGTCGACGTGCCGGTCGGCGAAGTGGGTGAACTCCTCCTCCGTGGCCCCGGAATGATGACGGGGTACGACGATGACCCGGAGGCAACGTCGGACATCTTCCGCGGCGGCTGGCTGCACACCGGCGACCTCGCCCGCCAGGATGAGCGCGGATATCTGTGGATCGTTGGTCGAGTCAAGGACATGATCCGTCGCGCGGGCGAGAACATCGCCGCGCGCGAGGTCGAGGACACGCTCGTCATGCACCCCGACGTCCGTCTCGCGGCGGTTGTCGGTGTACCCGACGAAATCCGGGGTGAGGAGGTCAAGGCCTACATCCAGCTCACTAGCAATCTCGACACGGTCACGGCCGCTCGCGCACTGAGCGAACATTGTCTCGATCGGCTGGCCCGTTTCAAAGTCCCGCGATACTGGGAGTTTCGCGATGACCTCCCCCGGACCCCATCCGAGCGCGTCGCCAAGAGGAGCCTGGTGCCGGGCCTCACCTGGGATGGCGTCGAGGCGACCTATATCGACATGTCCCCCGTCGAACTCACGTCGTACGACGCGGCCATGCACGAGGTCGCGGTTCGCCAGATCTACGAGTCCGCATTCCCCGCGGCCCTGCGCGCGGAATGGCACGACATCGCCCATCATCGCGACGACGAGGAACTTCTCGTCCTGACCAGCAAGCAGGTACTCGGATTCACTCTGATTCGGCATCTCGGTGACACCGGCGCTGTCTTCGTTCGCTACTTCGCTATCGACGGCGATCTCCGAGGTCAGGGTCATGGGAGCCTGCTCATGGAACGACTCATCGAGCACCTCACGGCGAACGGCGCTGTCGCGCTCCTGCTCGACGTCGAGGACCCCATCAGCGAGCCCGACAACTCTGAGCACGTTCACCGCATTCGGTTCTACGAGCGCAACGGTGTCCATCTACTCACCGTGCCCGACTACGCGCCACCGGATCATGGATCCACCGGGGAGACCGTCCGCCTCTTGATGATGGGCAGGTCGCTCGCAGACAGTCCTGCACTGGACGGCAACCACCTCGATGACATGGTCGACGCCGTCCTATTGCACCGATACGGAGTGGGCGGTACCTAGTGGCGCGCCGCCAGGCGCCTTGTCATCTCAACTTTGTTGGACTTGCCACTCAAAGCGCATAGCACCTGTCCGCCTTCGCGGGATAGTGACCGACGTACCGCCACCTTCGTGGGCATGCCTTACTAGGCGACAACAGTGCACATAACAGGACAGGAAGTGTGTCAGGCCCTACGTTGCGTCTATGACACGCACGGGGAGATTGTCCGCTTGGGGAGCATCTGTAGCACTCGCTGTCGCCTGTATGGGTGCGGCGACCGGATCAGCACAGGCCGGCTCGGAGAACTGGGGAAGCAACGGCTTCGGCGCGTGCACGAGCCTCGGTAACTCCACGTTTTCAGACCAGTCATTCGGAGCCTGCGTGCAGTCTTTGTCGGGCTGGGTCTCGGTCAAACCATGGACCATCTACAACGCGACGCCGACGTGTGAGGACACGTTGGACGGCCCCTATCCTGTGTCATCGCTATACCCCTCCTTTGCCAATACCGATGAGCCCCAGTGGGTATTTTCCGGCCAGGCTTGGTACAACGGCGCCTCAATGAACGAGTCAGTCCCGGGCGCTCTTGGTGGCGCTGGAATCGCCTGGCAAGGCAGCGATATCGACTCGGATGTGGCGGAGGACATTGACGCTTTCTACGGAAACTGGGATGGGAACCTGGCTGGCTCCATCGAGTGGGGCACCGGCATCATGGCGTTCGGAAACCCCGATCTGTTCGACACCAAAACTGCCCAGTACGCCCTGGCCTGCCTCGAAGCACAGTCCGTAGGCGTCCAGCCCTACGGGACTTATTCAGGGTCGACATCCGCCGCGGCGCATGGCTCGCCCGCGTTGCGCTACACCCACAACCCATCCCCGGCAGAGCGCAAGCGCGTCATCCCACGGTCCGGTGACTCGGATGCTCATGTGCTGGCGTGGCACCGGATCACCGTGAAGCCCAACGACACCCGCAAGGTCACGCTCAGGTGCCCCAGCGGCTACGAGCGCAGCGGCCTACTGCAGCTCACCCATGAGCATGCCCCTGCGGACATGAAGGCGCCGTC
>CAYGMM010000122.1:0-4198 GCA_964351035.1 uncultured Actinomyces sp.
TGTCCTGCCGTAGCGCATCTGGACTGACACCCAGTTCATTCGCGATCGCGGCGTTGTCCCAACCGGCCGCGACAAGGGACATGATCTGCCGCTGCCGCGCCGTCAGGCGAGCTACTGGATCATCCTCGTCCTCAATCACCTCAGCGTCACGATGCACGTGACCCGCGGCCGTATCCACCAAAACACGGACAAGTTCGTCCACGTCGAGATGGGCCCTCTTATGCAACGTCGACCAGCCCCAATCCTGAGCGGCGGGAATCCGACTCGGCAGGCGGGGCAACGGATGCTGCGAATGCAGGACCAGACCGATCTCGGAATTGCGTTCACGGAGTGCGCAGCCGAGCGCGATGCCATCCATCGAGTCCCGGCCCAGGGCAACGTCGAGAAGGGCGACATCGGCGACCTCGACGGCCGGGTCGGCGAGCGCTTCACTGGCCGATCCCGTAGCGAGCACCACCTCGACCTCAGAACGTGCCGCAAGGAGGCCCGCCATGATCCCCCGCAGCACGGGATCGTTCTCGACGTAGAGAACTCGGGAGGGCCGCATGCCCCCAGTCTGCCCGTCTCACTGCCCGACGGTCCCGCCCGTCACCGCAGTGAGACGCCACCGGGTTAGGAATGCGGGGTGACCTCGACGTAGGTGTCGTGGAAGTACGCCGAACCGCGGTCGCCTTTACCCACCGTCGCATTGGTCAGCGCGTTGACCGAGCGACCCTGGGGCGTTGAGTCGTTCCACCAGCCGAAGGGGATCGCCACCAGCCCCGGCTGCAGTTGATCGCTGATCTGCGCGGTCAGGGTGAGTTCGCCGCGCTCATTGTGCACGTCGACCCGGTCGCCGGTACGAATCCCACGCGCCTGCGCATCCACCGCGTGGATCTGCAGCATCGGTTCGCCCGCAGGAGGCAGATGGTCGGCGAAACCCCCGTAGTGTGAGTTGAGGAAGGTACGCACCTGCTTGCGCGAGATCAACGTCAGCGGATACCGCGGGTCCATCTCCTGGGCCTGCACGGCGAGGGCCGGCTCGTCATCCAGCGCGCCAAGGCGCATGCGCTCGTTGGCCACTCCCGGGATCTCGTCGACGTAGAGGCGCGCTCCAGCGGGAACGGCCAGGCGCTGCCATCCCTGCTTCGCGAGAGACTCATAGGTGATGCCCTCGAGGAGTGGATGCCCACTCGACAAGGCATCTCGGATCACCTGCTCATCACTTCGATAAAGCCACTCGTCTTCCAACCCAAGGGCTGCCCCCAGTCGCCGTGCAATCTCGCTGTTGGCCAGCGCCTTCCCGCGCGGCTCGATCGCCGGCTGGTTGAGGGCGAGATACATGTGCCCCCAGGACGGTGCGAGGTCGAGTTGCTCGATCTGAGTCGTTGCTGGGAGCACGATGTCGGCGTAGGCGGCCGTGTCATTGATGAATTGATCGATGACGACGGTGAAGAGATCCTCGCGGGCAAGACCCTCGAGAACCCGATTCTGGTCCGGCACGATCACCGCGGGATTGCAGTTATGGACGACCAGAGTGTCAATCTGCGAGTCAGGGGTGCAGAGCACCTCACCGAGCCGCGCCATGTTGAACGCCGGACGTGGGATTCGCGGAGTCGCCGCCAGGGCGGTCTCAGCCCACGCGGCGGTGGATCGAGCGAATCCTCCGCCGAAATCCCGCCAACTGCCCAGGACCGCGGCGAGCATGGTCACGGCGCGGAGGATCTCCTCCCCGCCCCGCCGGTGCTCGGGTCCGACGAGGGTCCGCAGGGCGGTCGGCCGCTGAGTCGCCAGCATGCGGGCGAGTGACTCCACCGTCCCGTCCGGCAGACCGCACACCTCCTCGGCGCGGCTCGGGGTCCATGTCTCGGCTGACGCGGCGAGTTCGGCCCAACCCGAGGTGCGCTCGGCGATCCACTCGCGATCGACGAGGTCGTCGCGATCCAGTACGTGCACGATGCCGAGGACAAGAGCGACATCTGTGCCCGGTCGGGGCTGCACGTGCAGATCCGCGGCGCGCGCCGTCTCAGTGCGAACCGGATCAATGGCGATGATCGTGGCGCCCGCGTGCCGAGCCGCCTCAATGGTGGGCCACAGATGCCGGTTGGTCATGCGGGTGTCCGTGCCCCATAGGACGATCGTGCGCGCATGCCGCATGCTCTCCGGGTCAATGCTGTACGGCGTACCCAGGACGCGCGCAGCTCCGCGGAAGGCGCTGACCCCACACAGTTCGCGACGGATGTCGCTGGCGCCAATGAGGTCGAAGAGTCGGTCGATGGTCTCGCCCATCTGCACCGTGCCCTGGGTACCGGCGAAGGAGAACTGCAGGATCGATTCCGGGCGACCGGCGTCGAGCCGCTCGCGCATGCGGTCAGCGATTTGCGTGATGGCCTCGTCCCAGGTGATCTCCTCGAACTCCCGAGCGCCCTTGGCCCCGATGCGCCGCAGCGGCGTCAACACGCGATCGGGGTGATAGACGCGATCGAGATAGCGATTGACCTTGGGGCACAGCGACCCGCGCGTCACTGGATGACTGGCACTGCCGCGCAGCCGGGTGGCCACGCCGTCCTGCACGGTGACCTCCCACGCGCAGGTGTCCGGGCAGTCGTGATGGCAGGCGCCGAGCACGGTGAGGGGTTCGCCGACCATGCCCGAACGCTACGACACATCGGGCCCGATCCGGCCTGTCGCGGTGGATCCCCGGCCCCGTTCCATCACAATGGGCCGACCATTGATCCCGGCTAAGGAGTTCACGTGAGCGCAGTTGCCCGTCCCATCGGTGTCACGATCGTCGGCATTCTCATCGTCATTGGGGGCATCGGGCTGTTCCTCAGCGGGGTGATCAACCTCTTCAACGACGAGGTCCGCCTGAGCGTGAGCATCGTCGTCCTGATCTTCATGATCGTTCTGGGCCTGATCTACCTCGCGGTGGCCAAGGGCATCTTCGACGGCAACAACTTCGCCCGCCTTCTGGTCGGCGTCATCACCGTGATCAATCTGCTGGTCGGCCTCTACCACGCGATCTTCGTCGAGGTGCTGCGCTGGAGCGGTGTCTTCCAGTTGGTTTTTGCGCTCATCATCCTGGGACTACTCTTCTCCCGGCGGGCCACGGAGTTCTTCACCGCGCGGTGATCATCCTGTCCAATTCGGACAAGTGGGCCTAGCCTGGGTGAGTGGAGGGACTCGGCAGCGTGGTGAACCCCAGCGCCAGGCGTTGGCTGGCTTCGCTCGCCGTCCTCGCCCTTGGTCTCGTGGCCACCGGCATTCTTAGTTTCCTCATCGTCGGCTCGGAAGACACAAGCCGCGCGGCCGAGTCGGACCGTGCTGGGCTGCTCACCGCCCGCCAGATCGAACTGCTCACCGAGCCCGCGGCACAAATCGCCGATGCGCTCGGCTCGTACGTCATTGCTGAGGAGGGGGACCTTGATCGCGAAATCACCGACGCCTTCATGTCACGCCTGCTCGACAACAACCCGGTAATTCGATCAGCGACCCTGGCCCCGGACAATGTGATCACACACATCGTTCCGTTGACGGGCAACGAGGCGGCCCTGGGGCTGGACCTGGAATCAATTCCGGACCAGTGGGCCCCTATCGAGCCTCTCGTCGCTACCGGCCGGCCCGGTTTGATCGGTCCCTTCGATCTTGTGCAAGGGGGCACCGGGCTCGCCTACCGGCTGCCCATCTACCTCGAGGATGGGCGCTACTGGGGTCTGGCGAGCACCATCATTGATGGCGAGGAGTTCTTCAATCAGGCAATCAACAACGCTGGACTGCCCATGAGCCAGGTCGCCATGCGGGTGGTGACGCAGTCGCCCACTCATGACGTCCACACCTACGGGAACCCCAACGTGCTTTCGGACGTGCACCAAACTTTCACCGTTGAGCCGCCCGGCGACGTATGGCAGCTCGTCGTCGCCACAGACAACCAGCCCCACCCGATAGCAATTGCCGTGGGCGTAGCCGGAACGGCCGTCGCCGTTCTCCTTGCGCTCCTGACCTACGCCGTCATCGGGGCACGGCAGCGCCAAAGCGAAGCTGTCGAGCGACTGAATGATCTTGCCGCCCTCACGCCTGGGATGCTGTTCCAATACCGAATCGACGTCGACGGCACCACGACATTGCCCTATGTGAGTCCCCGGCTCGCCAAGACCTTCAATATCGACCCCGAGACCGTCGCGGCCAAGATCGACATCGACGCGATCGACATGCCACCCGT
>CAYGMM010000122.1:4208-6584 GCA_964351035.1 uncultured Actinomyces sp.
TGCACGTTGACGATCAATAGGCCGCCGCGAAAGAGATGCAGGGGGCAATTGAATCCGGGAGTCAGTGGCAGCAGCGCCTCCGGCTTCGGGATGCCAGAGGCACCACACGCTGGTACCAGGCGAGGGCCACTCCGGAGACGCTTCGCTCGGGTGACGTTGTGCTGCACGGATATCTCGCCGACGTGTCCGAAGATGTCGAAGCCGAAGAACGCATGAGCATTCATGCGAGCGTCTATGAGGCAACGCACAACGGTGTGCTCATTCTCAGCGAGAGCGGCCACATCATTGATGCGAACCAGGCCTTCATCGACATGATTGGCTATTCCTTCGCCTCACTTCGCGGCAATCACCTGCGCTTCCTCGGGTCGGATCTGACACCCGACGACGTTTACCGCGAAATCCGCGCGTCTCTAGAGCGCTCGGAGTCCTGGCGTGGCGAATTCACGATGCGCGATGCGCAGGGAGCCCCGACGGACTACTCCATGACAGCTCTCCAGGTGCGCGCTGAGGACACATCCGTGGCACATATCATCGTCATCGTCACACCAGTGAGCGAGCTACGCGATGACGTCGTTACGGATCTACCCGGTCGCCTGACCTTTGGTGCCCAACTTGACCTCCTCGTTGAACAGGCAGCCCACTCTCAAGATTCCGTACTCCTTGTCGTTATCGGACTAGACCGCTTCTCGGACATCAATTCCTCCCTGGGCCATCGCATTGGCGACCTGGTCCTGCGGGGGGTGGCAGAGCGCACTGTGAATGCCGCCCCCGACACCGCGACCGTCGCCCGAATCGGGGGCGATGAATTCGCGCTCGCTCTTCCCCTACCGAACCGAAGTGAGGAGGTCGCCGCAACGATTTCGGCCCTGGAAGCCATCTTCTCTGAACCCGTCAATCTGACCTCCGATGAGGTCCGAATCTCGGCCAGTATCGGCTTCGCCACTTACCCGCGAGACGCAACAAACGGTGCTGACCTGCTCTCAGCGGCCACGCACGCCATGCGCTCTGCCAAGTCATCCGGAGGCGGCCAGAGCCGACCATACGATCCCTCTATGCGGGAGTCTGCTGAGCAGCGTGCGCGGATCACCGCCATCCTTACTCAAGCACTCGAAAAGGGGACTTTGGAGATCAAGTTCCAGCCCATCGTTGACTTGAGATCGAACAGGATTGTCAAGGCAGAGGCACTTGCTCGGCTCGCCGACCCCACGTATGGCAACGTTCCGCCAGATCAGTTCATCCCGGTAGCCGAAAGCATTGGACGCATTAGCGAAGTCGGCAACGTCGCCTTTGGCAAGGCTATGGCCATGGCCAGGGCCGCGCGTGACTTAGCGCCTGACTTCGGTGTCAGTGTCAATTTGTCACCCTTGGAGCTCCGCCGCGAGTCGGATCTTCACCAAGAGCGTCTTGCTCTATTGCGCGATCTCTCCCTCGACGGTTCGTCGATCACGGTGGAGATAACAGAGGAAGCAGCGCTGGAGAGTGACGAGTCCACTGCGGCGAAGCTCTTGAAATACAAGGATGCCGGTATGACCGTTGCTGTCGACGACTTCGGCACGGGCTACTCGTCGCTTTCCTATCTACAACGTCTGCCAATCGACTATGTCAAGATCGACCGGAGCTTCGTTTCACACCTGGAACCGGACAGCGACAGTCTCGCTCTTGTGCTCGTCATGATCGAGATGGCCCGCACTCTCGGGCTGCAGACCATTGCAGAGGGCATCGAGACGGCCCAACAGGCTGACCTGCTGCGTTCGTCGGGCTGTGACTTCGGGCAGGGCTACTACTTCGGTGCCCCCATGACGGCCAGTGAGTTGCTCGACCTCCTGCGCGAGCAGGCAGCCGCGACCTAGGCCCCCGCCGCTAAAGTCCGAGCGTGACCCCACGCCCGTTCGATCAAGTCGACGTCTTCACCGCTGAACCGCTGCTGGGCAACCCGGTGGCCGTCGTACACGCCGCGGAGGGGCTCACGACCGAGCAGATGCAGGCCTTCACCAACTGGACCAACCTGTCCGAGGCGACCTTCCTGGTGCCACCGACCGACCCGGCCGCGGACTATCGCGTGCGCATCTTCTGTCCGGGACGCGAATTGCCCTTCGCCGGTCATCCCACGCTCGGCACCTGCCATGCCTGGCTGGCCGCCGGTGGGCAGCCTCAGGGCGAGGTGATCATGCAGGAATGCGGCGTCGGCCTCGTGCGCATTCGACGGGATGGCGACATCCTCTCCTTCGCTGCGCCACCACTGCGACGGAGTGGGCCCCTCGACGATGACTCGGTCGACCGCATTGCCCGCGGACTGGGCCTCTCGCGGAGCGACATCGTCGATCACCAGTGGTGCGACAACGGCCCGGGCTGGCAGACGGTGCTGCTCGCGTCCGC
>CAYGMM010000123.1:0-6405 GCA_964351035.1 uncultured Actinomyces sp.
GGATCCGGCCAAGCGTTCTGCGGTCGTCGCAACGATCGACTTCGACGACAGCATCGACGCGACCGCGGTGACCAAGGCCCTGCGCGCCAACGGCATCGTCGACACCGAGCCCTACCGCAAACTCGGTCGCAATCAGATCCGCGTTGCGGTCTTCCCCGCGGTCGATCCCGATGACGTCCGTCAACTCACGCGCTGCATCGACTACGTCGTCGACGCATTGTGACCGGCGCATTGTGACCGGGGAACTGTGACTCGGGCGGTCCATCCTCGGACGCGCCCGCTACGTGACCGCGAGACGCTCTTCGCCTACGCCTCACTCGGACTACTCGGCTGGTTCGTCTACGGCTTCGGTGCCTCGCTGACTCTGCTGCGCGATGATCAGGGCCTGACCCGGGTCGCTGCCTCCATCTTGAGTACCGCGCTCGCGGTCGGCGGCATCACGGGCAGCATCAGCGCTGCGCGATTCGTCGAGCGCTGGGGCCGCGGGCCCCTCCTCCGCACGGGGGCCCTGCTCCTCGCCACCGGCACGGCGATCTACATCTCTGGCGGCCCACTGTGGTGGACCGCCCTCGGCCCCTTCCTGGGTTCGCTCGGTGCGAGTTGGAGCGCGGTCGGGGCCAGCGCCTTCCTCGAAGCCCACCAGGGTGCAGCCGCCGATGCCGCCATCACTGAAGGCAATGTCACGGCCAGCGTTGCCTCCCTCCTTGCCACCTTCGCGGTCGGCGTCGCCGCGACCACCGTTCTTGGCTGGCGCGCCGGCATGGCGATCCTCGTCGTCATCGCCATCGTCCTGGAGATCCTGCGCGGTCGACGCCTCGCTCCCTTCGACGTCGGGACCACCGCCGAACGCGTCGCACCGAAGTCCCGCCTGCCCGGACTCATGTGGTGGGCGATCGCCACGCTGATCCTGCTCACCAGTGTCGAACTCACCCTCCTGCAGTGGGGGGCTGATCTCCTGCGCGAACAGGGTGGGTTGGGCGCCGCGGCTGCATCGGCGTCCATCTCCGCCATCGTGACCGGGATGATCATCGGCCGTCTTGTGGGCTCGCGGATCGTCGAACGCGTCAGCGGCGAGCGGGTCTTCGCCGGCGCGATCATCCTGGCCGCGGCCGGCTTCACCTTCACGCTGCTCGTCTCCGGTCCCGTGCTGATGATCGTCGGCTTCCTCATCACCGGCGCCGGCATCGGCATGCACTTCCCGCTCGGCATCTCCCGCGCCATGCGCGCCTCGGCGGGTCAGCCCGATCGCGCGGCCGGCTGGACCAGCGCAGGGATCGGCGTCGTCAGCGGCATCGCACCGTTCGCCCTGGCCGCCCTCGCCGACAGTTGGGGGATCCGCGCGGCCTTCGCCTCGATGCTGCTGTGCTTCGTGGTCAGCCTCGTGCTGCTCCTCACCAAGCCTGTTCCGGAGTGATGAGCCGGCCCGCCAACTCCGCCCGCACCTAGCGGGACACGATGGCCGCGACGATCACCGCGACGACGAGTGCGCCAAGGACGCCGAGGGTGACAAGACGACGCACCCGGTGATCCACGACCCCAGCCTAGGCGAGGCGCTACGGTGACGCTGTGGACGGGACTCCAGACGCGGCCGATCTGACCCTCGCGCAGATCGAGTCCGATCCGGCGCTGCGCACCCGCGACGACAGCGGCATCGCCGCGCTGGCCATCGGCACGGTGCTGTGGGCCATCGCCCTCGGCGTCGTTCTCCTCATGGGCTACACCGGCCAGGTCGTCATGGTCTGTGCTCTTGGGACGGCTCTCGGCGTACCCGGCATGGTGCTGGCGTCCGCCCGCCGGGCTCGGCTCCGCCGGGCTCGGGCCAGCGTGGTCTGACGATTGCGGCGTGACTGCTCAGGAGTGACCGAGATCGAGAACGTCGAACCCGAGGGAGTCCGTCACCGGCTCGGGAATCGGCTGGCGCTCGGCCACTGCGATCTGCGAGTGGGCGCCACAGCCGAAGCCGAGGGAGACCACCGCGCCGTCGGCCGGTGACATCGCCTGCGCGCAGACGCCAAAGGCCTGGCCCAGCGGACCGCCGATTGGCAGCAGGAAGCCACAGCTCGCGCACGTGAGCGACACCGACCGTGCCATGGCGGAGTCCGGCCCGCGCTCACCGTCGTGCCAGCGGTGGGCGGCGTCGTCGCGCCCCCAGGCCGACAGGACGCGCTCCCGACCGAGACCGATCTCCCAGGTCGACGGGTGTACCGGTGCCTGGCCGGCAAGACCCTCAAGGTCATCCGCCCCGGTCATACCGGCGGTCAGCCGCGGATCGTCGGCCGAGGTCTCCCAGATGACGCCAACGCCGAGATCGCCGGGCTGCACACGCTCGGACCACGGCACCCATGCCGGCGCGACGAGCGCCTCCGGCCCGGGGAGCAGCACGACCTCGTCCACCGTCGCGACACGGGCGCGCGAAGCTCGTGCCAGGGTGACCGACCAGCGCCAGCCGACGTAACCCGGATCGGTGCACGCGAAGTAGTGCGTCGCGACCCGCTCGTCCTCGGCGACGACCTCGAGATGGCCGCCCACCGAATTGGCGTGCGCGACCTCTTCCGCGGCCGCACGCGCGAGATCGACCGCCTGGGCGATGACCTTGTCGATGGTCATCAGGCGCCACCGCGTCCGGGGACGAGGGCGAAGACCCACAGACCGACCGTGTCCGCGCCGTCAGCGGCCACTACCTGCAGGGCCACGCCACCGGCAGGCACCTCTTGCAGGTCGGGGTAGGCGAAGCGGTAGTAGGTCGTGGTCAGTGGCTGCTCGGTCAATTTTTGCGTGCCGATCACCGGGTACCAGCCCGTCTCGGCCACCACCGGGTCGACGCTGATACCGATCGTCGTCCCGGGGATCACCGGGATCTGTGCGGCCTGTCCGCCATCGACGGCGTTGGTCACGAGGTCCTGCGCACAGTTCTCGGCCGACAACGCAGAACCGTCGAACGACCAGCACAGGGCCTCGCGGTAGGCGGTCGTCGTACCGGAGGTCACCGATACGCCCGGCGCGGGCTTCTCACACGCGACAAGGCCGAGAGCAGCGACGCCGAGAATGGGCAGGGCGGCGAGGGTCCGGATGCGCACGCTCACCTCACACGTCGAAGTCGTCGGCAACGGCCCGCATGACGGCGGCCATCTTGCGGCAGTGCTCATCACTTGGGTAACGGCCCCGGCGCAGTTGGTTCGATGCGCCGTCCATCAGCTTGATGAGGTCCTCGAGGATGACGGCCATGTCTTCGGCGGGCTTGCGACCGGCCTTGACCACCGACACCGGCTGATCGAGCACCACAACACTGAGGGCCTGCTTGCCGCGCTTGCCGTCGACAACGCCGAACTCGACACGTGCACCCTGCTTGAGGGTGGTCGCGCCCGCGGGCAGCGCCGAGGCATGGACGAAGACGTCTTCACCATCGTCGGAGGCAAGGAACCCAAAGCCCTTGTCCACGTCGTACCACCTGACCTTGCCGGTCGGCATGGCATCTCCTTCGTCCGTCAGCTACTAGCCCCCCAAGGCTAGTCGTCGGGCCTGGCCTTTGCCCCCCTAGGGTGGGTCCGTGAGCGCTGAGTCCGCCCCCGGCGACCGGCTCCTGCGCATGGGAGCCGTGGTGATGATCATCGGCATGGTGTGCACGGTGATTGCGCTGCTGCCCCTGCTGATCCCCTCACTGGAACTGCCGTCGGCCTGGTGGTTCCTGTCGATGCTCACCGGCGTGGGACTCGCCATGGTGATCATCGGCCTGGCGATCTCGGCGCGCAGCCGACGCCGTCAGGCCACCGACTAGGGCCGCGCAGGGCAGCTGGTTAGGGTCGCGACGCGGCCAGCCAGGCCGGCAATTCGGTGAGGTTGTCGAGCAGGACGTCCGGCCCGGCCGCCTGCAGGTCCGCGCGACTCGTCGGACCGGTCGCGACGGCCACGGCGTGGACCTGCGCTGTGCGCGCCGCGCGTATGTCGCCGGGATGATCGCCGACGTACGCCCAGGCCCCGTGCTCCGCCAAGGCGCTGGCCTTGCCCTCAGCAAACAGATCTCCCACGACCTCGTCCGCATCCAGCCCGGCGGCGTTGAGGGCCAGCTCGGCTACCGCGCCGTACTTCGCCGTCACCACCAGGACGCGGTCCCCGTGCGCGCGCACGGCTTCGATCGCCGCCGCCGCTCCGGGCATCGGCGTCGTCAGCGGAATGCCGTTGACCCGATAGTGGGCGCGGTACGCCGCGAGCAGGACGTCGTACGGCTCGTCCGGCAACCACCGCGGGAAGACGTGGTCGAGGGGCAGGCCGATCGTCGACCTGATCTCGTCACCGTCGGCGTGTACGCCGTACTCCCCCACCACGTGCTGCACGGAGGCGACGATCCCGTCGGCCGAGTCGACGAGGGTCATGTCAAGGTCGAAGCCGACGAATCCCACACCGTGAGCCTAGGGGTAACGTCTTCGGGTGCCTCCGCGCAGCCTCGCCGATGATCTGCGACGTCGTGATGAAGACGACCTCGCCCGGCTCCTCACGCTGCGCCCGGACCTGCTCCACCCGGTCCCCCCGGATATCACGGCCCTGGCGGCTCGGGCGGCAAGTTCAACATCTGTGGCGCGCGCACTCGACCGGCTCGATGCACCCGCGCTCGCGGCGGCCCATGCCCTGGCTCGCATCGAGGAGCCCGCGACCATCGCGCAGATGCGAGATGTCCTGACCGCAACCATTCCCGACTCGGCCGAGTCACTCTTGCGCCAACTGCGGGACCTGGCCTTCCTGTGGGGGGACGACACTGGGCTGCGCCTGGTGAGGGCCGTGCGCGAGACGCTGCAGAGCGAACCCCGCTACGCCATCGACTGGCCACCGGCTCCGCTGGACATCGTCGAGTACGACCCCGACCGAGTCGAGCGCACCGCGGGCCAGCACGCGCTCACCGTCCTCATGGGCATCACCGCCGTCGCTGAGGCCTGGTCCGGCAACGAGGCGCCCGCCGTACTGCGCAAGGGCGGGTTGAGCGTGCGCGATCTCGCCGCCACCTCCCGCGTCGTCGATCTCGATGCACACATGACCGCGCTCCTCCTCGAGGTCGCCTACACCGCCGGACTCATCGGCCGCGACGGCGACATGGACGAACGCTGGCGGCCGACCACGGCGTACGACGACTGGCACGACTCCCCGCTCCCCGAGCAGTGGGCAACGATCGCCCGCGCCTGGTTGACGATGCAGCGGTCGCCCGATCGCGTCGACGAAGGCGCCAACGCCCTGTCGGATGACATGACCGGCCGCGGACTGCCACTGCTCCGCGAGCAGGTGCTGCGGGTGCTGGCCGATCTCGCTCCCGGATGTGCGCCCGCGGACGTCAGCGAGATCGTCCGTGGCGTCGACCTCGTTGCCCCTCGCCATGCGGGACCGCTGCGGGCAGCCCGCGTGGCGGCCATCAGCGAGGAACTGGAGATGCTGGGTTTCACCGGAGCCCACGCCCTCGCCACGATGGGTCGTGCGGTGGCGGGGTTGGTGGACACCGATCCGCTGGTCGCGGCTGCTGGCGCCCTGCCCACCCCGTTGGATCACATCCTGGTCCAAGCCGACCTCACCGCGATCGCACCCGGACCCTTGGCGCCGGAGTTGGCTCGGGAACTGCGTCTCATGGCGGACGTTGAGAGCACCGGCGGTGCCACGGTCTACCGGTTCACTAACGCCTCCGTCCGCCGCGCCATGGATACGGGTCGCGACGCCACGTCATTGCAGGAGTTCCTCACCCGGGTGTCACGAACGCCGGTGCCGCAGCCGCTGAGCTACCTCATCGAGGATGCCGCGCGTTCGCACGGGGTGGTGCGGATCGGTGTGGCGACGGCGTACATCCGCTGCGATGACTCGGCGACCCTGTCGACGGTGATTGCCCATCCGCGCGCGAGCGAACTTGGGATCACCTCGGTGGCTCCGACGGTGCTGGCCGTGGCCGGTCGACTTGAGGAGGCGGTGGTGCTGCTGCGCGAACTCGGCCTCCATCCGGTGGCCGAGGATCACGACGGCCACACTCTGACCCGGGGTGCTGCCGCTCGGCGGGCGCCGACACCGCCAGCACCCGCTGCGGTTTCTCGGCGTGATGCCACACCCGCTCTGCTTCGTGCCGCTATTGCGACGTTGCAGACGTCGGCCGGAGACACCGCGAGCGAACGTGTCGGGTTGGAACCCATGGCCGCCGCCGACACCGTCACCGTCCTACGGCGAGCGATCACGGAGTCTTTGCCGGTGTGGGTGGCCCAGGGCGACGATGAATACCTCGTTGAGCCCCTGCGGATGTCTGGGGGCACGCTCACAGCAATCGACCGGGTCACCGGGCAGGTTCGCAGCGTCGCGGTCGCGCGACTCGGTGCGGCACGTATTGCTGACTGATCGGAAATCTGACGGACCGGACTAGCCGGTCCCATGTTTGGGTGGGCTGCT
>CAYGMM010000124.1:0-6338 GCA_964351035.1 uncultured Actinomyces sp.
CCCCGCACCCTTCTATGTGGGGTTTGACGGCCCCACCCTTGTGGTGCAGGCCAGCGGTGCCACGTCAGATTTTGGACCTGATGAGACGTTGGTCATTGAGCGCGACCCCAGCGGGCGGATGCAGCTGGGCATGGTCGGCGAGGACGCCACGGCCCGCCTGCAGTCAGTCGATGCCGCCTGCGGATCGGAGCCAGGCCCCAGACTTCGGATGCTGTGCCAGGCGGATGCAACTCAGATCGTCGTGGACTACTCAGTGCTAAGCACGAACACTCAGACGGTTGTCTTCGGCAGCCTGCCCGTCAGATTCAGCGGGGGTTCTGGTGAGGACTACTTCCAGGCCGGTAGCGGCGCCGACACCCTTGATGGTGGTGACGGCCCGGATGTGCTCTTGGGTGACGACGAGGACGGCCCCTACGGCAACGACACCATTACCGGTGGACCCGGCAAGGACGTCATCAACGCATTCGGTGGCATCAACAAGGTCTACGCCAAGGACGGCGAGGCCGACACCCGAGTGCAGTGCGCCGACGCCGATATTGCCGGCAGTAGCGGGCAGGCCACCTGGGATGTGGGCCTCGACAAGCCAATCAAGTGTGACGCGCTCGTTGAGGTTCCGGCGGCGCCACGTGATTTCAGCGCGACTTTTTCGGACTGGTCCGGCACCCCGCCGACAGCAAACCTACTGATGAGTTGGGCGAAGCCCACCGAGTCGGACCCTGAGGTGACGTCGTACACAATCGCCGTGGCACAAGACGGAGAGGTCATCGGCCTCTTCGGGGTGGACGGCACCGCTGACTCCTTCTCAATTGAGGTGGATAGTCGGTGGAAGACCGGGAAGTACGACGTGGAGATCGTGGCGATCAATGACGCCGGCGCGAGCAGGGGGGCTGCTACGACCGCGACCCTCGCTGCCAACGCACCCGCAGTGCCCAAGTCAACGGCAGTTGCATTGCTGGATGCGCGACAGGGGGTCAAGGTCTCCTGGACCAAGCCTGCGCTGCCCACCAACCTGCAGATCGACCGATATGAGGTCGAACGCCGCGTGCAGGTTGATTGGCGAAGTGGCGCGGAGTGGCTCTTGGTCGCTGCGAAGTCCGCGGCGCAGACGTTCCACGTCGATGTCTGTCTGCCACCGGAGGTGCGGGTCGACTATCGCGTGCGCGCGGTGTACCGCGATCGCCGCACGGGTGAAACCGACATCAGTTCCGCATGGACGCAAACCGCGGAAGTCACCACCGCGCCGCCGATGGGCACGATGGGTACCGCGCCTAGCGTGAGCGGGGATTTCGGTGGTCTTCAAGAGATCAGTCCCGAGGCGCCGCCGATGGCAACGGTGAGCGTCAAGGTCAATGGAACGAAGATCGATACCGGACTGTGCTACGGGGTCGGATTGTGGACATGGGGCGCCTATCAGTCCAGTGGCGGTTCTCTTGCGCCGTTCACCACACTCGAGACCATCGCACTTCCCCGTGGCACTGGCTCGTTCCAACTGAGCCGAACACTGTCGTCACAATCGTTCGGCTCGCTTGAGGGCTTCATCGGGGGCGTCGCCGGGTATGAGGTCTGGCTGCTCGATGAGCAATGGCAGTCCGAGTACGGACGCGGCTTCGATCTGTCGAGGGCGCGCCAGTATCAGATGTTCGGTGCGCGCCCCCTCATCATGCAGACGAACCGGATGTACTTCGACAACATCGGCCCAAGGGTTCCGGACCTTACTGCGACGATCGATGGTGACGGTGTCCTTTCGGCAACGTGGAGTGCACCGGACAGTCGCAACGACAGCATCGTGAACTGGCGTGATCGCTACGAAGTCTGCGTGTCCTCGCCCGGTGTCTTCATTCAGCGTGACTACCCGACGACTCTCAACATGCGGTGCGCTCTCTTCGGCAAGAGCGTGACGTCCGTCAAGTTTGGACCGGAGTACTTCTGCCCGGACTGGAGTCCGCGGACCCCGACCTCCTGCGCGGGGTACCCCTTGACCGTCGGCGTACGGCCCTGGGTCGGCGCGGCTATGACGCAGCTAACGACCTACTCGACGAGTTGGGTGGACTGGAACAGCTCAGCCTTCCGTTACCGCGCGGTGCGGACACCCATTCCCTCCCCCAGCGTGGCGGCCGCAGCAGCGGCACCGTCCACAACCGAGGGCGGGTGTCTCCCGACCTTTAGCCCGCTGCAGGGTCAGGCCACGGGTGCTGCGGTCCCGTGTGAGGGTGAGCATCAGGCGGAGGTCTTCGGCACGGGTACCGCTCCGGACGATCTTGGGCTGCCCTCGGACGCGGTGATGATCCCCCAGTACGCCGCCCAGTGGTGTGCCGCGGCGGACGGCACGTCGGCAACGGACCGCATGCTGAAGTATCTGGGTATCTCTGCGGCCACCATCCCCACGCGTTTGGCGATTGGTGTCAGCCTGCCCACAGACGAAGAGTGGCTGGCCGGTGTGCGTGAGGTGGGCTGTGCGATGGCGGTCGTCGATGCACCCGCCGATGCCCTACCGCAAGCCACTTCCTGGTCTGGCCGCGCACCGATGGTCACGGCGAATTCGGGGGCGCAGTGGGTTCTCGGCTGCAGCCCGAGCAAGCCCGTGTCGGGTTCGGCAGTCTCCAATGTGGCGTGCACGACCGGCGGTTGGCTGCTCGTTGACCAGAGCGAGGAAGTCAGCGGCAATGCCGGTACGCCGTACCCCGGTGCGGCACTGCAGGCGGCCGCCGACGAGGCATGCCAGCCGGTTGCGGGGGCCTGGTCCGGCAACTCCGAGATCACCACCTCGTCGTACACCGCGGTGCTACCAACCGAGGTGCTCTGGACCAGTGGATCCAATGGCGCTTCGTGCTGGATTGCCCTGTCGGCCTGGAGTGGCGAGATCACGCTCACGCCCGCACCCATCATCCCGACGGACGCGACGATCACGATCGAAGGTCCGATGACCGCGTACGCCGAACTCAACACGCAGTACGACGTCGAACTCGTTGATGGGGCTGGTGAGCCACTCGCCTACGCTCCCGTGGACATTGATGTCAGTGGCGAGGGTTCCGTGAACGGCGGAGCCACCGCAACGGTGACGACCGACGAGCAGGGATTGGCCACGGTCAACGTGCAGGCCGGCAAGACGGGCACTTTCACCGTCTCGGCGACAGCGCAGGCGCGGCCTGAGATCACGACGTTCATCGAGGTGTCGATCGAGGCCGCGCCGCAGCCGACGCCGCAGATCATGATCTCGGGCAAGAAGGGCAAGGTCGGCAAGAAGAAGGGCGTCATCGTCTCCGGGACGGTGATTGCCATTGAGCCGGGCAGCAAGGTGGTGCCGTACTACAAGGTGAAGGGTGCCAAGAAGTACAAGAAGGCCAAGACGATCAAGGTCTCGGCTAACGGCACCTTCACGTGGAAGAAGGCGACTAAGAAGCCGCTGACCGTCTACATGCGCTGGGCCAAAACGAAGTCCAACGTCATCACGGTCAAGCCCTAGGACAGGGCGCGGTCCAGCAGCGCCTCGACGTGCAGTCGCGTCGTCGCAAAGGTGGGCACGCTCACGTCGAGGGGCTCAAGCAACTCGAGTTCGGTGCACGCGAGCAGGGCGCCGTTGGCGCCCTGCTCAATGCATGAGGCGACTGCTTGTTCGACGGCTTCGCGCCCACGCGGTGAGCACACACCGACGCAGAGTTCGGCGAAGATCACGTCGTTCACCTCGTCGACGTTGTCAGGGACGGTTACGTCGAAACCTGCAGCCGCCAGTCGATCGCGGTAGAAACCTGGGGCCATGGTGTACCGGGTGCCAAGCAGGGCGACGGACGTGACACCGGCGACTCGAAGTGCGTCGGCACTAACGTCGATGAGGTCGACGAACTCAACGTCGATGGCCGCGGTGATGGCTGGGGCGACACGGTGACCGGTGTTGGTGCACAGGGCGATGAGTTCGGCGCCAGCGGCCTGAAGGAGTTGTGCCTCGGCAGCCAGTCGCTCACCGACAACATCCCAGCGATCACGGGTGAACTCACTCTCCAACTCAGCGAAGTCCACCGACCTCAGGACGAGATCGGCCGAGTGCAGGCCGCCGAGCCGCGTGCGCACCCCCTCATTGAGCAGGCGGTAGTACTCCGCCGTGCTCTCCCAACTCATGCCGCCGATCAGACCGATGCGCTTCATGGTGCGGACACCTCATCCAGTAGGGCGAGTTCGTCGACGGTGAGTTCGAGGCTCATCGACTGCATGAGTGCGGGAAGTTGTGACATCCGCGAAACCGACGCCACGGGTGCGGCGACCGCTGGGCGAGTGAGGGTCCAGGCCAACGCGACCGTGGTGGGCTCGACCCCTTGTGCCTGCGCAATCTCGCGAACGACGTTCAGGATCCGCCAGTTGCGTTCGGTGAAGAACTGCGCGACGTGCCGTGCGCGGGGTACGTCGCCGATGTCATCGGAGGAGTACTTGCCGGTCAGGAAGCCGGCTGCCAGCGGCCAAAACGGGAGACAGGACAGCCCGTCACGCTCACATAGGTCCTGCAGTGGTCCTTCAAACTCATCGCGAACGACGAGGCTGTACTGCGGTTGAACGGCGACGAACCGTGGCAGGCCGAGCCGATCCGATGTGGACAGCGCCGCCGCCAGTCGCTCCGTCGAGTAGTTCGATGCGCCGATCGCCCGGATACGACCGGCCTCGATCTGCTCGGTGAGGGCCTCGAGGGTTTCCTCCAGCGGGGTCTGGGGGTCGTCCATGTGGCAGTAGTAGAGGTCCACGTACTCCGTCTGGAGGCGCTCAAGTGAGCCGTCGAGTCCGGCGTTGATCTGATCGCGGGTGAGGCCGTAGTTGCCGGGGAACTTGCCGACCTTCGTGGCGATGACGACATCGGCTCTATTGCCCCGTGCGGCCATCCAACGCCCCACGACTTGCTCGGACTCCCCACCGCGGCACCCCGGCGCCCAGTGCGGGTAGGAGTCGGCGAGGTCAATTGAATTGCCGCCGGCTTCGAGGTACCCATCGAGGATGGCGAACGACGACTCCT
The DNA here is from genome assembly GCA_964351035.1 of uncultured Actinomyces sp. GTDB lineage: Bacteria > Actinomycetota > Actinomycetes > S36-B12 > S36-B12 > Mxb001. The sequence continues at coordinate 4,994 of CAYGMM010000124.1, forward strand.
CATCGGCGGTCCAGCCGAAGACGTTGCCGCCGAGCACCACCCGGGAGATATCGATTCCAGAGTTCCCGATCTGCACCACGGGGTCAATCTATGCGACCGCGATGACGTCGTACTTCGCGCGCAAATGACCCTCAAGCGACCATCTCCTCACAAAATTCGCGGGAGGTCCCGCGAAATCCCCGATCTGGCCCGCTCATGTGGCTAGCCTGAGGAGGCATGAATTGGTCTGTCTGGCGCACTGCGCGCGTCGTTGCCTCGATCTTCGTGCTCATGACGGCGGCCTACTACCTCGTCGTCGCCTTCGACAACATCACGAACCCGGTCAATCCCAACGCCAGCAACTGGCCCTTCGTCCAGGGTGTCCTCAGTGGTGACGGCGTACCCGCGGATAGCGGCTTCCAGTGGCGATTCATCGACGCCACCTGGTTCCAGGTGCTGAGCTACATCGGCATCATCACCGGTGAGACCGTGACCGGGATCCTGCTGCTGATCGGCGGCATCCTGGGGCTCCGTCGGTCCTCCACCTGCCCGCGATGGGGCCGGGCGCAGAAGTGGACCTTCGCCGGAGGGACGACGGGGCTGCTCGTGTTCTTCTTCGGCTTCATCACCGTTGGCGGCAACTGGTTCATCATGTACCTGAACTCCAAGTGGAACGGGATGGCGCCGGCATTCCAGAACTCGGTGATGACGGCGTTGATGATGATCTTCGTCATCGGCGTACTCATCGGCGGTCATATGGCACCGGAGCACGAGCGCCGGGAGGACTAGCACGATTCCCGGTCCCTGCCTTGGGGCTGGTCGCCGATGCCTGTACCCTTCTAGGGCTCGGTACGCCGGGCACAGCGCGAGTGGCGGAATAGGCAGACGCGCACGGTTCAGGTCCGTGTGCCCGAAAGGGCGTGGGGGTTCAACTCCCCCCTCGCGCACCACGACGAAAGGCCCCGGAGGGTTCTCCTCCGGGGCCTTCTGCATGCCTGGAATCAGTGCCCTCCGGCCGCGATGTAGACGATCGCGCCGACGATCGCAGCGAGCACCAGGGCGAAGCAGAGTCCAGCGAGAACCCGGCGCCGCAACGGCACCTGCCCGTCCACGGTCGACCCTGGTCCGGCGAGCAGCCGCACCCCGACGGCGAACAGCGCCGGCAGTCCTGCGCCCACGAGCACGCCGATGACGATGATGTTGGCGAGGGCGCCCCATTCGATGAACTGTCCCATGGCGGCCTCCTATCGCTCCGAGCCCTGCTCGGCGTGGGTGGTGAGCAGCTCCGGATCGTGGTCGACGACGGCCTCCGCGATGATCGACTCGTTGTCCTCCTGCGGCTCCCACTCGTCGTTGACGTTGCGGT
>CAYGMM010000125.1:0-5678 GCA_964351035.1 uncultured Actinomyces sp.
ACGAGGACGCCTACGTTCACTACGTCGAAGGCTGCACGGCGCCGATCTATTCATCGGACTCCCTGCACTCGGCCGTGGTCGAGATCGTGGTCAAGAAGGGCGGCCGCTGCCGTTACACCACTATCCAGAACTGGTCCACCAACGTCTACAACCTGGTGACCAAGCGCGCCGCTGCCCACGAGGGCGCCACCATGGAGTGGATTGACGGCAACCTCGGCTCGAAGGTCACCATGAAGTACCCGGCGGTCTGGATGCTCGGTGAGCACGCGAAGGGTGAGACGCTTTCCATCGCCTTCGCCGGCGAGGGACAGCACCAGGACACCGGCTCCAAGATGGTGCACGCTGCACCCAACACGTCGTCCACGATCGTCAGCAAGTCGGTGGCCCGCGGCGGTGGTCGTACGTCGTACCGCGGCCTCGTGCAGGTGCTCGAGGGTGCGACCGGCTCAAAGAGCACGGTGAAGTGCGATGCACTTCTCGTTGACGACATCAGTCGGAGTGACACCTACCCCTACGTCGACGTCCGCGAGGACGACGTCGCGATGGGCCACGAGGCCACCGTGAGCAAGATCAGCGATGACCAACTCTTCTACCTCATGTCGCGCGGACTGACCGAAGACGAGGCAATGGCCATGATCGTCCGGGGATTCGTCGAGCCCATCGCTCGCGAACTCCCCATGGAGTACGCCCTCGAACTCAATCGCCTCATTGAACTTCAGATGGAAGGAGCGGTCGGCTGATGTCCGCAACCGTCCCCGCGGTCGATCTGGCACCGCGGGTCCATTCCCGTGACGTGGCGGATCATCCGGTCCCGACCGGCCGCGAAGAGGAGTGGCGTTTCACGCCTCTCGCCCGCCTTCGCGGCCTGCATGACGGCTCGGCGCTGCTCGACGCACCGCCGAGTATTGACGTGACCACCACCGGGTTCGGTGTCGAGACGGTCCCGATGAGCGATGCTCGTGTCGGGTCATCCCTCACCCCCTCCGATGTCATTGCCGCACGCGCGATGTCCGCGGCGGCTGAGGCCACGATCGTGTCTCTCCCCAGTGAGGGCACCGGTCACGCTGATGTCGTCATTGACGGGCGCGGAGCCGGAGCCGCGCACCTGGTTCTCGACTTCGGGCCGTTTAGTTCGGGGACCGTGCTCGTGCGTCATCGCGGCTCGGTCACGCTGGCGCAGTCCGTGGAGATTCGTGTGGCGGACAGCGCGTCGGCCACGGTGGTGTTCTGGCAGGACTGGGATCGCGATGCCGTGCACGCGGCCACGCACCACGCGCAATTGGGCCGCGACTCCCGGCTGATGATGGGTCACATCACGCTCGGCGGTGATCTCGTTCGCATCCTGCCCCAGGTGTCCTACACCGCGACCGGTGGAGATGCCGAACTCCTTGGCCTCACCTTTGCCGATGCCGGACAGCACCTCGAGAGCCGCGTATTCGTCGACCACGACACGCCGAACTGTCGTAGCTCCGTGCTCTACAAAGGCGCACTACAGGGCGATGACGCACACACCGTCTGGGTGGGCGACGTCCTCGTCCGCGCGGAGGCGACCGGGATCGATACCTACGAGGTCAATCGCAATCTCATCCTCACCGACGGTGCGCGCGCCGACTCGGTGCCCAACCTCGAACTCGAGACCGGTGAGATCGTGGGCGCCGGTCACGCGAGCGCGACGGGCCGATTCGATGATGAGCAATTGTTCTACCTCCAGGCCCGCGGCATTCCGGCCGAACTCGCCCGGGTCCTCGTCGTTCGTGGGTTCTTCACCGATGTCCTGGGCCGCCTCGGCTTGCCGCAGATCGCCGAAGACGTCATGTCCACGGTCGACTCGCGGCTGGGGATCGACCGCGCTGCAGCCGGTCTGCTCGAGGAGGACTCCGAGTGAGCATGATCGATGTCTGCGCCCTCGGTGATATCCCGGTCGACGGCGCGATCAGCGTCCAGGTCGGGGATCGACCGGTCGCCCTCGCCCGCTGCGACGGCGGTGTGTACGCGGTCCTCGATGTCTGCTCACATGCCGATGTCGCTCTCAGCGAGGGTGACGTCGACGACTGCAGTATTGAGTGCTGGCTGCACGGATCCCGATTCGACCTTCGCACCGGCGAGGCACTGAGCCTGCCCGCCACCACCCCCGTCCCCGTCTTCGCCGTTGAGGTCACCGGTGAAGGCGATTCCGCCCGAGTGCTCGTCGCCGAGCACCCCGTCATTGCCGAATGAGCAGGAGCGTCATGTCCACCCTTGAGATTCACAACCTGCACGCCAGCGTCGAGACCGACGGCGGCGAGCGCGAGATCCTGCGCGGGGTCGACCTGACCGTGAGCAGCGGTCAGACCCACGCGGTCATGGGGCCCAATGGCTCGGGCAAGTCCACCCTCGCCTACGTCATCGCCGGGCATCCCAAGTACACCGTCACCGATGGGTCGATCACCCTCGATGGCGCGAACGTCCTCGACATGAGCGTCGACGAGCGCGCCCGGGCCGGGCTCTTCCTTGCGATGCAGTACCCGGTGGAGATCCCCGGCGTATCGGTGTCGAACTTCCTGCGTACGTCGGCCACCGCGGTGCGCGGTGAGGCGCCGAAGCTCCGCCTGTGGATCAAGGAGGTCAAGGAGTCCATGGCGGCCCTGTCCATGGATCCGAGCTTCGCCGACCGCAGTGTCAACGAGGGCTTCTCCGGTGGCGAGAAGAAGCGCCACGAGATCCTGCAGCTCGAACTCCTCAAGCCGAAGATCGCCATCCTCGACGAGACCGACTCCGGCCTTGACGTCGATGCGCTCCGCATCGTGTCCGAGGGAGTCAACCGATTCCAGGCCGACGGCACGACGGGCACGTTGCTGATCACGCACTACACCCGGATCCTGCGCTACATCCACCCGAACTTCGTGCACGTGTTCGTCGACGGTCGCATTGTCGAAAGTGGCGGACCGGAGTTGGCCACCCAACTCGAGGAGCATGGCTACGAGCGCTTCGTCAAGGCAGGTTCGCGGGCGTGAGCATCACCTCCAGCGCGCCCGCGCTCGACGCAACCGCGCTGCGGGCGCAGTTCCCCATCCTGCACCGTTCGGTGCGCGGTGGTGGTCGCCTGATCTATCTCGATTCGGCGGCTACCACGCAGAAGCCGCTGGCCGTGCTCGACGCCGAGCGCGACTACTACCTGACGAGCAACGCCGCTGTTCATCGTGGCGCGCATCAGTTAGCGGAGGAAGCGACGGAGGCGTTCGAGGGTGCTCGGGCGAGGATCGCCGCCTTCGTCGGCGCACAGGCCGACGACCTCGTCTTCACGCGCAATGCCACCGAGTCCCTCAATCTCATGGCCTACGCCTTCAGCAACGCCACGGCCAAGCACCGCATGGGTGCGCCACTGCCCGAGGGCGCGGAGCGGTTCGTGCTGGAGCCGGGCGACGAGATCCTCGTCACGCAGATGGAGCATCACGCCAACCTCATTCCCTGGCAGGAGGTGTGCGACAAGACCGGGGCGGTCCTCCGGTGGATTCCGCTCACCGAGGATGGGCGACTTGACCTCGACTCACTCGGCACAGTCCTGACCGACCGGACGCGCGTGGTGTCGTTCACGCAGCAGTCCAACCTCCTGGGGACGATCAATCCTGTCGAGCCGATCGTGCGCGCCGCACGTGAGGTGGGGGCAGTGGTGATCCTCGACGCCTGTCAGTCGATCCCGCACATGCCTATTGATGTCACCACCCTCGGCGTGGATGCGGTGGCGTGGAGCGGACACAAGATGCTCGGGCCCACGGGCATCGGCTGCCTCTGGGCCCGGCACGAGATCCTCAAGGCCATGCCGCCCTTCATCACCGGTGGCTCGATGATCGAAACCGTCACGATGGAGCGGTCGACCTTCGCGGAGCCGCCCAAGCGATTCGAGGCGGGAGTGCCGATGGTGGCACAAGCGGTGGGACTGGCAGCGGCATGCGACTTCCTCGCCGAGATCGGCATGGACCGCATCGCTGAGCACGAGCACCGGCTCACCGGGCACGCGTTGGAGCGTCTCACCGTCGAACCCGGCGTGCGCGTGGTCGGTCCGACCGACAACGTGATGCGCGGGAGCGCAGTCTCCTTCGTCGTTGATGGCGTTCATCCGCACGATGTGGGTCAGATCCTCGATGATCGCGGTATCGCAGTGCGCGTCGGCCACCACTGTGCGTGGCCCGGTTGCCGCGCCATGGATGTTCCGGCGACGACCCGCATGTCGCCCTACGTCTACAACGACATCGACGACATCGATGCCTTCGTGGATGCGCTGGCCGACGTACGACGAGTCTTCGGGATGGGCTGATGGAAGACCTGTATCAGGAGATCATTCTCGACCACTACCGCAATCCGCAGGGGCGCGGACTGCGTGAGCCCTTCGAGGCGCAGGTTCACCACGTCAACCCGACCTGCGGCGATGAGATCGATCTACGGCTGCACCTTGAAGAGCGAGACGGCGTACTCACCGTGGCCGATGTCTCCTACGACGGGCAGGGCTGCTCGATCTCGCAGGCATCGGCAAGCGTGATGTACGAGAACGTCAATGGGCTGCCCTTGGCCGACGCAATGTTCGCGCTCGATCGGTTTTCCGAGATGGTGACATCCAAGGGAGAGATCGCCGGCGACGAGGAGATTCTCGGCGATGCCGTCGCCTTTGGCGGAGTGGCGAAGTACCCCGCGCGCGTGAAGTGCGCGCTGCTGCCGTGGCTGGCCTGGAAGGACGCCGTCGTTCAAGCAACCGACACTCATCAGGGAGGCTCAGCGTGAGCGAGGAGACCACGACCGCGACCACCGTGGCGGCGGACGACATCTGGGAAGCCATGAAGGACGTGGTGGACCCCGAACTCGGCATCAACGTGGTCGACTTGGGCCTGGTCTACGACGTGCACGTCGAGGAGGGCGGCAGTGCGACCCTCGACATGACCTTGACCTCGGCAGCCTGCCCGTTGACCGATGTGATCGAGGATCAGACCCGTGCCGCCCTCGATGGCCTCGTCGACGGCTTCGCCATCAACTGGGTGTGGATGCCGCCGTGGGGACCGGACAAGATCACCGACGACGGTCGGGAGATGCTGCGTGCGCTCGGCTTCAACGTCTAGGCGTACCCTCATGACCTTGTGATTACCGCCCAAGGCCTCGAACTCCGCGCCGGTGCACGGCTGCTGCTTGCCGACGGTTCGGTGCGGGTGGGCCCGGGTGACCGCATCGGGCTCGTGGGTCGCAATGGCGCTGGCAAGACCACCCTCACCAAGGTGCTGGCCGGTGAGGCACTGCCCGCGGCTGGTTCGGTCTCCCGCAGCGGCACCGTCGGCTACCTCCCGCAGGATCCGCGGACCGGCGACCTGCACGTGACGGCACGCGACCGCATCCTGGGGGCGCGCGACCTAGACGAGTCGGCGGCGCGGATGCGCATCGCCAGTGAACGCATGGGTTCCGGCGACGAGCAGACGCAAGCCAAGGCCATGCGGTCCTACGACGCCGCCCTCGCCGAGTTCGAATCCCGCGGTGGATACGCCGCCGACTCCGAGGCCGCACGGATCTCGGCCAGCCTCGGTCTGCCCGAGCGCGTACTCGGCCAGGAGCTCCTCACGTTGTCCGGCGGTCAACGGCGGCGCGTCGAGTTGGCGCGCATCCTCTTCGGTGGGTACGACGTGCTGCTGCTCGACGAGCCCACCAACCACCTGGATGCG
>CAYGMM010000125.1:5688-6016 GCA_964351035.1 uncultured Actinomyces sp.
TCAACTGGCTACGGCGATTCCTCGCGTCCTACCCCGGGGGATTCGTCGTCATCAGCCACGACGTGGGACTTCTCGACGCCACGGTCAATCAGGTCCTGCACCTCGATGCCAACCGCGCCGAGATCGACACCTACTCCATGGGCTGGTCGGCGTACCTGAAGCAACGCGAGGTCGATGAACGACGCCGCAAGCGGGAACGGGCCAACGCGGAGAAGCAGGCGACCGCGCTCCGCGAGCAGGCGGAAAAGATGCGTGCGAAGGCGACGAAGGCCAAGGCGGCGCAGTCGATGTTCCGTCGTGCCGATCGACTGATCGGAGGTCTGGAGGA
>CAYGMM010000126.1:0-5962 GCA_964351035.1 uncultured Actinomyces sp.
GGTCCAGGCGGGCAGACAAAGCATGAGGGCGGGTCCCCGGAGTCGATCCGCAGACCACCGCGCGAGCGCATGGGCGCCGAGGCTCACACCGATCGCCAACTGCGTGGAGCCTGCCGTTCGGTCCAGACGCTCCAGAAGCGCTCCAATATCACCGGTGCGATCTTCGATGACCTCAACGGTCTCGAAGGACGCGAGGGAATCCCCGAGGAGCGCACGGGCCGCATCGCCAGAGGATCCGGCGCCATGAACCAGGAGGACGGACATCGCGGTCATTGTGCCGGAGTACCCTCGACGGGTCGAAGGAGGAAGTGTGGGCGGATGGTTGTCATCGATGATGCGCAGCCGTGAGCAGCAGGAGGCCATCGAACTGACCGATCAGGTGGCGGCGAGCGGAGCCGAGGCCATCGGGGAGTGCCGACGTGGTGAGCGCGTTCACGTGTGCGGAACCATTCGATCCGTCACTCTGCGGCCCCGGGCAAATGCCCCGACGCTCGAGGCGGAGATCTACGACGGCTCGGGGCACATGACGCTGGTGTGGCTTGGGCGACGTCGATTGTCCGGCGTCGAGGTCGGTCGGACGATCCAGGCGGTCGGCCGAGTTACCTGCCCGGATGGCCAGGCCATGATCTTCAATCCCGAATACGACCTGCGGGTCGTGGGCGCCCATGAGTGAGCCCGAGCAGAGTCAGCCCGGGCAGGATCGGCCCGAGCAGGATAAGCCCGAGCACCAGCACGAGCCGGTGATCGAACCGCAGTCGCCGGAGGACATCCGCGAGGAGCGCGTGCTGCTCGACCGTGCCCTCGGTGGCTGGCGCGGGATTATCGACTCCGGTCTGCCGACCGTGGTCTTCGTCATCGCCTACCTCACCACCGGCAACGACGTGATGCTGTCGGTGTGGATCGCTCTCGGTGCCGGTGCGCTCGTGGCCGTGTGGCGTCTGATCCGCCGGGAATCACTCCAGCAGATCCTCGCCGGCCTTGTGGGCGTCGGGATCTCCGCATTCGTCGCCAGCCGCACCGGCACGGGGGAGGGCTACTTCATCCCGGGGCTGCTGCAAAACGCGGGATACCTCGCGGCATTCCTCATCTCCATTCTGGTGGGCTGGCCGCTGGTCGGCGTGATCGTCGGGTTCCTCACGGGGCGGGGTGTCAGTTGGCGTGCCGATCGCGAGCTTCGTCGCGTGTACGCGGCCGCCTCATGGATCTGGGTCGGTCTATTCGGGCTGCGCATCATTGTCCAGTGGCCGCTCTACCTGGCCGGCTGGGTGGGGGCGCTGGGCTTCGCCAAGGTCGTGATGGGCGTCCCGCTCTTCATCGCCGCCGGCTATTTCACCTATCTCGTGCTGCGGCCGACGTTCGAGGCCCGTCGGGCCGGCGGTCAGTCTGCCGAGCCGGAGAGTGAGTAGCGGCGCTCAGTGATCGCCGAGCATGCGTTGCAACTCGGGCTCGTGCTGTGGGTCGCAGACGAAGATGAGTTCGTCACCGATCTCGAGGCTGTCGTCCGCCGTGGGGGCGATGACCCGCGGACCACGCACGATCGCGGTGAGTGCGGTGTCGGAGGGCCAGGGCATGGAGCCGACGCGTTGCCCCACCGCCGGTGATCCGGGCGGCAGGGTGATCTCGACGAGTTCCGCCTGGCCCTGGCGGAAGGTGAACAGGCGGACCAGGTCGCCGACGCTTACGGCCTCTTCCACCAGCGCGGACAGCATGCGTGGCGTGGAGACGGCGACATCAACACCCCAGGCCTCGTCGAACATCCACTCGTTCTTTGGATGGTTGACGCGGGCGACCACCCGAGGCACGCCAAACTCCGTCTTTGCTAGCAGAGACACGACGAGATTGACCTTGTCGTCGCCGGTGGCCGCAACCATGACCTGACAGCGGGAGAGGTCAGCCTCCTCCAAGGTGGCCAACTCGCAGGCGTCCGCGCTGAGGACTTCGGCTCCCTCGACGACCCCTGGCCGGGCGAGGTCGGAGTCACGATCGAGCAGGAGAACCTCGTGGCCGAATCCGATGAGTTCACGCGCGATCGATCGCCCCACCTTGCCGGCGCCAGCAATAGCCACCCTCATGACTCCTCCTGCTTCGGTCGTGGGCTGCCCAAGGTCGCCTCAACCGAAGCCAACTGTCCGGCGGGGGACAGGATGTGCACGAGGTCGGCATCCTGCAGGACCATGCCCGGCTCGGGGAGCAGCCCGTTGCCAAGCCGCGTGAGGAACGCGACTCGCGCCCCGGTGACCGTTTCCAGATCCGCCACCGCGTGGCCGTACCAACTCTCGTGCACGGAGACCTCCGCGAGCACGATGTGATCGCTTGGATCGCGGTACTCCTCGTAGGCGCCCTGGGGGAGCAGCCGTCGCGTGATTTGCTCGGCTGTCCACGACACGGTCGCCACGGTGGGGATGCCGAGGCGCTGGTAGACCTGGGCGCGCCGGGGGTCATAGATGCGTGCCACGACGTGTTCGACGCCGTACGTCTCGCGGGCGACGCGGGCGGCCAAGATATTGGTGTTGTCGCCACTGCTGACCGCGGCGAAGGCATGGGCCCGCTCGATCCCGGCCTTTTCCAGGGTCTCCCGGTCGAATCCGATGCCGGTCACGGTCTCGCCGCTGAATTGCGCGCGTAGTCGGCGGAAGGCGCGAGCGTCCTGATCGACGATGGCCACCGAATGGCCAGCCTCGTCAAGGCGGTCGGCCAGCAGGGAGCCCACACGCCCGCAGCCGAGAATCACGATGTGCACGCCCCGATGCTACGCGCCGGGGCGAGGGCTTGGGGTGGTGGTCACCAAGCGGACGGGCGCGCCTACCATGCTCGTCGTGTCCTTGGTGGACGGCGTCAAGCGCCTGTTCGTTGGTCGCGCCTTGCGCAGCGACCGGCTCGAGAGCACCCTCCTGCCGAAACGAGTGGCCCTTCCCGTATTCGCCAGCGACGCCCTGTCGTCCAACGCCTACGCGACCCAGGAGATCCTCATCGTCCTGGCACTCGGCGGGTTCTCCCTGTACTCCTACGGCCCGTGGATCGCAGCCGCGGTGGTCGTCGTCTACTTCGTCGTCATCGCGTCGTACCGGCAGAATGTGCGCGCGTATCCAAGCGGCGGCGGCGACTACGAGGTGGTGGCGAAGAACATCGGCCCCCGGTGGGGCGTCTTCGTCGCCAGTGCGCTTCTCGTCGACTACACGCTGACGGTGGCCGTCTCCATCTCGGCCGCCGTCGCGAATCTGGGCTCGGTCTTCCCCGTGATCGAGATGCACGCGCCGTGGTGGGCGGCCGGATTGGTGGCCCTCATCACCGTGGTCAATCTGCGCGGGGTGAAAGAGTCCGGATCCCTCTTCGCCATCCCGTCGTACACGTTCATGGCGGCCATCGTGCTCATGGTGGGCACCGCGGTGGTCCGCATGCTCATGGGGGACGAGCTGCGCGCCGAGAGCGCCGACTGGGAGATCATTGCCACCGATACGACATTCGCCGGGGTGGCCCTGGTGTTCCTCGTGGCACGCGCCTTTTCCTCGGGAACGACGGCGCTCACCGGCATCGAGGCGATTGCCAACGGTGTACCGGCATTCCGCAAGCCCAAGTCCAAGAACGCGGCAACGACTCTGCTGCTGCTCGGCATCATCTCCATGAGCATGTTCGTCGCCATCACCTGGCTGGCCCTGTCGACCGGAGTCAAGGTCACCGCTACGAATGACACCCTCGAGGGCATCCCCGAGGGGCAGCCGCAAAAGACGGTGATCGTGCAGATCGCGCAGGCGGTGTTCGGCGACTGGGGCATTGCCGTCTTGTTCATCTCGCTGGCGACCGCGCTCATCCTGGCGCTGGCGGCCAATACGGCGTTCAATGGTTTTCCCATGCTCGGGTCGATCCTGGCGCGCGATGGCTACCTGCCGCGACAGTTGCACACGCGCGGCGACCGTCTGTCATACAGCAACGGCATCATCGCGCTCGCCCTCTTCGCCATCGTGCTCATCGTCGTATTCCAGGCCGATGTGTCCTCACTGATCCAGTTGTACATCGCGGGTGTCTTCATCTCGTTCACGCTCAGTCAGGTTGGCATGCTTCGGCATTGGACGAGGGCCCTCAAGAGTGAAGCGGAACCTCGCGAACGCGCCCACATGCAGCGCTCACGGATCGTCAATGCGCTCGGATTCGTGCTCACCGGCACCGTGCTGATCGTCGTACTGCTGACGAAATTCCTTCAGGGTGCCTGGATCGTCGTGGTGGCCATCCCCATCATCTTCTCGATCATGCAGGCGATTCATTCACACTATGAGAAGGTCCGCGAAGAAATGGCGGTGGGTGACAGCGACCACGTCACGCTGCCGTCCCGTGTTCATGGACTCATCCTCGTCTCGCGTCTACACAAGCCGGCTCTACGCGCGCTCGCCTACGCGCGAGCGACACGTCACGACACTCTCGAAGCCATCACCGTCAATGTCGATCCGGAGGAGACGGCAGCGCTGCAGGTGGACTGGGATCGTCGAGACATCCCGGTCACCCTGCGAGTCATTGACTCGCCCTACCGCGAGATCACGCGGCCGATCATCGATTACGTCAAGCGGCTACGACGTGAGAGCCCGCGCGACCTGGTGACGGTTTACGTGCCGGAGTACGTCGTCGGTCACTGGTGGGAGCACCTTCTGCACAACCAATCGGCGCTGCGACTCAAGACACGCCTGCTCTTTTCGCCGGGCGTCATGGTCGTCAGCGTTCCGTGGCAGATGTCCTCGTCCGACACCCGCGTCGAGAGCGAGGATTGGCGCTAGTCGCTGGCGGGGAAGAACTCTCGATGCCACAGCGCCAACATCAGCAGGACGAAGATTCGACGAGAGTTGTCGGCGCGACCCTCGACGTGGTCGGCGATCAGTGCCTCCACGACCTGCAGATCCACGATCTCGGCCAGCCACGCGCTGCTGCGGATCGGTGCCACGACGGCGTCCGGGTCTTGCCGTAGCCAGGTGCCCAGCGGAGTGGGGAAGCCAAGCTTGTCGCGATTCTCGGTGGATTCCGGGACACGTCCACGGAAGGCCCGACGCAGGATCCACTTGGTCGTGCCGTCGCGGTACTTGAGGTGGTCGGGGATCCGCTCGCTGAGGGCCGCCACCTCAGGGTCGAGGTACGGCACGCGAAGTTCCAGCGAGTGCGCCATCGTCATGCGATCAGCCTTGGCCAGGATGTCCCCGCGCAGCCAGTAGTGCATGTCGACCAACTGCATTCGCCGGGACTCCGGGAGTTCGTCGAAGCCCGGATACGTGCGCGCCAACTCTTCACCGGGGCGGACGTGTTCACCCTGTGGTGGCTTACGCAAGAGTCGACGGACCTCGCTCGGCCGGAAGACATAGGCATTGCCGATGTAGCGTTCATTGAACGCCGTCGCTGCGCGACGCAGGTAATTGCGGCCAGGGAAGGACCGCGGAACACGAGACAGGCGCTCACTGGCTTTGCGGAGTGGGCGGGGCAGGGTTCGGATGCGATCAAGATCAATGGGCTCGCGATAGATCCGGTACCCACCGAACAATTCGTCAGCGCCCTCACCCGAGAGAACGACCTTGACCTCCTCGCGGGCCGCCCGCGCCACGAAGTAGAGGCTGATGGCGCTGGGGTCGGCGACGGGTTCGTCGAAGTACCAGGCGATCTTGGGTAGCACCTCGAGGTACTCGTCAAGGTCGACGTGGATCTCGTGGTGATCGGTGCCAAGACGGTCAGCGACCTCCCGTGCCTGCGCATGCTCGCTCACGGCGTCAAAGCCCACCGTGAAGGTTTTGACCGGCTCCTGGCCGAGGGCGCGCCGCTGTTCCTGGACGAGCGTCACGGTGATCGCACTGTCAATGCCACCACTGAGAAATGCCCCCACGGGGACATCCGCGATGACGTGGTGGGCCACCGAATCCTCAAGGCATTCGCGCACGCCGGCGACAAGGGCATGTTCGTCGTCCCAGGCCTCGGCGAACTCATAGCGCCAGTA
>CAYGMM010000127.1:0-2613 GCA_964351035.1 uncultured Actinomyces sp.
AGTCGACCTGCTCGGCCATCAGTTAGATCGTGGCCAGCGCCGGGGTTTTGTAGGTCGGATCGAGACGCGAGTTGTCGACCGCGGTCTTCAGGTCGAGGAACGCCGGGGTCCAGCGCCCGGTCGCGGCGATCTCCTCCACACGCGCCAAAGCGGCGGGAGACATGAGGGCGAACCAGATACCGCCGTCAGATCCGAAGCTCTTCTGTGGGGCGAAGTAGTACACGTCGGTCTGGGTGGGGTCGAGGGCAAGTCCGCCCGCACCGGAGGTGGCGTCGGTGAGGATGAGTGCGTTGGGATCAGCGCCGGCGACGCGCGTCGGGGCGATGGCCACACCTGTCGAGGTCTCGTTGTGGGGTGCGCAGTAGGCGTCGATTCCCGCCTCGGCGCTGAACGTCGGTGCGTCGCCCGGGTCGGCCTTGATGATCGTCGGCTCACCGAGGTGTGGCGCGGTCTGTGCGGCCTTGGCGAACTTCGCGCCGAACTCACCGAAGGACAGGAACTGGGCGCGGTCCCGGATGAGCCCGAAGGTCGCGATGTCCCAGAATGCCGTCGAACCGCCGTTGCCGAGGATGACCTCGTAACCCTCGGGGAGCGTGAAGAGATCCGCGAGGCCGGCGCGCAGGCGGCCGACCTGGGACTTCACCGTCTTCTGGCGATGCGAGGTGCCGAGGTAGGTACCGGCGACATCGAGCAGGCCGCTGACCTGCTCGCGGCGCACCTTGGACGGGCCGGCACCGAAGCGGCCATCGACGGGAAGCAGTTCGGCGGGGATGGTGAGGGAATCAGTCACGCCCACAGGCTACGTGGGCGCCCGTCATCGGCGTACGGCGGGACGTCGTGATTCGCGCTCATCGGGAACGTATCCAGAGGGCGCGACCATGACCGGATCCCAGCCCGGGACGGCCTCCGGGACGCGCGGCGCCGGGCCGACGTAGCGGGCCGACGGGCGGACCAGGCGGCCGGTGCGCTTCTGCTCCAGGATGTGCGCACTCCACCCCGCCAGCCGCGCACAGGTGAACATCGAGGTGAACATCTGCGCGGGCACCTCGGCGAAGTCCAAGATGATGGCGGCCCAGAACTCGACATTGGTCTCCAGGATGCGGTCCGGACGCCGCGACCGAAGCTCGGAGAGCGCCGCCTCCTCGAGCGCCACCGCAGCCTCATAGCGGGGTGCGTTGAGTTCGGCGGCGGTGCGGCGTAGGACGCGGGCGCGGGGGTCCTCGGCGCGGTAGACGCGATGGCCGAAGCCCATGAGGCGCTGGCCGCGGTCGAGCACTGAGCGCACGTAGGCGTCGGCATCTCCGGTGCGCTCGACCTCTTCGATCATGCCGAGAACCCGGGAGGGGGCGCCGCCGTGCAGCGGTCCGCTCAGGGCGCCGATGGCACCGGAGATGGAGGCAGCGACGTCCGCGCCGGTGGACGCAATCACGCGGGCCGTGAACGTGGAGGCGTTCATGCCGTGCTCGGCCGCGGATACGAAGTAGGCGTCGACAGCCTGCACATGTCTCGGGTCGGGCTCGCCGCGCCAGCGCACCATGAAGCGTTCGACGATCGTCTGCGCCTCGTCGATGCGCGACTGCGGAATCATCGGAAGGCCCAGGCCACGTGCCGATTGCGCGATGAAGGACATCGCCGTGACCGAGACGTCGGCGAGGTTGCTCCGCGCGGTGTCGTCGTCGATATCGAGGAGCGGCTTCAGTCCCCAGGAGGGCGCCAACATCGTCAGCGCGGCCTGGACGTCGACGCGCACGTCACCGGAGTGCACCGGGATCGGGTACGGCTCGGCCGGGGGGAGCCCGGGATTGAACTCGTTGTCGACCAGCAGACCCCAGACATTGCCGAAGCTCACCCGGCCCACCAGGTCTTCGATGTCGACGCCGCGGTAGCGCAGCGAACCACCGGCGCGGTCGGGCTCGGCGATCTGAGTTTCGAAGGCCACGACGCCTTCGAGGCCGGGAACGAAGTCGCTCATGCCCCCATTCAACCCTGAAACCGGGTCGTGATGGGATGCGGTTCGTGGACGACGCCCATGATCTGAGGGGAATGCGGGTCTCCTATGGCCCAGGTGCCTCCCCGGTGGCCAGCACGCTGGCCGAGAACGACCTTGCTGACACGCCGCTGGCCCAGTTCCGTCGCTGGCTGGCCGAGGCCGTTGCGGCGCAGATGCCTGAGCCCAATGCCATGGTGCTCGGCACCGTGTCGCAGGACGGCGTACCGAGCGCTCGGACGGTGCTCCTGAAGGACATCGACGCTCGCGGTCTGGCGTTCTACACGAACCTGGGTTCGCGGAAGGGCCAGGACCTTGCCGCCACCGGGCGCGCCTCCTGTGTCTTTCCCTGGTTCGCGATGCATCGTCAGGTGGTCGTGACCGGGCGAGCCATCCCCGTGCCGCGGGAGGAGGCGGGGGACTACTTCGCCTCACGGCCCCTTGGGTCACGGTGGGGGGCCTGGGCGAGCCGGCAGTCGCAGGTGATCGACGGGCGCGAACCGCTCGATGCACGTTACGCCGAGATCGCCGAGCGCTATCCGACCGAAGTTCCGCTGCCGGACTTCTGGGGTGGCTGGATCGTCGTCCCCGACACGATGGAGTTCTGGCAGGGCCGGGATTCGCGG
>CAYGMM010000127.1:2713-4260 GCA_964351035.1 uncultured Actinomyces sp.
GCGTGGGTGATCGAGCGGTTGTCGCCCTGACGTGGCCGGACTCTTCGCTGACCTGACACCGCTGCGGGAGAGCCCGCCGTTCCGCCGTCTATGGATCGGGCACAGCGTCGGCACGATCGGTCAGCAGATGACCGGTGTGGCCGTGGCCCTGCAGGTGTACGACCTCACCGGATCGTCGTTCGCGGTCGGTTTGGTGGGTCTGTTTCAGTTCGTCCCGTTGGTCGTCCTCGGGCTGTACGGCGGGGCGCTGCTGGACCGCGTTGACCGACGGCGGGTAGCGCTCATCTCGACGATGGGGCTCTGGGGCTGCACGTTGGCGCTCGTGGCGCAGGCGCTCGCCGGTGTCGGTTCCGTCGCGGTGCTCTACGCGATCATCGCCGTACAATCGGGGTTCTTCGCCTTCAGCAACCCGGCGCGCAATTCGATCATCCCGCGGCTGGTGCCGATCGAATTGCTCCCGGCCGCCAATGCGCTGAACACCCTCACGTGGGGGATCGCGTTCACACTGGGACCGGTCCTCGCCGGACTCGTCGTCGCGGCGGCGGGGACGACGACGGTTGTCTATCTCATCGACCTGGTGCTCTTCGGCGTCGCCGTGTGGGCGATGTGGCGGTTGCCCTCGTTGCCGCCCGAGGGTGTCGCCAGTGACGCGCGTCGAGGCTGGGCCAGCGTCTTGGAGGGCCTGCGCTTCCTGCAGGGCAAGCGCAATCTGCAGATGTCCTTCTATCTCGACATGGCCGCGATGGTGTTCGGCATGCCACGTGCGCTCTTCCCGGCGATTGCGACCATGTGGTTCGGGGGATCGGTCGCCGACGTGGCCTTCATCGTCGGCCTGCTCTATGCCGCACCGGCCGTCGGGTCGCTGATCGCGAGCAGTCTGTCCGGTCCGCTGGGCAGCGTGCGACGGCAGGGGCTGGCGGTCTTCATCTCGATCCTGGTCTGGGGTTTCGCCATTGCCGCATTCGGCGTATGGCACTGGCTGCCGGCGGCGCTGGTGCTCCTCGCAATTGCCGGTGGTGCCGACAGCGTCAGTGCGATCTTCCGCGCAACGATCCTGCAAGCGGCCACCCCGGACAACTTCCGCGGCCGACTGCAAGGCATCCACACCGTGGTCGTGGTTGGTGGTCCACGACTCGGCGATGTGGAGTCTGGTGCGGTGGCTGCGGCGTTCGGGGAGACGGTTTCGGCGGTGACCGGCGGTCTGCTGTGCGTCGTCGCGGCGATCGGTTTGATTGCCTGGGCGCCGAGTTTCCTGAAGTACGACGCCCGTCACCCCGTGCCGTAGTTCCGCACCCTTGTGGTTTGTGGTTGCTAAGTCGCCGAGTTAACGACCATTTCCCACAAGGGTGCGAGGGTGCTACCGCGGGAGGGATGTCGCGAGCAACGTCGTCGCCAACTCATCGGGGGTGATGCCCCGGGCCTTGGCTTCTTGACGCAGTCGCTTGCGCACCGACTTGGGCACGCGCACTCCGAGGTCGACGTACTTGTCCTTGATGGTCCCGGTAATGGCGTCGGCCGCCGACCCCTTCTTCTTCATGCCATCGGCC
>CAYGMM010000127.1:4360-5944 GCA_964351035.1 uncultured Actinomyces sp.
CTTCTTCATGCCATCGGCCGAGGCTCGGCGTTCGACCGGTGCGGGGCGACCGCTCACCGGGTGCAGTCCCGCATCGGGTGCCTTGGTTAGCGCGGGTCGGGGCTCGGGCTTGGTCATCGGACTCCTTCGTCGGTCGGCGGAGTGGTCACGGGTCAGCGCACCTAGCGCAGCACCCGATCGAGGACGTCGTCGAACGCCTCCACGGCCTCGCGGGCGCCGGGCGAAGGCCAGGCCTGGATCGGCACGCTTGCGCCCTGGGCCTGCTGCACGGCGGAGCGCTCGGGAATGGGCGGATCGATGATGAGGTCGGGGAATGCCATGTGGAGTTCCTCGAGTCGGTAGCGATGCTCGCTCAGTTGGGTGCGCAGCCGGTTGACGCAGATTCCCACGGGGCGTAGGCGCAGGTTGAGCGTGTCGCGTGCGGCCTCGATGGCGGCCAGCGCGCGGGTTGCCCCCTGCAGCGCGAAGAAGCCAGGTTCAGTGACGACGAGGGCACCGTCGGCGGCCGCCAAGGCATTGCGGGTGAGCTCATCCAGCGATGGGGGGCAGTCGATGAGTACCAGGTCGTAGTGGTCGGCCACCCCGGTCAGGCTTGCGCGCAGTCGGGTCGCCGAGTCCGGTCCCTCGGGCCGATTGCGGTGGGCCAGAGCCTCCTCGCTGGGGACGGCGTGCAGTCGGGGCCCCCAGCCGGAGGGGACCACCGCCTCTTTGGCGATCCCGGGTCGGCCGTCGGCGAGGACGTCGCCGAGGCTGAACACGTGAGGGGGCAGATCGAGGGCCGCCGAGGCGTTGGCCTGCGGGTCGGCGTCCACGACGAGGACCGAGAGGTTGCGCGCCCAGGCGGCGCCGGCCAGCCCGAGGACACAGGTGGTCTTGCCCACCCCGCCCTTGAGGGACAGCACGGCGACGGTCGTCATAGTGGACCATTCTCTCAGGTCCGGGCTTCGCCTAGGGGTTTGCGCTGACTTCCTTCATCCGGGCGAAGCGATCGAGGGCATCGAGGCGTTCGGCCGCGTGGTCGACGATGCGCTCGGGGTACCCGTCGTCGTACCCGCCGAGCACCTCCCAGGGTTTGTGCACCGCTTTGCCGGGGAGGTGGGCCAACTCCGGGATATAGCGCCGGATGTACTCCCCATCGGGGTCGAAACGCTCGCCCTGCCCCACCGGATTGAAGACCCGGTGGTACGGCGAGGCGTCGGTGCCGCAACCGGCGGTCCACTGCCAGCCGTGGGCGTTGCTGGCGAGATCGGCATCGCGCAGCCAATGCATGAAATGCGCCGCCCCTCGCTGCCACGGCAGGTGCAGGTCCTTGACCAGGAACGATGCGACGACCATCCGAACTCGGTTGTGCATCCAGCCCTCGGTGAGGAGTTGACGCATCCCGGCGTCGACGAAGGGGTAGCCCGTGCGCCCCGTGGCCCATGCGTCGAAGTGAGCGTCGGCGCGCTTGCCGGCGTCCCAGGCGAAGTCGTTGTCGAAACGCGGATCGAGCGATCGCCGCGCGCTCGTCGGGTGCTGGTGGAGGACGTCGGCGTAGAACTCGCGCCAGGCGATCTCCTTGCGGAAGGCCTCTTCACCTTCGGT
>CAYGMM010000128.1:0-5899 GCA_964351035.1 uncultured Actinomyces sp.
TTGTGGAACATGAAGGGCACCCGCAGCATTTCGTCATACGCCGCATGCCACTTCTGGAACATGCCACCGTGCGCGCCGAGCATCTCGCCGTGATCGGAGAGGTAGATGACGATCGTGTCGCGGTACTGATCCTCGTCGGCGGTGAGTGCGTCGATGACCTTCTTGATCTGGATGTCGACGTTCTTCTGCAACTGGTAATAGAACCGGTGATACGCGTCGTTATTGGTGACCGGCTGGAATCCGTCGGGGTAGCGCGCGACGAAACTGCCCTGTGCGTCGGGCTTGGTGCTCAGATCCTCGTTGGCGGATTGACGGTAGTCGTCGGTGAAGAGGTTGTCGGGCACATTGGAGCCGATGAGTTGCTGGGCCAGGTAGAACGAGCCCTGATTGCCGGACAGGTCGCTGGCCAGTGACAGGTTGCCCCACAGGGTGATGTCGTGGGGGTTGACGAACGACGTCACCAAGAGCCAGGGCTTCTTCGACCGACGCAGGCGCTGCAACTGCTGAACCCCGAGTTCGGCGTAGACCTCATCGCGACCTTCACCGCGGGGGCCGGAGGAGCCGGAGTTGAGCGGGTTGCTGCCATGCGGTTCCGGTCCGATGAAGCCCTCAAACCCGTACTGAGCCAAGCGCTGAGCCTCAAGGTAGATGTCCTCGAGGTAGGGATCGCGAGCGCCGGTGTCGGTGTACGACGGCAGCGGGTTGTAGCCACCGGGCTGGTAGAGGTCGGCATCGGAGATGTGCCACTTGCCCTTCCAGTAGGTGTCGTAGCCGGCCGCGCGGAACCAGGACCCCATCGTGGGCACCGTCGTCGGATCGAGCCAGAGCAGGTCTTCCTCGATGGCGCTCTTCGCCGCACCGGAGGTCTGAGCAACGCCGTGGAGGGAGGGGTACTGCCCGGTGTAGATCGAGGCGCGGCTTGGCTGGCACGCCACCGACATCACATGGTGGTGGGTGAACTCGAAGGCCTGGCGGCGTAGGAAGTTCTGCGCGTGCAGATTGGCCTCACGCCAGGCCTTGGTCTCGGCGTTCTCATAGAAGGGTGGGTAGCGATTCTCGTCCACCATGATGATGAGGAAGTTCGGGCGGCGCTTGAGGCGGCGACGGGGCTTGAACTTCGGCAGCGGGGCCGCTGAGGCCGACTGGGCAGCAGCGGCACCGACTCCCGCGGCGAGGCCAGCGGCACCGGCCGCTTGCAGGAGCCGACGACGGCTTAGGCCGGATGATGTCCCGTTGGACTCGCTCACGCTGCTGCCTCCTAGATGACGGATGTCCGAAGTGTCTCAAACGAAGCAAGTCCAAATCACCGTGCTACTACTGAGGCGGTCAGGAAGGCACGCTCCGGTGTCCGGCAACTCTTGGGCCGCCCCCCTCATCCGGATGTGCCGCCAAACCGCGGATCCTTACGTAAGGAACCGCGGATATCTGGCACAACCGGGCGAGTTAGGACACCGACCAGGTCTTGGTCCAGGTTGTCTTGGTGTGATCGGGGCCCTTGGCCACGACCTTCGCCGTCACGGTGAGGTTCTTGTTGCCGTACGTCGTCACATAGACCCGGCCGTCGGGGTCGCGCCGCACGGTGCAGCCGTAGTCACCGCGGGGGGTGGCTCGAGCGGTCGGACAGGTCACCTCGATATCGGTGATGCCGCAGCCGTCACCTGTCGTTGCACTCTTGATGAGCAGCGTGGTCCCGTTGACCGACACAGACTTGGCCGCGGACACGTCGAGCGGACACGGCGGGGTATCCGTCACGGTGACCGTGCGCTTGGCGGTTAGCGTGCGCGGCGTGGAGGTGTAGCGATTCACCACACCGACTTGACTCGTTTGTCCGGCGACCGTGACTACCGATCGGCCGAGGGGATAGGTCGTCTCCACCTCAACGAGTGGATTACCGGCGGCCTCGAACCCGATCGTGCAGGTGCCATCGGCGCTCGCGGTGAGCTTGGCGCCGGTCAAAGTGCAAGGCTTGCTCGCGGTTTGGGTCACGGCAGACCCGCTGGTAGCCGTGGATTTCACCTTCGCGGAGTCGCCAATGAGCAGCGACTTCGTCGCGATGGACTTCCACTGCTTGCCATTCCAGGTCGGCTTGATCGAGCCGGCGCCGGGGTCAGTGATACCGGTGCTCGTCTCGCGGATCACGCACACGTCGGAGTTGCTGGCATTGCCCGGTACCGAGATGGTGCGCGTGGCGGTGGCTCCGGAAACGTCGAGGGTGAGTGTCTTGGGCCAGGCTGATGGATCAGCCGCAGCACTCGCAGCACACTCGACCTGGACGACGACCGGGCCTGTACGCAACTCATTTCCCTGGGGAATCGTCTTGGTGACAACCAGGGAGGCCGGATTGGCTGCCGCTTCTATGACGCGAGTGGTGGTCGTCTCGGTCTCGGTCCCGGTATAGGCGTTGTCGAAGGTGACGGCGTACGTACCGCCAGGACTCACGGCGAATGTCGACGTCTCGCTGCTCGCCCCAGTTCCACCGGGCGCGGTCCACGTCGCGCTGGTTGTCACGGCCCCACCGGTCGCGGTGAACGTCAGCGTGCATGTGCCGGACCCGGTGGTCGGGGCGACCCCCGCCGAGGACTCGACACACGGGCCAGCCACCGACTGCGTCACAGGCTGTCCCGTGCTCGAGATCGCATTAACGGCCAAGGGCGTGCCATTGGGCACGGACTTGACCTCCCCTTCCGGCCAGGCGCTGCCATCAGCCGTCACGCTGATGACACCGGGGGCGATGGCTGTGGGCGCGCCAGTGTTCGACTCGACGGCCTTGCACGACGTCGCATCCGTGGGAAGTGTGATGGTGGACGTGGTGCTCGACGCGCCGACGGGTAGTGCCACGGTGGAGGTGAAGGGTCCGCTGGCCGTGGTGCACAGGACGTCGATGAGTACCGGCCCGGTCCGCAGATCGTTGCCGGCGGTCACGGTCTTGGTCAGGGTCAGGACTGGATTGATGGGCTCTGCGCGGTAGACGTAGTCGCAGGTCACGTTGGGATTCGTGGCGTCGAGGAGCACGTTGGCGTCGGTGCCGACGACGGTTCCTCCACTAGTGCAGGTGACCGAATCGACACTCCAGGTGTTCGTTGCCGTGTCAGCGGGTGGGTTGCCTTGAACGAGGTAGGCGCCAAGTGCCAGTGGCCCAGGTGCCGAGCCGCTCTCGGGTGTGTTCCAGGCGGTGTTGGTCAAGACAACAACATCACCCGTGGTGATGCCGCTCGTGGGATTGATCCGGTACTGCGAATCCGCGGTCACCGCTCCGGAACCGCCAACGAGAGTGGACCGCACGGTGATACCACCGTCGATGTTCAGGCGGTTGAGGAAGAGGCAGAGCGCGGCTTGGCCGTCGGCGATGGGCACATCAATGGCGAAGTCTTGTGACGTAATGATCGTTGTGTCATCGCGGTAGCCGCAGGCAACTCCTGTTGCCCAGTCGGTTTCGGGTGTCTCGGTGACCCGGTACGTCCCGGCAAACAGTGCGGTGTCATCGAAACCCAGAACGGGATCGCCCGGGACCGCGGTGGTCGCGCTCCACGATTGGGCATACCCACCAGGTCCGGTGATGTCACCGCCGAAGGTGCCGATGCCATTCTCGGTGACCTTGTAGACCTCCAGGCTGGACTGGGGGATGAGGGCGTTTTCGAAGATGCAGCGCACGTCCTCGCCGGTGCCGAGGACGATGTCGACCTTGCGTGCGGCAACGCTCGTCGTCACATTGGAGCCGCCGGTGCAGGTGATGTCCTGCAATGTGTAGGGAGCGTTTTCATCCTCCGTCACAGTCCAGGTCTGACCGGCCTGACGTTCAAAGCTGATGCTTTGCGCATTCCTCAAAGTGAAGGCGCCGCCGGGGTTGTAGGAGACATTGCCACCGAAGCGGAAACTCACGCCGTCGGCCGGTCCGGTGACCTGCTTGGTGATCGTGATCTTGCCCGGAGCCGGAGTTTCATCAACGTAGTAGGCGTAGCAGAAGACGTGCTTGGTGCCGGTGGGGAAGTTCACGTACTCGACGTTGTCGCCGTTCACGTTGTCCGTGGCGCAGCGCAGGACGCCGAAGGCGAGGTTCGTCGAGCCGTTGAGCGGGTAGCCGGGTACGCCGCCTTGTGCGGTGAGGGAGCCCGCACCGTCAATGAGGGCTGTCTGTGTTGGGCTGAGTGCCATGGTTGTCGCGCCGGCGATGGTCTGTCCGGTCGGATTGCCGAGGCTGTCCAGCAGTGGGGTTGATGCCTTGGTCGTGGCGGTGCCGTTGAGGTTAACCACCGGGGTCAAGGATCCCCACGGGCCGACTTCGGGAGCACCGAAGCTGTTCCCGAATCCGACGGTCCAGCCCTCGAGCGGGGTGCAGGCGCTCTGACCCGTCGCCGGGTCGGTCTCGATGGTTGGCCCCACGGGAGTGCCACTCGGGTAGATGCTGTTGACCCCCAGATCCTGCAGGCTCTGCATGACGTTGTTGCGCGCCTTGTTGGCCATGATGTCGGTGTACGTCGGGCAACTACGTGCGGCCACGGTCACCTGATACTTAGGCGGAGTGACGTCTTCGTCAGCCGCCATCCATGTCTGGTAGCGCGGCAGGCCAGAAAGCCCCGTCATCTCCACCGTCAGCGTGGCGACGGCCGTGTTCGGTCGGAACCATGCCGCCGCCCCCGAGGTGTCCGAACCACTTCCGATCAGTGTGGACGTCGCCGGATCCCAGCGCGGCACGTCGGTCGCGAGCGAGTTGCTGCAGGTCGATGGCTTGGTGCCGTAGGCAGCGCAGTAGTTGAAGGCGCCCTGGAACCAATCATTGACATTGAGGGCTTGGCCTCCTGGAGCGGTGGCGCGGATCGCAAGAGTCTCGGCATCGACATCGCCGAGGGTAAATCCCCAGGTACCGACTCGGCCGGAGTCGGTGAAGGTGTAGGTCACGGTGGCGGTGCTCGACCCTGCGGCGATACCGGTCGACAGGTAGGGCTTGCCCTGCGATGACCCGAACACCACACCAAAGGGTGTGTTCTCGGACAGCCACGCAGATGAGCCGGAGGCCAGACTGGCATTGGCTCCAGCGGCAACGAAGTCACCCTCCGCTCCCACGTTGGCCACCTTGACTGTGCCGGTGTTCCCGGAGAGCGTCCACGCGGCGTACTCCGATGAGCCGGGCGCGGCAGTCGCGGGACTCGCGGGCAGACCGGTGAGGAGGGCCCCCGACAGGGCGATGCTGGACAGGGCGATCACAGGCTTTCCGAGGCGCATGGGGCCACCCTAGGTGGAGCCTTGGACGCGTGGGGTCGGCTCCCGAGATGTCCCCACCTAGGGATGAGCCGCCGCAATGACGACCTGCTGTCGCTCGACAGCGCTGCCGAGGATCGTCGCCGCCGGGACGTCGTCCCGGGTCAAGGCCGACCGCAAGGCCCCAGAAGCGGACCCGCTTGTGGGGCCTTGGGGTCGGGGATGCCTCTCGATCGCCGATTCAATCGCCGTGAGGAGGGCGAGATTCGCGGCGGCAACGGCGGCCAACACATCGCGACACCACGCATCAGGCTGTCCGGAATGCGCCTTCACCTCATCGGTCAGGTGAGGATCGCCGAGGTTGAGGTGGCTGATGTGCCACTCGTCGTCGACACGCTCCACGGTGACGGGGAGCAACTCGCCGTCGGAAGACCGTCCCTGGGCAGCGACGTGGATGGTGCCTATCCCGTCGATGTCCAGGCTCAGTGGTGCACTGTGTGCGTGGGGGTTCGCCAAGTCGGCGAATCCGTAGACGATGGCGAACTCGAGGGCGTCCCGCTGTAGGCCGTAGTCCAGGTAGCACTGCCCGTCGCCGTTGGGTCGGCGTACGTCGACGATGAACTCCTCACCGGTCCACGAACCCACAGCGCCGCGTGGGTGATGGTTGAGCAGATCCAGCACCGGGAGTGCGATGAGTTCCGGC
>CAYGMM010000129.1:0-4099 GCA_964351035.1 uncultured Actinomyces sp.
CACCATCACCTTCGTTGCCCCGGCCGGTGCCATCGGCCCGGCCAACGTTGCGGTAGGTTCGAACGCCAACACCGCTGCCGTCGAGTGGGGATCGCTTGCATCCGCCTTCACCTATGCCGTGCCCGCTCCGGCCCCTGCACTGCCCGCCCCGGCGCCAACTCCTGTCTATTCGCCGTCGGCTCCCCAGGACGCCCAGGCATCCGCGGGTGACGGATCGGCGATGGTGACTTGGTCCCCACCTGTGTCGTCGGGATCATTCAGCATCTCCCACTACCAAGTGCGATCGTCGCCGACGGATGGGTCGTGTCTCACGTCGTCGCTGTCATGCGAGATCAAGGGGCTCATCAACGGAACGGCGTACACCTTCCAAGTCCGTGCGTTAAACGGTGCCGGCTGGGGACCTTGGTCCGTGCCGAGTGAGGCCGTGACGCCGGGGGCGACCCAACGGCCGCCTGAGACGGATGATCCGTCCATCGTCATCACAGGAACGCGTGGTCAGGTCGCTGGCAAGCCCGGCGTCGTCGTCAGCGGAGCGAGCACCGGGATGGGCGGCGATCAGGTGCTGCGACCGTGGATCCGGTTCCCCGGCCAGTCGTCGTACTCCGAAGGTTCGGCGTCGGTCCCGGTGGATACCGAAGGAGCGTTCACCTGGTCCCGGCGTACTGGCAAGAGGATCTACGTCTACTTTGTCACTGAGGATGGATCGGTGAAGTCGAACCGGCTGGTCATCCGCCGGTAAGGAACGGAGCGTCGATCGGCACTGGCAGATCTAGCGGGGCTTCGCCCAATATGCCGCCTCATGGGGGTCTAGTACCCCATTCCTCCCGGAACCCTTTGCCTCCACGCCCACTGATTGCCACGGTGGAGGCCTCTTCGGAGGAGGTCACATGAGCGTGCAGCGCCGCCGGGTGAGGGGACTCGCCGCAGCAGGAATGGCCGTAGCCATCGGCATGGGCGCCCTCGTCGCGGGTGCTCCCGCGCACGGCAGCAGCGGCGCCTACACCTGGCTCGGCCCCGTCGAGGGGCCAACCGCGGCGCGTGGGATCACCACGGCCGGTGGGCTTCAACTGCTGTCGCGAGGCGACTCAGTCACTCTCGGCTACATCAAGAACAGACGGATCATCGTGAAGTCCAGCCCGGCGGAGTACGGCGGCACCTTCACCGAGTTCGCCAGCATTGATCTGGCGAGCCGCGGGCACAACCCGATCGATGGGTTCAAGCTCCACGCCGGGATCAACGACTCCACGCTCATCACCTACCAGGTCGCCTCCGCCGATGGGCGGCGAGAAATTTGGGCCTACCAATTCAGTCCGGCCAATCCGAACGGCTTCTTTACGACGTTGAAGAGCGTGTCGTCCGACGGGTACGACGTTGACATCTCCGCCGACGGCACCATCGTCATCGCTTACGCCCGCTACACCTCGGCCCAGGCTTTCCTGCCCGTCATCTCAGCCACCGTTATCGACCCGTCCGACTTCCTCGGCGTGACGAGGACGGTCAGCGGCGAGATCTTCGTCAGTGCGCCACGGGTCGTGGCAGACGAAACGGCCAACGCCATCGTCGTCTGGGAGAAGTACGACTCCATTCAGGGCGACAGTCCCACCCTGCGCGCTGCCTGGTGGGACGACGCCACCCGAGCCGGGTGGAGCGCATCCGTCGAGGTCGACGCGGCTCCGGTTCGAGCCTGGGATCTCGGCCACGATGCCGCCGGCAACGCTGCGATCGTGTATCAGGAAGCAGACGGTCGGGACGTGGATAATGGCGGTCGCCTGTTTACCTTCCACACGATCAAGCGGGCCCTCCTGGA
Source organism: uncultured Actinomyces sp. (assembly GCA_964351035.1). Classification (GTDB taxonomy): domain Bacteria; phylum Actinomycetota; class Actinomycetes; order S36-B12; family S36-B12; genus Mxb001. Next base: position 1,808 of record CAYGMM010000129.1, read on the forward strand.
TCCAGAGCAGATCGGGGTGCTCACTTCCGACACGCTGGACACGCTCCAACTAGCGGCGGAGAACCTGCAAGCGGTCGTCAAGGACGAGGACGAACGCATCTACGGGTGGAACGTCACGTACTCAGACTCAACGGCCAGTGCTCGCTGGCTGGTGGAATCTCCGTGGTACCCACGGCCCGGTGTTGCCCTAGGGCTCTTGCAGGGATTCCGGTATCGCCCGGACCTCCCGCAACAGGTCGGTCTTGCGAGCGACGGCTACCCCTGGCTTGTGACCTCACTATCGATGAGGGCAGGCGGCTCGGCAGAGTTGTGGGACGTCACTTCGATACCCCCCACGCCGGTGGCGGAAGGCCAAAGCGCTATCGCCCAGGTTGGCGTTGGTTTCGCCGACGTAGCCCGTGCCCAGGTCGTGTCCCTCGACGGCGACGTGCGCCTCGCGGCGTGGATCACCTTTACAGTCGACAACGGCGACGTCATCCGCACCCGGTGGTTCGACCGCATGCCGCCCCCTCGGCCGCCGACGAACGTCACCGGTGAGTTCCGACCCGACGGCTCCCTGCGCATCAGTTGGACTTTGGCCGACCAGATTGAAGGGGTTATCCCGCTGCGCTACAACGCCTCGATTGCCCCGCAAGCAGGCGGCAACCCCGTCGCGTCCTGTCAGGCAGAGTTCCGCGGCTCCACCGATTGCGTGATCCCCGCGCCGATCCCGCCGCTGGAGCGCGGTGTTGCGTACGTCGCCACGGTGACCGTGGAGTCGAGCATCGGAGAAGAGTCCAGAAGCGCCCCGAGCGCCGCCTTTGGACTGGACCTGCCCGCTGACCCGGGTGATCCGAACGACCCGGGTGATCCGAACAACCCCGGTGATCCGAACAACCCCGGTGATCCGAACAACCCCGGTGATCCGAACAACCCGGGTGATCCGAACAACCCCGGTGACCCGAACAACCCGGTGGTCGAGTCGATCATGATCGTGGGGTCGCGCGGGGAAGTCCGCGGCAGGAATGGTGTCATCGTGCAAGGCACGAGCACCGGGCTTGTCGGTGAGACCGTGATGCCGCGCTATCGCTTCCCCGGCCCGTCCGGTTACCAGGACGGTGTCGCCCGGCGCACAGTCGCTGCCGACGGGACCTTCAGCTGGTCGCGCAAGACCGGCAAGAAGATCTACATCATCTTCAAAACGCTCGATGGGCGTGTTCAGTCCGATCGCATCATCATCGATTAGCCGCCTGCCACAACGGTCGGAGAACGGTCCTGGACGTCGAGACGGCGCGAGCGATCCCATCTTGAGGCAAGTGCTGGTACGTTTCAGGAGTGAGTGGGACATACACCGTAAGTGTGGGAGACCGGGGGCGGCTCGTGCTGCCGGCGGATCTTCGGGAGCGGGCCGGGCTCAGCGAGGGCACCGAACTCGTCCTTATTGAGAGCGACAGTGGCATTGCGCTCTTCACCCGCGACCAACTCAAGCGGCTAGTGCGATCCGAACTCGCGGGCTCGGACCTCCTCACCTCGCTTCTTGCCGATCGGCGCTCGGCGGCCGCCGCCGAGGATGCGCAGTCGTGACCGTCTTGGACTCCTCGGCTCTTCTGGCCTTCCTTCTCGATGAGACCGGCGCCGACACAGTTGAGCGTGCGCTGGAGCAGGGGTCGGTGTGCTCGACGGCGAACTGGTCGGAGGTCGCGCGGAAGGTCCTGAGTTCGAGCGGATCCTGGACTGCCGCCCGGGCACTCCTGCTCAGCTATGGACTGGTCCTTGAACCCGTGACGACTGAAGACGCGGAGTCGGCTGCACGCCTGTGGCGGCGTGGGACTGGCCTGTCGCTGGCGGATCGACTGTGTCTGGTGCTTGGCGAGCGGGTTGGGGCCACCATCCTCACGGCGGACTCGGCGTGGGAGGGCCAGGACGGCGTTCGCCTGATCCGCTGAAGGCCGCCGCTGGTCGAGGGCCTACCTCACAAGCGTGAGGCTGCAGCACGCGAGTGAGGAGGGCGCACGGCGGTGAGGCGTAGCCACCAGCGTGAGATCAGATCGCGGCCGTGATGAATTGGGAGTCAGGGCTCACCGCGACCTCATCCTGTGCCCATGCGCCGCACACATGCCTTCTCCTGGCCCGTCACCGCCAGCTTGTCCGTTGCCCTCGTCGCCGCATCGCTCACGGCCATCAGCGTGCGCGATGTCGTCTCGGCCCCTGACGTGCAGGCTGCCAACCTCATCTCCCAACAGGTGGGCTTCAACGCGCGAGCGTGGACGCTCACACAGCCGGACGCGAACGGCATCCGCTACATCGGCGGCG
>CAYGMM010000129.1:4109-5809 GCA_964351035.1 uncultured Actinomyces sp.
GACTTCACCTCGTTCAATGCCTGGCAGACCGGCAAGGGCGCTTGGGTAGATCCCGCGACCGGCGATGTCGACCCGACCTTCAACTCCGTCTCGGCAACATCTGAAGGTGGCGTGCAGGCTTCAGCGCCTGACGGCAGCGGAGGTCTCTACGTCGCTGGCGGCATCTCCGCCGTCGGCTCCACGGGCCGCAACAATGTCGCGCGCGTGCTCGCGGATGGATCTGTCGATCCGACCTTCGTGCCGCCGTCAATCAACAACGAGGTCTGGGCCATCGCGGTGGACGCCAATGCCGTCTACCTCGGAGGCAAGTTCACGACGGTGAATGGCGTCACCCGCAACAACGTCGCCGCCCTCGACCGCACCACCGGCGCACTCCTGGACTGGAATCCCAACGCGAACGTCTGGGTCATGACCCTGCACGTCGACGGCTCGACCGTCTATATGGGCGGGCGCTTCTCCACCGTCGGCGGCTCCGCGCGGCCCTATGCCGCCGCCGTGCGCACCGGTCCCCGCACGACCGCGGGCGGCACGTGCCTGGACGCGTACGACACGACCGACTGCCTCACCGCCTTTAGCGCGCCCATCACCGGCGGCTACGGCGTCTTCGAATTCGCCCAGGATGGCACCGACCTCTACGTCGGCGGTGACATCACCGTGAGCTCGGGCGGCACGACTATCTACTCCCTCGCGCGCGTCGATGCGAGCACGGGCACGCTCGATACGTCGTGGAATCCGACCGTCGCGGGCACGGGTGCACGCATCTATGACATGGAGATTGACGGCACGATGCTCTACGTCGGCGGGCGCTTCGCCACGGTCGGCGGCCAGCCGCGCCTGCGTCTCGCGGCGTTCGATCTTGCCAGCAACGCGGCGCTCGATCCCACGTGGGCACCCACGACATCCGCGGGCGGCGTCTACAACTACAACGGCAACATCGAGCTCGGCGACTCGGTCACCGCTCTCGCCGTCGCGGGCGGCAAGGTCTACATCGGCGGCGGGATCTTCGCCATCAACGGCGAGGCCCGCAATCGCGTGGGCGCGGTCGACGCCGTCACCGGCGCCCTAGAGGCCTTCGACCCCCACGCCTGTGACTGGACCAATGGTGTGGCCTCCCACGTGCGGACGATCAGCGCCGTGGGCGCCCGGGTCTTCGTCGGCGGCAACTTCGACTGCATGGGCGGGGTCAAGCGCTACCACGCGGCTGCGGTCGGTCCCGATGGCCGCCTCACCTCCTGGACCCCGGAGGTCAACGCGTCCGTCCAGTCGATGAGTTCCGATGGCACGACGATCTTCATGGTCGGTCGCTTCACCGCGATCAACGATCAGCCCCGGCAGTACGCCGGCGCCATCCAGACTGACGAGACCGTGACGGCGTGGAATCCCACGCTCAGCGTCGGGTTGTGTGGAGGTGGTGAGAAGCAGGAGGTGCTGCAGACCGCGGACGCGGTCTACGTCGCGGGGTGCTTCACCACGGTCGGTGGACAGGCTCGGCCGCGGGTGGCCAAGACCGATCGCACGACCGGCGCGGTGGACCTGGGCTTCAACGCCAATCCGGGAGCGGGCTGGATCTACGCGCTGGCGCACGAAGGATCACGGCTCTATGTCGGCGGCTACTTCTCGACGATGGGCGGTCAGACCCGCTCCTGGATCGCGGCAGTCGATGACAGCACCGGCGCGGTCGACATGGGCTGGGATGCCGG
>CAYGMM010000130.1:0-1842 GCA_964351035.1 uncultured Actinomyces sp.
CGCCGTGTCGGAGCGGTTGCTGTAGCACCGGGGAGGCGAAGGTGTTGTCGATCATCACCGGGACGTCGCCGGCCTGCCGCACGATGTCGGCGATGTCCCGCAGCTCGAGCGTGGGATTGCTGGGCGTCTCCAAGACGATCAGGCCAGTCTGTTCGGTGATGTGTCCGCCGATCTCGTGCGGCTCGACGTAGGACGCGGTGGTGCCGAGGAGCCCTGACTCAATGATCGCGTCCGTGCCGCCGTAGAGGGGGCGTACGGCAATGATGTGCGGCTTGCCGGCCGCGACGCGGCTGAGGATGACGGCGTGTGCGGCCGCCATGCCGCTGGCGAATGCGACGCCTTCGACATCGAGTGGAGCACCACCGGGGACGTGCCCCTCCAGGGCCGCGACGGCCTCTTCGAAGCGCGCGACCGTCGGGTTCCACGCCCGCCGATAGATCGGACTTGCGCCCTCGGGGAGCGGCTGCCCGGCGATGAGCAGATCGAGCAGATCGCGCGCCTCGGTGACGTCGGGCAGGGGAGCGGTGGTGGAGAGATCGATCGGCACCGCATGCACGCCAAGATCACTGAGGTCTTCGCGCCCGGCATGCACGGCCAGTGACGCCAGGGAGAGTGACAGGTCGCGCTCGCGCGAAGAATGACTCATGGGCGTCACCCTAGTGAGGCGGCGATCACGCTAGTGGGGGCCCTTGCGGACCATGGCCATCATCTTCAGATTCAGTACGGCGAAGCGCCAGGCTTGAACGGCGACGTTGTTGCGTGCGCGAACTTCCTGTTCGGTTGGTAGTGGTGCTTCGTCAAAACTCACGGGCTCGTCCACGGCAAGGCTCCTTATTCGGGAATCAGGTACCACAATGGCCGTGCCTTGGCCTTGTAGATGAATAGGAAGTGCAGCATGTACTTCATCCAGTGCGCGCTGAGGCCGATTTCGCCGTACGTCTCCTTGGTGTCCCGGCCGGACTCCCCGTACTTGGCGTGGTCGGGAACGATGGGGAAGACGGTCATGGCCGCGGCCTGGCCGCTCATGAGTCCGGTGCCGGCTGAGGCGATGCAGGCCGCACCCATCTCCGCCATTGAGGCTGTGTGCGAAACAGTCGTGGAACCGGTCTTGATGCGCTCGGCGATCGTCTCGGCGACCGTCTTGCCGATCACTCCGGACGGCATGCCGGTGCGCGGCGGAGCCGGAGTAATCACGGTGCCGTTGGGGGTCTTGCGGGGGCGAGACATGCCGTGCGGCGGAGCAAACGCGATGCCAGCCGCCCACATGTTGTCGTAGGCGCTGGATTGGTAGGTGCGGGGCCAGTCCGAGGCCTTCCACTCCTCAAAGGGTTTGGGGGTGTAGTCGGCGTCGACCTTCATGAAGCCGCTGGGTGCAAAGACGGTCTCCGTGATGTCTGCCCCGGCACGATCGAAGGCCAACAGGTCGGCTCCCCGGAACGGCGGCAGCAGCATCGCGAAGTCGAAACGTTGCTCGCCCTTGCTGCCGTCGAGCAATTCATAGTGCACGACACCCGGATCAACGCGCTCGATGGCGGCGCCCATGATGGCCTTGACGTCGCGCTCACGGAAGAGCGACTCGGTGAACATCTGGCTCGGGACCACGCCGTCGTTGACACCGAAGTTCATGCCGCCCATGCCGAAGTCACCGAGTTCGGACTCGTTGGTGATGTAGATGACCTCGGCCTTGTCACGAACCCCGGACTTGGCGAGCTCCTGTTCGACGTTGAAGGTGTATTCGAAGGCGGCCCCCTGGCAGGTACAGGTGCCATGCCCCATCCCGATCAGCAGTGTCTGGCGCTCGCCGGCCTTCAGTCTGTCGATGACTCGGCCGAGTTCCTTCGC
>CAYGMM010000130.1:1852-5794 GCA_964351035.1 uncultured Actinomyces sp.
GAGAGGGAGTTGCCGTCAGGTCCAAGGCCGGGGGTGGCGCCGAAGTTGAGTTTGGGGCCGGTGGCGTTGATCAAGTAGTCGTAGGGGAGTTGGGCGACCTCACCAGATCGGGCGGGGTCGGTGTAGCGCACCGTCACGTACGGCCGGTCGATGGAGGCATCGCCCTCTGGGTGGATCTCGGTCGCAAGTGCCTGGTGGAACTCGATGCCCTTGCGTCGGTAGATCGGGGCCAGCGGGAAGACGACCTTCTTCTCGGACATGCGGCCGACACCCACCCAGATGTTCGAGGGGATCCAGTTCCACTTGGAGTTTGGCGCCACCACGACCACGTCATGCTCCTTGCCCAATTTGCGGCGCAGGTGCAAAGCGGCGGTGTGGCCGGCTACCCCGGCTCCGAGAATGACGGTGCGTGCCATGCGTAACTCCCTCGACGATTCCCGGACACGATAGGGATACCGGGAGGGGTATGCATGGGTCGAAAGTCCCGGACCTGTCGGCGGGTCTCTAGGCGTCGCTTGCGGCCGGCTCCTGTGCGGCGTCCGCGTCCACCGAGGGAGAGCGATCTTCGACGAGGTCGTGTCGTCGTACGTAGATCTGCAGGAGGGACAGCAGCATGGCGCTCACCGGGATGGCGAGCAGAGCGCCGGCGACCCCGAAGAGAGCAGCGCCGAGCAGGACGGAGACGAAGCCGTAGGCCGGGTGAACGTCAACGGCCTTGGCGCTGATCTTGGGCTCGATGGTGAGGTTCTCGATCTGCTGGTAGAGCAGGGCGTAGATCAGGACGAGCACGCCGAGCCACGGATTGCCGCTGAGCAGTCCGACGAGGACCGGCAGGATGATCGAGATGTAGGTGCCGATGGTGGGGACGAACTGCGCCACCAAGCCGGTCCAGATAGCCAGCGGCAACCAGTACGGCAACCCGATGAGGAAGAAGACGATGCCGCTCGCGGTCGCATTAATGGTGGCGAGGATGGCGCGGGCGGCGACGTAGCGTCCGGTCTTCTCTGCGGTGATGGTCCACACGTTGACAAAGACTTCCTGGCTGCGCGCAGGAAGCATCGCGGCGATGAAGCGACGCAGTCGCAGGCCGTCGGTGGAAAGGTAGAACGCGATGAGGCCGAAGGTGAAGAGGCCGAAGAGGCTGCCCAGGACGGACGCGGCGAATCCGAAGATGCCGAGCGCGGCATCGCGTGCGATCTGCTGGAGTGCCTCTTGGTCGAGATTGATCTGATCGAGGAGTTCCTGGGCCGAGTACGCCGTGCCGAAGGTGTCGTTGAACCACGTGAGGCCCTGATCGGCGAGGCCGGGCAGCGACTGCACCGCGGAGATGAGCTGCTCGATGAGGAGCTTGCCGAATGCCAGGCCGAACAGGATGAGGAAGACGGCGATACCCCCCATCACGGCCAGTGTGGCCAAGCCCCGCGGCATGTGCTGCGCGAGTTTGTCGACGGCCGGCGCCATGGCCATGGCGAAGAACCACGCCATGAGGACCGTGAAGATCACGCCTCCGCCGTCCTCAAGAATGAACTTGAGGAACAGGGCGATGGCGACGACCGCAACGGCAATGAAACCTACGCGCCACAGGAACCGTGTCGAGACAGGATCTCGGGGCGTCACAGGGTCGGATTCGGCCATGGCGGAAGGGTACTCGTGGGTGCCCCTTCCACGAACTAGTCCGGGCGACGACTGAGGGTGAGGAGCACGGGCCCCGGCGTACGAGCCGCCGCGGTCGAGCAACCGTGACCGGTGGGGCTGGCACATCCACTGCAGCCGCCGGCCGGACATCCGCTGCCGAGGGTCTCAGCGGAGAGGACGCCGCTGCGTAGTAGGTGATCGACGGCTGCGTCGACAACGTCGAGGGGCAGTCCGGTGCGGGCCGCAATGTCGGGACGTAGATGCGCGCCGTCCTGCATCGACGCGAGGACCTGCCCGAGTGGGCCGTCACTGGCCAAGGCGGGATCCGATCTGGAAGATCGCCACGGCGGCGAGCCATGCGACCGACAGTTGCAGTCCCACGCCGAACCATGTCCAGCGCATGCCGATTTCGCGGCGTTGCGCGGCGAGCGTGGCCACGCAGGGCGTGTACGCGAGGAGGAAGACGAGGAAGGCCCACACGGCGGCGTCGGTATGTCCTCCGGACGATCGCTCGAAGCTGGCTCGGATGGCGTCGCCAAGGTCACCGATGGTGTCCGGCGACTGGGGTTCGGCCACGGCGTACGTCTGCGCCCACGACGAGACCACGGCCTCCTTCGCGATGAAGCCGACCATCAGCGCCGAGGTGGTTTCCCACTCCCCGAAGCCGGTCGGTGCGAAGACCGGCGTGATGACCTGGGCGGTGGATGCGTAGAGGGAGTCCTGCACGGGTACCTCGGCGAAACCCCCGCTATGCGTGCCGGGTGCGGGAATCGCCTGGAGGAACCACACGGCGATCACGGTGGCGACGATGATGCCACCGGCGGTACGCAGGAACCCGCGCAGACGCACCCACATCACCGTCGAGGTCACGCGCGCGGTGGGGCGTTGGTAGGGCGGGAGGTCCAGGATGAGCGGCTCGGAGCCCATCGTGCGCCACAGGGTCTTGCGCAGCGCCAGTCCGACCACGATGACGAAGATGATGGAGATGACGTACATCGCGAAGACGACGGTCCCGGCCCAATCGGGGAAGAAGATCGTCGCGACGAGGACATAGACGGTCAGCCGTGCCGTGCAGGACGTGAAGGGCACCAGCAGCGCGGTGAGAATGCGGTGACGTGCGTTGGGGAGGACGCGCGTCGCGGCGATCGCGGGGACATTGCAGCCGAAGCCGACGATCAAGGGGAGGAAGGCTCGGCCCGGTAGGCCGATCGCACGCATGGCGCGGTCGGTCACCACTGCCGCGCGCGCCATGTACCCGGAGTCCTCCAGCAGGGCGAGCAGCGTGAACATGATCGCCATCAGCGGGATGAAGGTCAGGAGCATGCCGACGCCGGCAATGAGCCCGTCCACGAGCAGGCCTTCGAGCCAACTCCCACCCAGGCCGACAGCCGACAGCAGCGAGCGCGCGGCGTCGCTGATGGGCCCGGCGATGATCGAGTCCAGCAGGTCCTGCAGGGGAGCCGCAATCGTTGTTGTGGCCTGGAAGACGGCCCACATGACGAGAAGGAAGAGCAGCGGGCCGAGGACTGGAGCGAGGGCCACCCGGTCGATGCGGTCGGACCAGGTGCGCGGCGGCTGTGCATCGCGCTGGACGGCAGCGTCGATGGCCTCGGCGATGCGAGTGAAGATGCGATCGGCCCCGGCGACGTCGTCGTCAGCAGGTGTGTGGGCATTGCCTGTGCTGCGCGACCCGTCGTTCATGACAAGCCTCACCGCCTCGGCGAGTTCATCAATGCCACGTCGTCGTCGCGGATCAAGTGCGACGACCGGGGTGCCGAGCGCGGAGGAGAGTGCACGGGTATCCACGTGAAGTCCCCGTCGTGCGGCGATGTCCGTCATCGTCAAGGCAACGACGCAGGGAATGTGCAGGTCAAGCAACTGAACGACAAGGTAGAGGGACCGGGAGAGTCGGCTCGCGTCGGCAGCCACGATCACGCAGGACGGACGCTCGTCAGTGGACGTCAGAATGTCGCGCGTCACCTCTTCGTCGGGCGAGACCGGATCAAGGCTGTACGCGCCGGGCAGATCCATCAGGTCGAATTCATCTCCGGCACGCCAACGCCCGCGCGCGACCTCCACCGTCGTTCCGGGGTAGTTGCCGACGTCGACACGGGCTCCGGTGAGGGCGTTGAAGAGGGTGGACTTGCCGACGTTCGGGGCCCCCACCAGGGCGACGAGAGGTGAGCCGACGGCGGCGCGCGGACCGGCTGAGCCGGAGTGGCAGGACGGGTCGGTCATGGCGCGTCCACGGTGACAGCCCGAGCGGTCGCGCCGTCGAGGGCGATGCGGCTCCCGTCGAGGTCCACG
>CAYGMM010000131.1:0-5779 GCA_964351035.1 uncultured Actinomyces sp.
GCGTCATCCAGTAGTCGATGGGCTGGCCGTACTTCTTCTCGATGGACGGGAAGTACGACTTCGGGCCGGTGACCTTCTCCACCCGAGGGAGTCTGCCACCCTGGTGTCATGAGCAGGGCGTTGGAAGCGGAAGAAATCGCGGATCAACTGGTTTCGCTGCCGGGCTGGACTGGCAGCACCGAGGCCATCGGATGCTCATACGACTTTCTCGACTTCCCTAGCGCGATCACCGCCGTCGATCAGATCGCCCTCGAAGCTGAGGACATGAACCACCATCCGGATATCGACATCCGTTGGCGCACCGTCACCTTCACACTGTCCACCCACAGCGTTGGCGGCGTCACCCAACTCGACATCGAACTCGCGCACCGCATCCGCCTCATCGCTGAGGCTCAGCACGGTGTCATCGGGTGAATGAACTTGTCTGACCCGTGCGAGGACAGGACACGCCACGCGGGACCCATGAATCGCTTTTGCGACAGTTAACGGGAATTCCGCGGCCAACTTTTGCCGATTCCTGTCGCAAAACCTGAGGTGGTGCGGACTACACGTTGAAGCGGAACTCGACCACGTCGCCATCGGCCATGACGTAGTCCTTGCCTTCCATCCGGACCTTGCCGCGTGCCTTGGCCTCGGCCATCGATCCCGCGTCGACCAGATCATCGAAGGACACGACCTCGGCCTTGATGAAGCCCTTCTCGAAGTCGGTGTGGATGACGCCGGCTGCTTCCGGCGCCGTATCACCCTTGTGGATCGTCCAGGCGCGCGCTTCCTTGGGCCCAGCAGTGAGGTAGGTCTGCAGACCGAGAGTGTCAAAGCCGACGCGGGCAAGTGCGTCCAGTCCAGACTCGTCTTGACCGATGGACTGCAGCAACTCAAGCGCCTCCTCGTGATCGAGCCCGACGAGTTCGGCCTCGATCTTGGCGTCGAGGAAGACGGCTTCCGCCGGCGCGACGAGATCACGCATCTTCTGCCGGAACGCCGCATCCGAGAGCTGCTCCTCGTCGGCATTGATGACGTACAGGAACGGCTTGGCGGTCAACAGGAAGAGTTCGCGGATCTCGGAGGCGTCCATGCCGGAGGCGAAGATCGTCGTGCCCTCGTTGAGGATCTCCTGCGCCTTCTCTGCAGCGGCGAGTGCAGCAGCGCGATCCTTGTTGATGCGCGCTTCCTTCTGCAAGCGCGGGATTGCCTTCTCGACCGTCTGCATGTCGGCGAGGATCAGTTCGGTATTGATCGTGGCGAGATCCTCGGCCGGGTCCACGCGACCCTCGACGTGTACGACGTCGGGATCGTCAAATGCCCGTAGCACCTGGCAGATGGCATCGGACTCGCGAATGTTGGCGAGGAACTGGTTGCCTAGGCCGGCACCTTCACTCGCGCCCTTGACGATGCCGGCGATGTCGACGAACTGCACAGTTGCCGGGAGAATCCGCTCGGAGCCGAAGATCTGCGCGAGTACGGCGAGGCGCGGGTCCGGGACCTCGACGACACCGGTGTTCGGCTCGATCGTGGCGAAGGGATAGTTCGCCGCGAGGACGTCGTTTTCGGTGAGAGCGTTGAAAAGGGTGGACTTGCCGACGTTGGGCAGGCCGACGATGCCAATAGTGAGAGCCATAGTGCCGCGATCCTAGGCGTTGGATGCGAATGGCGGATCTGCGGTCACGTTTCATTGTCAGACCCCCCACCTAGGTTGGGGGCATGGCAGCAGGGTGGCGGGATCGCAGCGAGACGGGCGTGTGCCCGTGGGAGTCGCTGCCGCCCGGCCCGGAACTCGCCGAGATGCTGGCCGAGATTGATCCGGCCAGTCTTGATGACGGCGAACGCGTGGCCTACCTCGCGGCGACCGATCGACTCCTGGGGTGGACCCACGTCCTGCAGGCCAAGGCGCTGGTCGCCGTCTCCGATGCCGTGTACGCCGCGACGGCGACGCCGAACGTCGAGTTCTCCTCTCACCAGCAGGGCTGGGTCGCCGACGAAGTGGCCGCGGCCCTGCACATCGCCACGCGCACCGCGACGGGCAGGGTCAATGCCGCTGGGGCCCTGGTGCGTGACTGGCCGTCCCTCGGCGAGGCCGTTGCGGCAGGTGACCTCACCATCGGCCAGGCCCGCGAGGTCTACGAGGGCGTGTCGATCCTGTCGGGGCACATGGACGAGTCCGGGGTCGATCTATCCGACCGAGCAGTGTCCATGGCGATGTTCTTCGCCGGCGATCTGCCACCGGCACGGCTTCGGGAGCGCATGACCCGGCTGGTGGCCTCGCTCGATCCGGAGGCTTCCGCCCGCCGGCGTCGGCGAGCCGAGCGGGACCACACCGATGTCTCGATGTGGGCCGAGGCTGATGGGATCGCCTGCCTGTCGGCTCGCGGGCCGTCCCTTGACACCGTGGCCGTTCGCGACCTCATCGATGCTCGGGCGCGCGCCATGCGACAGGCCGCGGACGACGGTGACGATCGCACCCTGGGCCAATGGCGCCATGCCGCCCTGCTGAGCGCGTTCGGGCTAGCGCCGATCGGTCGCGCCGCGGTATTGCCCAGCACGAGCGCGTCGGAATCGACCGACCAGGTCGGCCCCTCGCCGGTCGTGGACGCTTCGCCATTGGCGCATCCCGACGTGCAGATCCGTGTGACCGTGCCGCTCACCACGCTGTTCAACCTCACCGACACCCCCGGCGACCTTGAGGGCTTCGGCCCGCTCGATCCGGAGTTGGTGCGCGCCCTCGCGGCCGATGCCGACTGGCAACGTTGGGTGACCGACTCGGTGGGCGACTACCTGATCGATGAGGGGCGCCAGCGATTCCCCGGCGCGCGGCTGGCCCGGTTCCTGCGTCACCGCGAAGAACGCTGCAAGCACCCGTCCTGTGGCGTGCGTTCGCGCAACTGCGATGCCGACCACCTCCCCGCCTATGGCATCGGCGGCCGGACGTCTGCCCAGGGCCTGTCCCCCACCTGCCCACGGCACAACCGCGGCCGGGCGGCTTCTGGTTGGAGCGTTGAGGAGGAGGGCCCGAAGGATCCCTACGGGCCACCGGATCCGATCTGGGTCAGCACGCTGGGGCGGCGTTACGAGACCTCGATGCCCGCCGTCCTCACCGACGACTACATACCCCTGCGTAGATAGACGCACCGCGTGTGAATTTCCCGGGCTGTCGGACCCTCCTGGGACAGTCGTGGCATGGATACCTCCGCCGTCATCGTCATCATCGCGCTGGTCGCTGTGCTCTGCGCTGCTGCGGCCCTGCTCGCCGGCTACGCCCTGGGCCGCTCCCGATCCAGCTCAGCCGCCGACAGACCCGACCTGGTCGCGGTCGAGACCGCCCTGGATCGCCTCGGTCATCGGCTCGATGAGGCTGAGTCGCTGCGCCGCGCCGACCAGGCGGGCATGCGGGCGGAGATCGGCGAGCAACTCCGCCACGTCGAAGCGACCGCCGAGGTCATTCGCCGCGAGACCGGGTCGCTGGCGACCGCCCTGGGCCGGGTCGACGTACGCGGTCGCTGGGGTGAGGCGCACCTACGCCGACTGGTGGAGAGCGCCGGGATGCTCGAACACGTCGACTTCATCGAGCAAGACACTCAAGCCCGCGACGACGGTGTCATCCGGCCGGACCTGGTGGTCCACCTCGGTGCCGAGCGCGCCTTGATCATCGACGCCAAGGTTCCTCTCGCGGCACTACTGGAGGCTGAGGCCAGCGACGACCCCGCGGCCAGGGCTGACCTGTACGGACGGCACGCCCGCGACGTGGCCGCGCACGTGGATCGCCTCGGAGCCAAGGAATATTGGCGGCGATACGACGGATCCCTCGAGGCGGTTGTCCTGTTCCTGCCCGCGGAGTCCATGCTCGGCATCGCGTTACGTGAAGACCCGACACTGCTCGACCGTGCCTTCAACCGCGGGGTCATCGTGGCGACACCCACCACCCTGCTCGCCCTGCTTCGCACGGTCGCGCACGTGTGGCGCCGCGAGGCAGTCGCCGACAACGCGCGCGAGATCCACGCCCTCGGCCGGGAGCTCTACGAGCGACTCGGCACCTTCCTCGACCACGTGCGCCGCATGGGCAGTTCCCTTGATGCAGCCGTCGGTCACTACAACAAGGCCGTGGGGTCCCTTGACGGGCGCGTGTTGGTGTCCGCTCGTCGACTATCGGAGTTGGGTGTCGGCGACGGCGATCTCACCGCCCCGCAACCCATCACTCAGCGCAGTCGCGAGGCCGGGGCGTCCGAACCGACGGTCCCCATCCCGTAGCCTTGGCGATCGTGAGCGATGCGACCACTCCCACGGGGCGACTGTTCCGGTCGCTGCGCGCTGAGGGGTCAGCCGCCGAGAGCGCCGTACCTGCCCTCTCCCTCGATGAAGTCGTCGGCCTGCGCAGTGTGAGCCTCGCCAGTGCCCCCACCCCGGAGTTCGTCCCGGAGCCCGAGGTCAACTCCGGCACAATGCCGGATCTGCCACCGGTCGTTGCGCCGCCGGTCGTTGCTCCACCGGTCGAGGTCCTCGAGCCGCCCACACCGGTCGAGGTCCTCGAGGACCCGGCCCCTGCGGTCTCGCTTGAGGTCGATCCCGCCCCCGCCTCCACCGGCCGCCGCTCCGGCGCACATGCCCAGCGTGGCATCGGTGCCGGCAGCGTCTGGCTCATCGTCATCGGTGTCACCGTCGTCATGGCGTTTGCCGACGCGCTGGTCATGGGTCAGGTCGGCCTCGGCTGGCTCACCGGTGTGGCACTTGTCGTGGTGAGCGTCTACACCGCCTTCACGGTCCGCCGCGACGACGCGATCATTGCCGTGGTCGCCCCGCCTCTGGCCTTCTTCCTCGCCACGCTCACCGCGGGTCAGCTCACCGTCAGTACGTCGGGCGACTGGCTCATCAACGAGGCCTTCATGATCGTCACCACGTTGGGCTCGAACGCCCTGTGGATCTTCGGTGCGACCATCGCCGCCCTGGTGATCGTGCTTATCCGGCGGTCGATCAGTCGGCGTAGCGAATAGCTTCAGTACGAAGCGATGAGCGTCAGTACCGGTGGCGCTCAGTTGCCGGCGGCCTTGAGATCGCGGCGCAACTCCGGCGGCAGGGCGCAGACCAACGTCTCCTCCGCCGACTGCACCTCCTGCGCATCACCGAAACCGCGCTCGGCCAGGTAGGCGAGCACACCCTCAACAAGCGTCTCGGGAACCGACGCACCCGACGTCAGACCAACCGTCTCGACACCATCGAGCCACGTCTCGTCGATCTCATCCGCGGCATCGATCCGGTACGCCGAGGTGGCACCTGCCTCCAGCGCCACCTCAACCAGACGCACGGAATTCGACGAGTTGCCGGATCCAACAACGATCATCAGGTCGCACTCGGGCGCAATCTCCTTGACCGCAGCCTGGCGGTTCTGGGTCGCGTAGCAGATGTCGTCGCTCGGCGGGCTCTGCAACTGCGGGAAGCGGCCCTTGAGCCGATCGACAGTCTCGAGAGTTTCGTCGACGGACAGCGTGGTCTGCGACAACCAGATCACCGGGCGCTCCGGGTCGATTTCCACGTGATGGGCATCCTCAGGGGAATCCACCAGCGTCATCGCCTCAGGAGCCTCCCCCATCGTGCCGACGACCTCCTCATGGCCCTCATGACCGATGAGCAGGATCTGCATGCCGTCGCCGGCGAAGCGCTTGGCCTCGGAGTGCACCTTGGTCACGAGCGGGCACGTGGCATCGATCGTCTTCAGTTGCCGCTCGGCCGCCTCCGCATGGACGGACGGCGCAACACCGTGAGCAGAGAACACCACGGTCGAGCCCTCGGG
>CAYGMM010000132.1:0-5709 GCA_964351035.1 uncultured Actinomyces sp.
ACCTCACGATTCGTTGGACCGGAACCGATGAGGGCGATATCGACATCGACGACGAGTACGACGATCAGGATGAGTCGGCCGCAGGAGCGGATGCCGCCTCGGACGATGCTCCGGACGAACACGCCGAAGCCAAGGAGGAAGTCACCGATGAGTGAGGACATGGCGGACGCCGGTGCGGTCGAGGAGACCGAACCGATCGAGGAGGCCGATTCGATCGATGAGGCGGGGGAGGAGATGCCCGACGAGCTCGGCGCGCCGTCCCTCGGTGCCGCTCTCGAGGCATTGCTCATCGTCGCGGTCGAGCCGCTCTCGGCTGTAGCGCTCGCGGAGACCACCCGCCATCCGGTCGAGGAGGTCGAGGCGGAGTTGCACCGGCTGGCCGATGACTACACCGCGGCCGAGCGTGGCTTCGCGTTACGCGAGGTGGCCGGCGGATGGCGCTTCTACACCCGCGACACGTGTTCCGGTGTGATCGAGCGCTTCGTCCTCGACGGACAGCAGGCGCGTTTGACCCAGGCGGCGCTGGAGACACTTGCGGTCGTGGCCTACCGGCAGCCGGTATCGCGGGCTCGCATTAGTGCTGTGCGCGGAGTCAACGTCGACGGAGTTCTGCGCACCCTGCAGTCCCGTGGCCTCGTCGAGGAGACGGGCACCGATCCCTCGTCGCAGGCGATCCTCTACGGCACAACGCCGTACTTCCTGGAGCGCCTCGGCATCGCCACCTTGGAGGATCTACCCGACCTATCGGAGTACCTCCCGGACCTCGCCGAACTCGACGCGGTCCTCGACTCTGTGCACGCGGGGGAGTAGTGGCCGACGAAGGGATCCGACTGCAGAAGGTCCTCGCCCAAGCCGGCCTGGGCAGTCGCCGCGCGTGTGAGGAACTCATCGCGCAGGGGCGCGTGGAGGTCGATGGCCGCGTGGTGCGCGAGCAGGGGATGCGGGTGGATCCGCTGCGTGCCAATATCCGCGTCGATGGCGAGCGAGTGCCTACGGCGCCGGACCTGATCGTCCTCGCTCTAAACAAGCCGCGCGGCGTCGTCACGACGATGTCCGATGACCTCGGGCGCCCCTGCGTGGGTGACTATGTCGCGGACCGAACCGAGCGGCTGTTCCACATCGGCCGCCTCGATTCCGACACCGAGGGACTTCTGCTCCTGACGAACGACGGTGTCCTCGCGCAGAACCTCTCGCACCCGTCCCACGGCGTCCCCAAGACCTACATCGCCCTCGTGCCCGGACCGGTGCCGCGCGAAGTCGGTCGCCAGTTGCGGGAAGGCGTCGAGCTGGAGGATGGACCGGCCAAGGTCGACTCCTTCGGCATCGTCGAGGCGACTCCCAACCAGGCGCTGGTCGAGGTCGTCCTGCATGAGGGCCGTAACCACATCGTGCGACGCCTGCTGGACGCCGTAGGCCACCCGGTGGAGGAACTCGTACGCACGCAGATCGGCCCGATTCGGCTCGGGCAGTTGCGCCCGGGTCGCTACCGGGCGATCTCCGGCGCGGAGCTGCGGAGCCTCTACACCGCCGCCGGGCTGTAGGCCCACTAGGGTGACCGCATGGCCTTGCGTGGGATTCGGGGTGCGACCCTCCTGACCGCGGACGACTCCGCGGAGATGGCGGACGCGGTCGTCGAACTCCTCACCGAGGTGATGGATCGCAACAACGTCACGTTGGACGATTTCGTCAGCGTGGTGTTCACCGCCACACCGGATCTGCACTGCGCGTTTCCCGCGGCGGCCGCACGGCAACTCGGCTTCGTCGATATCCCCCTGATGTGCGCCCAGGAGATCGACGTCGAGGGGGCGGTGCAGCGGGCGATCCGGATCCTGGCGCACGTCGAGAGCGATCTGCCGCGTGGACAGATCCAACACGTCTACCTGCGCGGGGCCGAGGTGCTCCGGCAGGACCTCGCCCAATGACCGTGCCGGTGACCGGGCCCGTCCTCGTCGTCGGCAGCGGTCTCCTCGGCGCGTCGATCGGGTTGGCGCTGCGACGCGCGGGGGTCGACGTCTTCCTCACCGACCGCGACCCGGCCGCGCTCGCCGAGGCAGTGGCGCGTGGTGCGGGGGGCGCCTGGCCCGGAGATAGTGACGTCGAACTGATCGTCGTGGCCGTCCCGCCGGCCAGTGCGGGTGAAGTCATGGCGCGTGTGGCTGGGCAGGGGGAGGCCACGATCACCGACGTGACCTCGGTGAAGTCGTCCCCACTGGCCGCGGCGGTGGGAGCAGGCGCGGATCCTCGTCGAATCATCGGGGGACACCCGATGGCCGGTCGGGAAATCTCCGGACCGGCCGGCGCCCGTGTTGACCTCTTCGATGACCGCCCCTGGGTAGTCACACCGCTCCCGGAGTCCGACCCGGCCCGTGTGCAGCAGGTGATCGACCTTGCGGTGACCTGCGGCGCTGTGCCCTTTGTCATGGATCCGGACGATCACGATCGCGCCGTCGCCCTCACCTCACACGCACCGCAGTTGATCTCCTCTCTCCTTGCCGCAAGACTCATCGAGGCCGACGACGAATCCGTCTCGGTGTCCGGTCAGGGCCTGCGTGACATGACGCGAATCGCCGAATCCGATCCCGTGCTGTGGCGGGAGATCCTCGCCGCCAATGCGGCGTCCGTGGCTGACGTGTTGGACGCCTTTGCGACCGATTTGCAGCATGTGGTCGATGACCTGCGCGGCGGCGAAGGTCGTGTCGTGACCCAGGCGCTGGAGCGTGGCAATGCGGGCCGCGATCGTGTGCCCGGCAAGCACGGTGACGCGGCTACGGCATACGACGTGGTGACGGCCATCGTGAAGGATGAGCCCGGGCAGTTGGCCAGTCTCTTCGTGGCCGCGGGCGAACTTGGCGTCAACCTTGAGGATGTGCGGATAGACCACGTCCTCGGCCGGCCTTCGGGCCTGATCGAGTTGTCGGTGCGGCCCGAAGTGAGCCAGCGACTGCGTGAGGGGTTGGTCTCGCTCGGCTTCGATGTCCGCGACTAGCGGGCAGATAGTCTGGCGCTGTGCCGCTGATCATCGCCATCGACGGACCCTCGGGGTCGGGCAAGTCGAGCACCTCCCGTGGGGTGGCCCGTCGGCTCGGGCTGCGCTACGTCGATACCGGTGCGATGTACCGCGCCATGTCCTGGTGGATGCTCGCCAACGCCGTCGACATTGATGACCCAGAGGCCGTGGCCGACGTCTGTGAGCAGCCTCGCATTCGCCTCGATGTCGATCCGGACGATCCGCGCGTCTACGTGGATGGGCGCGACGTGTCGACGGCTATTCGTGAGGATGCGGTGGCCTCCGCGGTGAGCAAGGTGGCGGCGGTACCGGAGGTGCGCTCCCGGCTTGTGCGCCAACAGCGCGAGATCGTCAGCCGATCCCTCGCCGATGACGTCGGCGTGGTCATGGAAGGCCGAGATATCGGCACGGTGGTGCTACCCGACGCCGATCTGAAGATCTATCTCACCGCTGATGCCGAGGCGCGGGCCCAACGTCGGGCGCTGGAGCGGCAGGGCGACGGAGATACGTCGTACGACGTCTCGTCGGCCGCGGCCAACCTGGCCGATCGGGACCGCCGCGACACCACGCGAGCAGCCTCGCCCCTGCAGGCGGCTGATGATGCGGTCCACCTGGATGGCACGCACCTCAGTCTCGATGGGGTCATCGACGAGGTCATCGCGTACCTGGCCCCGAACGCCCGATGACACCGCTCCGCGGCGCCTCCGTGCGCAATCTGCTCGGACCGGTAGTGCGCGCGACCTACCGCGTGCGGGTGACCGGTGGCCATCAGGTTCCGCGCCAGGGCGGCGTCCTGATCCTGAGCACGTACTCCGGTCTCCTCGATCCGACCATCTTGTCGACCAACCTGACGCGTCCGGCCGCCGTCGTGGTGGGAGAGGGCAGCACGCCGCCGGGCTGGCGGGAGACCCTGGGCCGCATCGTGGTCACGGAGCAGACGCCTGGGAAGGGACTTCGGGATGCGGTCGGTCTGCTCCGAGAGGGGCACGCGGTCGTCATGTTCCCCGAGGGCTGCTCAGGGACTACCGGTGACTTCGTCGCCGGCGCGGCCTACGTCCAGGCGCAGACCGGTGTGCCGGTGGTGCCGGTGACGGTGCTCGGCTCGGCGGGCGCCCGCCCCACCGACCCGCCAAGACCGCGCTCGGCCATCGACGTCCTCATCGGGGAGCCCTTCACCCCGACGGCGGTCGCCGATCCGGCCCAGCGAGCGGCCATCATGGCGATCGCTGAGCAAATGCGGCAGCACTTCGCCGATCACGTGCTCCTTTCGCGGTCGCGGGCGGGGCGCGGCGCTGACGCGCCCGCCACCGGGCACAATGGTGCGTTGTGACCGACGACCTGCTCCCCGATGAGCCCGAGACCACGGTCGTCGAGTGGATCGATGACACCGAATCCGACGACGAGGCGGCTCTCCTCGCCGCCGCCCGCGCTGCGGCTATTGCGGAGTTCGGCGACCTGGAAGAGTTCGATGCCGCCGAACTGGCCGAGGAGCCGCTGCTGCCCACGGTAGCGGTCGTCGGCCGGCCGAACGTTGGCAAGTCGACCCTCGTCAATCGCATCATCGGGCGACGCGAGGCGGTTGTCGAGGATATTCCGGGAGTGACGCGCGACCGGGTGAGCTATCCGGCCGAGTGGAATGGCCGGGACTTCCTGCTCATGGATACCGGGGGCTGGCAGCGCGATGCCCGGGGCATGGCCGCCCAGATCGCCGCGCAGGCCGAGCGCGCGATCAACGAGGCCGATGCCGTCCTTTTCGTCGTCGATGCCACCGTTGGCGCGCTCGATGAGGACGAAGCCGTCGTGCGGGTGCTGCGCAAGGCCGGCGTACCCGTGCTGCTGGTGGCCAACAAGGTCGATGACTCTCGGACCGAAGCCGACGCGGCCGCGCTGTGGTCGCTCGGTCTCGGCGAGCCACACGCCGTCTCAGCCCTGCACGGTCGCGGCAGCGGTGATCTGCTTGACGAAGTGGTCGCTCTGCTGCCCGAAGAGGGGAAGGGGCGCACCAAGGGCGGCGGTCCGCGGCGCGTGGCCCTGCTCGGCAAGCCCAATGTCGGCAAGTCGTCCCTGCTCAACAAACTGGCGGGCGAGGCGCGTGTCGTCGTGGACTCCGTCGCGGGGACCACGGTCGATCCGGTGGATGAACTCATCGTCCTCGGAGATCGCGAGTGGTGGTTCGTTGACACGGCTGGCATCCGCCGTCGCGTACGCGAGGCCAGCGGGCATGAGTACTACGCGAGCCTGCGGACGCGAGCGGCGTTGGAGAAGGCCGAGATCGCCCTTGTCCTCGTCGATGCCTCCGAGCCATTGAGTGAGCAGGATCTGCGACTGCTTTCCCTCGTGGTCGAGACCGGGCGCGCACTGGTCATCGCCTACAACAAGTGGGACCTGGTCGACGAGGAGCGGCAGCGCTACCTCGAGCGCGAGATCGATCGTGAACTGGTGCAGGTCCGTTGGGCTCCGCGGGTGAACGTGTCAGCGCTGACGGGTCGGCACATGGCCAAGTTGGTTCCAGCGCTAGACGCAGCGCTGGCCGGGTGGGAGACGCGCGTCCCTACGTCGCGGCTCAATGCGTTCCTCGCCGAGTTGGTCGCTGCCCACCCCCACCCGGTGCGGGGTGGTCGCCAACCACGCATTCTCTTCGGGACCCAGGCCGGCACCCGTCCGCCGACGTTCGTCCTGTTCACGACCGGGTTCCTCGAAGC
>CAYGMM010000133.1:0-5703 GCA_964351035.1 uncultured Actinomyces sp.
CCTCGCCGGTTCGGGGGGGATCCTGCGAGGGGCCGGTTCCACCGTAACCCCTCGGAGGCGGTCACAACAACAGCCGAATTGGCGAAATTGCCGGTGCCCCGCTGTGCACATCTCCCAACGCAGGGCCATGGCCCATCAAGTAGGCACGTGGGTCAATGTCCCAGAGGCAATCCCAGCTAGGAGGTGACGGTCGCGGAGCCTTCCTGAGCGGCCTTACGGCCCTGCCAACCGGACCAGAACATCCTCGCGGCGACCACGGTGAGAAGGACGGCAAAAAGCCACACCAGCACCTGCATCGGCAGCACCAGAGCAACGCGCGCACCGAGGAAAGCCCCAACCGCACTTGCGCCCCCGAGAACTGCCCCACGCCCCCACAGCGTGAAGCCCGGCTTGGTCTGTCGCGCCGCGCCGGTCAGCGCGATGAGCACCATGACAGCGAGCGAGGTGCCGGCCGCCAGATGCGGGGTGTAGCCGAAGAGCGTGACGAGGACCGGAACCAGGACGAGACCTCCACCGATACCGAGCAGTGCCGACAAGATGCCCATGACGAGACCGGCACCGAGGTATCCGATGGCGGCTCCCACGGTGAGATCGGGCACGCTGGCCACCGTGTCGTCTGCCGCGGGAGTCAGGGCGAGTTTGAGCGCGGTCAGCACGATGACCGCGGAGAAGCCAAGTTGCAGGGCCCACGGATGGATGCGACGTACCGCGGCACTGCCGACGACGGCACCGACGAGCCCGCCCACAAGGATGAAGGGGAAGGCCAGCCACGCCACCGAGCCGAAGACGGCGTACGTCGCGGCCCCGGCGACGGCCGACATCGCCACCGCAACCAGCGAGGTGGCCTGCGCCTGCTTCTGCGGCCAGTGCCGGGCCAGGACCAGGTAGGGCACGAGAACGAGACCGCCACCGACCCCGAAGAGTCCGCCGGTCAATCCGGCGCCGGCACCCACGCCGAGATCGCCGATGGACGCCGTGCGCGTGGGCGCGGCTGGGCCGGGAGTCACCCCGCGAGCGTAGCCAGGCGCCAAGCAGCGGCCACGCGGCGTTCTGCCCAGCGGTACTGTGCCGACATGCCCAGCGTCCTTGACCATCTCGTTGTTGCGGGACCGACGCTGACCGAAGCGTCAGCCGCTATCGAGTCGGCGCTCGGGGTCGCGCCGATCGGTGGGGGCCAGCATCCGCGCATGGGCACGCATAACCAGGTCATCAACACCGGAGCCGGGACCTACCTCGAGGCGATCGCCATCGATCCGGACGGGACGGCACCTGATCGGCCCCGCTGGTTCGGCCTTGACGAGTTCAGCGGGCCTGCGGCTCTACATCACTGGGTGGTGCGCACGCCCGATGTCGTTGCGATTTCCGGTGCTGAGGACCTTGGCGAGGTGACACCGATGCAGCGCGGTGACCTCACCTGGCGGATCGGGATCCCCGCCGATGGACGTCTGCGCGTCGATGGCGTCGCCCCGTCCGTCATCACTTGGGATGTCGCTCCCCCGCAACTGCCCTCGTCATCGTTGAAACTCATCTCCCTGACCCTGCTGCATCCTGATGTCCAGCGAGTACGCGCACTGCTGGAGTCGTTGGACTTCGCCGGCCCGGTCACCGTGCAGGCGGACCTCGGCCCGGGGATGATCGCGGCGTTCGAGACGCCGAATGGCCCACGATTCCTGGCCTCCGCCGGACTCGGCGAGCCGTCGATGGATCGGGAGCGACAGATCGCGATGGACCTCTTCCACGCGACCTGGCGCCTGCTGGACCTGCCCGAGCGGAACGCCGACCAGGCGGCCGCGATGGTGCAGTGCGCCCTAGCCAGCCTGTGGCACTGGCGCCGAGTCGGGGCGCCGACCCAGTGGGCGATCGGCGAGTGGCAGTGCAGCCGTGTCTACGCCGTCCTCGGCGATGGCGCTGCCGCGCTGGCCCACGCCCAGCGCGCGCTGGCCATCTGCGACGCCGAGCGGGTGGACGAATTCGTGCCCGCATCGGCCCATGAGGCCCTGGCCCGCGCGTACGCCGTACTCGGAGACATGGATGCGGCACGCGAGCAACGCAACCTGTCCTATCGGATTGCCGTGGACCTCGACGATGAGGATCGCGACGTCATCGAACACGACCTCGGCACCCTGCCGATCGCCTAGACCATCCGCAGAAGGAGAGATGAGGACGTGTCGACACCGGCGCATTGGGACACGGCCTATGAGGCCGGCGACACCACGCGCGGTTGGTACCAGCCGCAGGCGGCCATGTCGGTGCGCCTGCTTGACCAACTCGGTGTTTCCCGCGATGCATCCCTTGTCGATGTGGGAGCCGGTGCCAGCGTGCTGGTCGATGACCTCACCGCGTTGGGATACACCAACATCACCTGCGTCGACCACTCCCCCGTCGGCCTGGCAATCGCTCGCGAGCGACTCGGGGAGTCGGCGGATGCGGTGACGTGGATCGACGCCGATCTGCTGACCTGGGCTCCGCCGCGGGAGTACGACGTATGGCATGACCGAGCCGTCCTGCACTTCCTGCTCGACGACGCCGATGTCGTGCGCTACCGCTCAACCTTGCTCGCCGGCACGCATCCGGGATCGATCGCCATCATCGGCGTCTTCGGCCCCGAGGGCCCGCAGATGTGTGCCGGGCTGCCCGTGCGCCGGTACGACGAATCGATGATCGACGGGCTGCTCGGGGACGAATTCGAGCGGGTCTCCAGCGAGATCGCCGACCACGTCCGACCCGATGGTGACACCCAGCAGTACCTCTGGACCGCGGCCCGCCGCCGCTAGCCCCTCCGCACCCTTGTGGGAAATGGTCGCTAAGTCGGCGAGTGAGCAACCACAAACCACAAGGGTGCGAAGTAGGGATCAGGACCAGAAGGCGCGGATCTCCTCCGCCATCTGCTCGGCCTGTCGCGCCCCCTGGTTGACCGCGTTCGCTGCCAGCGCCGGATTCATCACGTCCTCGGGCACCGTCACATCCGGTGTGATCCGGAGCGCCTCGGTGCCGCTCGCCAGCAGCTCGGCGTACTCCTGGCGGATGCTCTCCGGCGTGGCCGTCCCCCACTGCAATGCATCTTCGCTGCCGTCGACAAGCGACACGATGAGCGCTTTGCGCGCTCCCGCCACGACATCGAGATGTACGCCGGTACCGGCCACACCACCGTCCATGCACCGGCGATCCAGGACCTGCTGGGGGGCGAAGATGCCGGGGACAGCACTGCTCGCGGCAGTCGCACGGTTGATCGGGACGCCGTGCTCTGCCGTGACGACGCATCTCTCGCCGGTGTAGGCGTCAACACAGGTGATGTGCAACCGCGATGACGGCCAGCGCCGCATCCGCAGAATGAGCGCCAGATTGCGTGCGGTGGACTCACGCGAGGGCGTTTGCGCGGCGAGGGCGGCAAATCCAATCCGGCGGAGCGTGGCCGGCTGGTTGTCCAACGCTTGACGGAAGAGATCCAGCGCGTGCTGCTGGCTAGGCGCGAACGATCCGGCCGGAGCGAGGAGATCGAGCACCTTGGGCGCCTTGGCGAGAAGGTCGACCGTGCGAGCGAACCCCGCGAGGCGCTCGCCGGAAACGATGCTCGCGACGATCGAGCCGGCCGATGTGCCGACGAAGCGATCGGCATCGCCGAGATGGATGTCAAGTTCACCGAGCCGGCGCAGGAAGCCGGTCTGCCAGGCGACGAACCAGACCCCGCCACCGCCGAGCACGAGCGCTCGATCGAGTCCCGCGCCATAGCGCGCAGCGAAGTCACGTGGCAGCGCGAGATCGGCCATGGGCACACCCTACTGATGTGGGGCGCCCCGGAACTCTCAACGCGGCCCCGCTCGACGACATCCCGAGGCACTAGTGTTCGTCGCATGAGCACCGTCATCGAATACACGATGTTCGTCCGTCCCGAGGCCTACGACGATGTCCTGGCTGCCTACATCGAATTTGCCGACGAGTTCGGCACCGCCAATCCCACCGAGGACCTGATCTTGGTGACCGGTGACCGCGATGGGTCCGTCATCCGCGGGATCGGCATCTTCGAGTCCGATCTCGAAGCCGAGGAGGCCGTCGACGAGAGCGTCTTCGTGCGCTTCCGCGAACTTGCCGAGCCGCACCTCACCGAGGAACCAATGCGCGAGGCGATGGACCTCGTGCACATCTTCGCCAAGGACTGAGATGCTCGCGCGCGGCTTGGCCGCGCAGCCACGAGGCGTCGACACGACGCCAGTACCGCGTCAGCACGGGGGTCCTGGGTGGACACGCCCCCGTAGGGTGTCCGATATGACCTCCCGCGCAGCTCGCATGGTCCTGGTTGGCGCTACCGCTGCCGCCCTCGCCCTCATCCCCGTTGCCGCCCATGCCGCACCCGTAGCGGTCGCCCCTGCCACCCCCGGCGAGCCGGTGCTGGTGGAGGTCCCACTCAAGCTCATCGAGGCACCCAAGACCCGTGGCCTGTACGGCATGGCGCTCATCACCATCGGCGACTCCCAGCCGATCCGTGTCGCGGTCGACACCGGGTCGGTCGGCCTGCGACTGCTCCCCGGAGCCTGGAAGAAGACGCCCGCGGGGGTCAACATCACCAAGAAGAAGATCTCGTGGGTCTTCGACGGCCAGCGACTCAGCGGCCGCGTCGGCACCGCCCCCTTCGCCATCTCCGGTGTGCACGCGAAGTTCCCCATCGACTTCATGTGGATGAAGTCCAACTCCTGGACCAAGTCCGCCGCCCAGGCCGGCATCCAGGGCATCCTGGGAATTGGGCTGTCTGACCAGCAATTGGTGAACCCACTGACTCTTCTGCCCGGCGCCGTGAGCGCCCACTGGAGCCTGCGCTTCCATCCGAACAAGCTGCGCACCGGCGGAACCGGGGAACTCGTCCTCGGTGCACTGCCCTCGTCCGAGGCCGTCGCCACCATCCCGCTGAAGAGCCAGGGCATCTCCGCGACCGGTGGTGAGTACTGGAACGACAAGGCGGCCCCGGTGTGCTGGCAGTTGGGGGATCTCGATCGCACGTGCGCGCCGACCTACTTCGACTCCATGGCGCCGTTCATGATGGTGAAGGGTGCTGACTTCGCTGGGCTGACAACGAACCGCATCGGCCTGCTCGAGACCGGTACCCCCGTGTCGATGGGGGCGCCCGGCGCAGCGTTCTATCCGTGGAACTTCGACGCGGGCAAGGTCTTCGGCTTGAACGCCGTCAAGGTCAGCCCGAAGGGGCCGAACCTCATCAACGCCGGTTCGGCGATGTACTCCGCGTTCACCGTGACGTACGACGCCGAGCGGGGCTCGGTGACATTCACCGAGTAGACAGAGGGGTGACGTTCACCGAGTAGCTAGTGCGGTGACATTCACCGAGTAGTCAGCCCTGCTGCTGCTTGCGCGCCTCGTGCTTCTCCAGCGCATCATCAGCCGACGCACCGAGGTCTGACGCACCCTTGCCCGTCGCTTCCACCACCTTGCCCGCCGCACTCAGGGTCTCGGCGGCCGCCTCACCGAGATCGCTGAGGATTCCACGATCCTTGTGATGCGCCGCGGTGGCCGCACTGTGCTCATCCTTCTTCGACATGGCGAAACTCCCTGCATGGTCGGCGATCGACGGTGACTTCGACGCTACTGCACGGACAGCGTCACGAAACGCCCCCGAGGCCGTAGCCTGTCGCTCGTGAAGGCTGGCCGCGTCATCGGAATCCTGCTCCTCGCCGTCCTCGTGACAGCAATCGTCTT
>CAYGMM010000134.1:0-5674 GCA_964351035.1 uncultured Actinomyces sp.
GGTGACGCGTAGCCTCCAGATCGCAGCCGTCTCCAGGAGGTCTCCATGCCGCACGGTCGTTACTCGATTCGCACCTACCTGCCCGCGGTGATTGCGGGGTTCATGGTGGTGTTGCTGCTCGTCATGCAGGTGGTCGGGGCGGATGCTCCCGTGCTGGCGGCGGTGTCTGTCGTCGTCGGTCTGGCCTGCCTCGCCTTCGCCCTCGGCGACATGCTGGTGCGCGACGTACGACGTACCTATGTCGAATCGATTCAGTTCCGCGCCTTGGTGCTCGCGGTCATGATCGTGGAGACCGTGTTGCTCTTCGCGACGACGTACATGATCTTGAGCGCCCAGCCCGGTGAGATCAATGGCTTGAAGACGCCACTGGACGCGGTCTACTTCACCATGACCACGCTGATGACGATCGGTTTCGGCGACATCTCGGCCGAGGGGCAGTGGGCGCGTGGGCTCGTATTGACTCAGATGATCTTCACCGTCCTGCTGCTCACGGCCTCCGTGCGGCTGCTCACCAGCCTCGTGCGTGCGCTGACCGTGGAAGAGGGCGATCGTCGGCGCGACTAGGCCGGCAGGACGAAGTCGAAGGTCGCCACCATCTCTGTGTTGTCGTAGGACACGATCGCGATCTCCATCCCGGGCACGTAGATGCCGTCTCGATTGTTGGCCTCGGAGTCGGGCATGTAGAGCTGTGTCGTGTACGTCGGCCCGCCGGGCGGCGTGATCTTGACGTGGATGTGCTCGGTGCGGCCCGGATACTGACCGGGGATGACGGTCGTCAGCGTGTAGGCGCCGTTGGCGTCCGTGGTTTGGATGCCGCGCAACACATAGCCGCTGTTGTCGTAGGACCCGTTGCCGTCGGCCTGCCAGAAGTCGACGGTGGCACCGGCCACCGGTTGGCAGTTCGCATCGAGCACATAGCCGGTGAGCGTCAGCGGGGTGCCGAATGCACCGTCGGTGATATCGGTGCGCTCCGGTGCGCCGGGCGTGTAGTACGGCCCCTCGGTCTGCTCGGTGAGGGTGACTCCCGGTGTGCAGTCAGCGGGCGCCATCTCATCACCCTCGGCTGCGGCTTCCTCGGTGGATTCGGCGGCTTCCTCTGCCGCATCGACCGTCGGTGCCGCGGACGGCGACTCGATTGTCGCGACGCTCGATGACGATGAGGTTGCCACCGGTGCGCTTGTGGCGCTGTCGGCGGCTGTCCCTCCACAGGCTGCCAGGGTGAGGGCGGCCGAGGCGAGCAGGACGGGAATGGCGAGTCGGTGTGTTCGCATGTGAATGAGCATGTCCGAACTTCCTGGCAGATGTCTGAGAGAGCGCTGAGAGCCACCTGCCGGACCCAACATCTAGTCCGCGTACGCCGCCGACACGATGCCGACGAGATCTTGGGCAAGGGGCGGGGGATCGCTCGTCCGCCACGCGAGCGTGACCGCGACCGGAGGCACGCCTGACATCCGCCGGTAGGTCACGCCGGGACGCGGGTGTTGCCACACCGTAGCCGCCGAAGAGACACCCAGCGCTCTGCCCGAAGCGATGGCGGCAAGCCATTCCTCGATGCCTCGGATGTGTCGGACTGCGGTGGGGCCGGATCCCTCCGGCCACAGGGCAGCGGACGTCGTACCCGTCACGGTGTCGATGGCGATGGTGGCGCCGTCGAAATCATCGAGCCGGATTACTCGGCGGCGTGCCAGCGGGTGATCGGAGGCGACGGCGGCATAGCGCGGTTCAAGTCCGACGACGACACCCTGCAGCCGCCGGTCGTCGATGGCGTGCCGCAGGATCGCGATATCGGTGAGGCCCTCGAGGAGGCCTGCGCTGCGCGTGTCCGATGGGATGAACGCCGCCTCGACGTCAGGGTGCGTCTCCTGCCAGGAGTGCTCCACCTCGGCGGTGTGCTTGCCGAGCATCGACCAGGCATAGCCGACCCGCAGTTGCGAGCGATCGCCGTGCGCCGCGCGCTCAAGGTCGGCGAAGGACTCCAGGATGCGTCGGGCATGAGCGAGGACCGTTGCGCCGACCGCCGTAAGCGACACCTCGCGCGTGGTGCGGTGCACCAGTCGTACGCCGAGATCGCGCTCGAGCGAGGCGAGCGAGCGGGACACGGCGGTCTGCGAGATGCCGAGCGCAATGGCGGCGTCGGTGAAGGAACCCTCGTCGGCCAGGGCCACGAGGACTCGAAGGCGCCGCGTCTCGGTATTCATGCGATATCAGCATAACTGTGATGCGTCATTCATTTGTATCCCCGGGTCATCGCACCCACGATGGCGCCATGGCTACCGAGATCGTCAGGGGGCAGCGGCTGCGTGGCCTTGCCCTGATGCTCGGTGGGGCGAGCAGCAACCAGGTGGGTGCTGCGATCGGCGCGCACGCCTTCAGCGCGATCGGCCCGGCCGGCGTTGTCGCCATCCGGCAATTGGTGGCGGCAGCGGTGCTCCTGCCCACGAGTCGACCGGCCGTGCGCGCGATGACCTGGGCGCAGTGGCGCCCGGTGCTGATGCTCGCCGGTGTCTTCTCGGTCATGAATCTCAGCCTGTACGCCGCGATCGATCGTCTGGGTCTGGGGCTCGCCATCACCCTGGAGTTCCTGGGGCCGCTCGGAGTCGCACTGGTCGCCTCTCGGACGCGCGGCGATCTCTTCGCCGCGATTGCCGCGGGAGCCGGGGTCTACGTCTTGGTGTTGCCCGGTGGAAGTAGTGACTGGTGGGGGATCACGCTTGCGCTCCTTGCCGCCGGTTGCTGGGCGTCGTACATCGTGCTCAATCGACGAGCGGGTGCGGCGCTTCCGGGTTTGCAGGCCCCGGCTCTGGCGGCGGGGATCGCCGCCCTCATTTACCTGCCAGTGCTGGTGTGGCTGGGTCTCAACGGCAAGCTCACCGGGCTGCCGATCATCTACGCGCTGATCGCTGGGGTGCTGTCATCGACGGTGCCCTACGCCGTTGATCTGTTGGCCCTGCGCTTCGTGCCGCCGCGGCTGTTCGGGATCGTGATGAGCGCCAACCCCGTGCTTGCGGCGCTCGCCGGGTGGGCGATCCTGTCCCAGGCGCTGAACTTCCACGAGTGGGTCGGCATCGTCATCGTGGTTGCGGCGAATGTGTACGCGACGACGCGGGGCGGCGTATCCCGGCGACGTAGAGAGCTCGCACCAGTTCTCGACTCGTGACCTCGATGGCGCCCTCTTCGATAGCGATGAGGCGCATGTCGATGGAGATGTCGTAGTGGTCGCCCCCGTAGGCCCGCGGCGGTACGCCGATCCAGCGCGCGAAA
Organism: uncultured Actinomyces sp.; assembly: GCA_964351035.1. Classification (GTDB taxonomy): domain Bacteria; phylum Actinomycetota; class Actinomycetes; order S36-B12; family S36-B12; genus Mxb001. The sequence goes on from CAYGMM010000134.1 coordinate 3,262, forward strand.
GCGTGCAACTCATCAAGGTGCGTGTCACTCACGAGATGGCAAAAAAGGTGCCCGCGCCATGGCCAGATCGCGGGATCGACCAGGAGCGCCACGGCTCTCAGGGTAGGGGAGCGTCAACGGTGGCATGGATATTGCGTTGAGGAAATCCGTATCGACTTCAGTGTCGGACCCCCCGCGTAGGGTCTTCATATGGCAGATGGATGGCGCGATGTAACCGGCCCGAGGGAGCATCCTTGGGAGCTGGTCGCGCCTGGCCCAGAGCTTGCGCAGATGCTGGCCAGCGTTGACGTGCATGGTCTCGATGATGACGCTCGCGTCAGTTACCTGTGCGCCGCCGACCGACTGCTCGGGTGGAGCGAGATCGTGCGCGCGCAGTCGCTGGTGGCGGTCGCTGACGCGGTACGCGCGGCTGTTGATGCCCCCGTGGAGTCATCCCTGTCTGACTCCTGTGTTGGCGACGAGGTCGGCGCCGCTCTGCATCTGGCACCGGTCACGGGCCAGCGCAAGGTCCACGAAGCGAACTGCCTGGTCCGCCATTGGCCGATGTTGGGCGATGCTGTGTCCGATGGGCGCTTGACCATCTCACAGGCCCGAGTGATTGCCGAAGGCGTCGGTGTGCTGTCCGGTCGCCTCGACGACGCGGGTCAGGATCTCTCCCATCGCGCTGTTCAGCTGCTCCTTCCGTTGGCCGCGGCACTGCCTCCCGCCCGCTTGCGGGAGCGGGTCAATCGGATGGTGATCGCGCTTGATCCGGACGCCGCCGCCGAGCGACGCCGACGGGCTGCACGGGAGTTCACCGATGTTTCGCTATGGCCGGGTGAGGACGGCCTCGCGACGTTGGCGATGCGCGGGCCGTCACCCGATGCCGCCGCTGCCCATCAGGTGATCGACGCGCAGGCTCGACTGCTGCGTCAGCGCGCCGAGGAGGGTGATGATCGCACCCTGGGCCAGTGGCGCGAGGCAGCCCTGCTCGCCGCTCTCGGGCTGAGCCCGATGGGTCACCCGGTGGTCACAGCCGATGACGGCAGCGACCTGGCACAGGTCAACGCCGAGGTGCGGGTCGTCGTACCGCTGACCACCTTGCTCGACCTCAGCGATAGCCCCGGCGAGTTGGTCGGCTTCGGCGCCATCGATCCCGAGTTCGCTCGGGCATTGGCCGCCGACGGAGAGTGGGTCCGGTGGGTGACCGATTCGGTGGGGGACTTCCTGATCGACGAGGGTCGGCGGCGTTTCCCGGGGGCGCGTCTGGCCCGATTCCTCCGTGCCCGCGAGGGCCGATGCAAGCATCCCTCCTGTGGTGTGCGGTCCACCCGATGCGACGCCGACCACCTGCCTGCGTACGCCGAGGGAGGCGTGACCAGCGCGGCCACCATGTCGCCCACCTGTCCGCGACACAACCGTCATCGGGCGGCCTCGGGCTGGGATTTGATAGAGGAAGACTTCCCCGACCCCATGGCACCTCCGGATCCGATCTGGGTCAGCGCCCTAGGCCGGCGCTATGAGACGGTCCTGCCGGCGGCACTCCACGAGGACCACATCCCCCTGCGAACGTGAGTGAGGGGCGCCGATTATCGTCATCGGTGATGCCTACCTACATCCTGTCCTTCACCTGCCCTGATGCGCCGGGGATCATCCATGCCATCACCGGAGCACTGCTTGACGTCGACGCCAACGTCCTCGAGCAGGAGCAGTACTCCGACCTCGAGACGGGGTTGTTCTTCGCCCGGACGCGTTTCACCACGGACGAGTCCGACGTCGCCGGCATCATGAACGCCGTACGGGCGCGCACCGCCGACCTCATCCCCAGCGTCAATCTCCGCCTCGAGACGGAGCATCGGCGGGCCCTGATCATGGTGTCGCAGTACGACCACTGCCTGCTGGACCTGCTCTACCGCTGGGAGGCGGGTGAGCTGCCCCTCGACATCGTGGGCATCGTGTCGAACCACGAGGTGTGTCGACCGATCGCCGAGCGCTATGGCATCCCCTTCACCTACCTGCCGGTGACCAAGGAGACCAAGCCGGAGCAGGAGGCCGCGCTCCTAGGGATGGTCGATGATCTGGACGTCGATCTCGTGGTGCTCGCGCGCTACATGCAAATCCTCAGCGACGGGCTGTGCCGCGAGCTCAGCGGGCGAGTCATCAATATCCACCACTCGTTCCTGCCGGGCTTCAAGGGCGCCAAGCCCTACCACCAGGCGTATGAGCGCGGCGTGAAACTCATCGGCGCCACGGCGCACTTCGTCACTAGCGATCTCGATGAGGGCCCGATCATCGAGCAGCAGGTCGAGCGGGTGAGCCACACGCGCACGCCCGAGGAACTCGCTGAGGTCGGGCGTGATGTCGAGCGTCTGGTGCTGTCACGCGCGGTGCGGCTGTGGGCTGAGGACCGGGTATTCCTCAACCGTCAACGCAC
>CAYGMM010000135.1:0-269 GCA_964351035.1 uncultured Actinomyces sp.
CTCCCATGGCCGCGCCAGCGTCCGCCGCGACCATCTCCCCGGTGGCGGCATCCACCGTGACCGCCGCGCCGTCCACCGTGGTCGTGGCGCCCGTCTCCGGATCCACCACGACGGCGTTCGCATCCACGGCAGTCACGTCGACGGTCGTGTCCGTGACGGCGACGTCCGTCACTCCTCCGGATGTCGCGCCGCCAGTGGATCCGCCCGTCGTGCCGGACGAGGTTCCCCCGCCACCACCGGCTGACCCAGTCGAGCCGCCGTCCGTGCCA
>CAYGMM010000135.1:279-2315 GCA_964351035.1 uncultured Actinomyces sp.
AGCGGGCCTCTTCTCAATCGGACCGAAAGTGATTCCCCCTCGACCAAGGCCATCGTAAAAAAATGCTGTCCGTCATGTTCCCCGACTTGGTAGACAGGAACAATCTGGGGATGATCCAGTCGAGCCGCCGCCCGTGCCACCGCTGGTGCCGCCGCCGGAGGAGCCGCCGCCGGTTCCGCCGCCACTCGTGCCACCCCCGGAGCTACCGCCACCACCGCCGGACGCGCCGCCACCTTCGGCGGGGGTTCCACATTGCGTTGGGCCCTTTGCGTCGCAGGCAGGCGGCATGGGCGCCGTTTTGGCGAGGGTGTTGCTGCCGTCTGCCGAGAAGGTCGGGTTGTTGCATTTGGCGATATCGATGTTCTCGACCGAAACACCGGGAATACGGCGTACCTGGTCGAGTCCGGCCTTCACCAGGTTGATGGGCAGGGGCGAATAGCCAAGATCATCCGCCTGCTGCTGGCCCTGGCACAGAAAGTAGTAGGCAAAGTCAGCGAGCGTGTTGCCCTTCTCGTTGCTGAATCCGTTGTCGTTGCTCGTCGGCAGAACCATGTAGCTGTAGGAGGACAACGGGTAGGCGCGCTTGTCAGCATTGCCGTAGACGCCGGTCAGGTTCTGGGTCAGGTCGGCATTGAGTTTCGCCCCGAGGAGCCCGACCGCCACGTTCTGCGCTGTCGGCAGGACGTAGAACCCCGACTTGTTGAGGACCTTGGCGACCGGGAAGTTGGCCGAGCGAGCGTAGGAGTACTCGACGTACGTGATCGCGCCAACGCTCTGGTCCTGGGCCACGTATCCCGAAACACCGAGGGATCCGCTCTGGGCGATGAAGCCTTGAGAGCTCGGGAAGTTCGAGGTGAAGGTGCAGGGGTTGCGGCCCACCTTGGCGCAGTAGGCGTTCCACAGGTCGGCATGCTGCGCCGCCATCCACGCGGTGAACTGTGCCGTCGTGCCCGATCCGTCGGAGCGAACAACGGGCACGACCTTGATGGGCGGCAGGGTCAGACCGGGATTGTCTGCCTTAATGGCCGGGTCGTCCCACTTCGTGATGACACCGGTGAACAACTTCGCGATGTTCTCGCCGGACAACCGCAATTGCGTGACGCGATTCGGCCCGATCCGCAGGTTGTACATGAAGGAGGTACCGCCCGCCACGATCGGCATGTAGGCGAAGGGGCGAGAGGGGGGCGGATCGACGACGTTGCCGTCCTTCAGCCCATAGGGGATCTCAGAGACGGCGAAATCGACGGTGCCGTTCTTGAACTGGTTGCGCCCGTCGGACGAGCCCGTCCCCTGGTAGTCGATGCGCATGCCGTACTGGTTGACGTTTCGACGCCACTGGTCGAGAGCGTTCTGGCTCCAGGTGGAGCCAGCACCGGACACGGGCACGTAGTTGGCGGCCTGGGCGGGCACGGGGGAAATGGTCACGACGAGTGCGGCAGCAGCCACCGCACTCGCGAACACGCGCAGTCGGCGCATCACGGGGAGTCTCCAAAGTCGAGGGATCGAGACGAAGACGACGATGGCGGAGTCGGCTGCACGGAGTCGCCCCGAGATGCCTCCCGCTTGGTGAACCTTTGGTGATCTTCACGTGAACGCTTCGCCCGGCGGCGCACCTGGGACTTTGACAGGTTGCCCGGCCCACGGCCGCCGATGATGCGCGCCACGATGAAGAGCAGGAGCACGAGGAACATCAGCACCGCTGCGGTACCGAACCCGCGGGCAATCATCGTGGGCTCGGGGGACTTCACGAACTCGAAGGTCGCGAGGGGCAGCGAGACCATGGGACCGCTGGCGGGATTGACATTGAGCGCGGCGGTGAAGCCGGCGGTCAGCAGCACCGGAGAGGTCTCACCGATCCCTCGCGCGGTCCCCAGAATGATGGCCGTCATGAGGCCGGAGCGAGCGGTCGGCAGCGTGACGTGCCAGACCGTGCGCCACTGACCGGCTCCGAGCGCGTAGGACGCTTCCTTGAGAGAGCCCGGCACGAGGCGCAATACAACATCGGAGGCGCGAATGATGATCGGCAACATCATCAC
>CAYGMM010000135.1:2325-5241 GCA_964351035.1 uncultured Actinomyces sp.
GATGCGTAGATGAACAAGCCCGCCACGATCGAGGGCAGCGCCGTCATCGCCTCCGAGATCGTCCGGACGAACCGGGAGAACGGCCCGGGCATCTCATTCATGTAGACCGCGCAGGCGACCCCCAGCGGAATCACCACGGCGAGCGCGATCGCGATCATGATGAGCGTGCCGAGGATGGCGTGCAGGATGCCACCACTGGTAAGCGGATCAAGCGGGCCGGCGTTCTGCATGTCCTCGGTGAAGAAGTTCCAGTTGAGCAGGGCCTCGTAGCCACGAATCACCGTGAAGGCGACGACGAAAATGAGCGCGAGGAGCAGCGAGAAGGCAAGGCTGTGAATGATCACCGCGACGACGCGATCCTTGACGGCCGCGAAGTCCTCATCCAGCGAGGTCAGAGCCGCGTAGAGGGCCACGAAGAGCAGGTAGGCCACGACGAGGAAGCCCAGCCAGCCGGTGAGCGGGAGCAGACTGAATAGCAGGGCCGCGCCGCCGAATCCACCGATGGCCGCTCCGACGAGAGACAGAATGTCCGAGCGCCGGAACCCACCCACTTTGCGCGGCTTGAGATTCTCCGGGGTCGGTGTCTGCGGTGGCAGCGTGGTCCGGCGTTCGGCGGAGTCGCCGGTCACCATGTCCTCAAGGCCGTCCATGTCTGTACTCATCAGCTGTCCGTCGCTGCGCCGGAGCGGGACCTCGCCACGATGGACGAGGCGATGAAGTTGACGATCAGGGTGATGATGAACAGGGCCAACCCCGCCGCCATCAGCGCCGACGTACCGAACTCGGTAGCCTCGCCGTACCGCAGGGCGATCAGGGCTGACACGGAGTTGGTGCCGTTCTGCAGGATGTGCGGCTGAATCATGAAGATGGGCGAGATGATCATGAAGACCGCGATCGTCTCGCCCAACGCACGGCCAAGGCCGAGCATCGTCCCGCCGATCATGCCGCCCTTGCCGAAGGGGAGAACGACCGAGCGGATCATCCCCCACTTCGTCGCGCCAAGGGCATAGGCACCTTCGCGCTCCCCCACAGGTGCCTGCGAAAACACCTCACGCATGACGGAGGTCGTGATCGGCGCCACCATGAGCGCAACGACGATGCCCGCGATGAATGTCGACGATGTGAAGACCGTGGCGGTGGAGAGCGGATCATCCGGATCGCTGCCGTCCACGGCGAAGATCGGAATCCAACCGAGGTACGTCGACAACCAGCGCGCGATACCGATGATCTGGCCCTGCAGGAAGAAGAAGCCCCAGAGACCGAAGACCACACTGGGTACGGCGGCCATGAGGTCGACCATGCTCACCAGCGTCTGCTTGATCCGACGTGGGCTGTATTCCGAGATATACAACGCCACACCGGTGGAGAGCGGCACCGCGAAGAAGATGGCCGTGAGAGCGATGAGGATCGTCCCGGTGAGCACGGCGGCGATACCGAAGTTGCCACCGTCCGGCTCCCATGCCTGCGTGGTGATGAACGAAAAGCCGGCAGTCGAAAGTGCCTGCAGCGCACGAATCGTCAGGAAGAGGCCGACGAGGACCATGATGACCAGGACAACCACGCCACTCGCGCCGATCCCGCCGCGGAAGACCCGATCGGCCAGCGAGCGCGTGGTGGTGACTTCACGGGCCACGCGCTCATCGACCGGAGCCTGATCGTCCGGTACGGGAGGCAGGAACGTAGACGCCACGGCGGAACACTCACGGCATTCAGGAACGCCGTGGTATCAACAAGGTGAACGCCCCCTGCTGATTTGATGAACGAACGAGATTTACCCCGATAGATCAGTAGTGTTCACCTGAAGTTAATGAACATGTGGTGATCTGTGAGTGTCCTCACGATGGCGTTGCGCGAAATGAAAAGTGTCGTGATTCTTGGCATCATTCATCCGTGTCCAACACCGACAACCCAGTCGTGCGTCGCGCGCAAGAACTGGCATCGACTCTCCTCTCGTCGAACCAGGACCTTCTCGGCCACGCCGAGACCGCCGCGGAGCAGGCAGCGAGCGCATGCGCACGACTGGGTTGTCGCGACACCGAAGCCATCGTGGCCGCAGCCTGGCTCCACGACATCGGGTACGTCCCCTCACTCCGCGCCACCGGCTACCACCCCATCGACGGAGCGCTCTACCTGATGAAGGACAACTGGCCGGATCGCGTAATCAGTCTTGTTGCCCATCACAGTGAGGCGAAGATGGAAGCGCCGTACTACTCGGTGGCCCATCACCTGAGCATCATTGATCCGGTGACCGGTCCCGCATCCGACATCCTCACCTTTGCCGACATGACCTCCGGAGCGTCGGGGGGTCGCGTCGCTCTCCAGGCGCGGGTCGAGCAACTGCGCAGCACCGACGACGCCGAGTCCAGCCCCGTCCCCCGCGATGTGCGTGAGTCGCGTTACGCGTCCCTCGTGAGCACCACTCGACTCATCGTCAGCCAACTGTCGACATGAGTCGCTCGTAACCTGAAGTTTGCCTGCATTACGTCCTGTGGTCACGTGCAGGGTGTCACATATGCCCCGTGGCCGAGCCCCTCGTCAAGTACGCCGAAGCGGCAGTTCGCGAGATTCTGAGCGGCATGCCCGACGTCCTGCGCCGTTCCGAGGTTGCGGCGGAGCAGGCACAGCGGGCGGTGCGATCACTACGTCGCCCCCGGCCAGAGCTCCTCGTCAGCGCGGCCTGGCTGCACGCCGTTGGTGAGGCCCCATCACTACAACGTTGCGGGCTCCCTTCTGTTGATGGGGCCACCCACCTGATGGACCAGGGCTGGCCGACGCCGACGGTCAGCCTCGTCGCCCACCAGCAGCAATCGAGGATGATCGCACGCGCCATGGACTGCGAGGCAGCCCTGTCACTCTTCGAGCGCGTCCCCGGCTGGCCCGCCGACATTGTCGACTTCGCGATCTTGACGTCGAGTC
>CAYGMM010000135.1:5251-5653 GCA_964351035.1 uncultured Actinomyces sp.
CCCGAAGGGCCCGTCGACATCGATGAGGGCCTCAACCGGGTCCGGCACTTCGACATCGCGCACCCGCGTATCTCTGCCTCGGTTCGGGAGGAGCGGATCGCCCGGCTACGTCGCGCCGGCGAGCGGGTGGGTCGTGCCATCACGGTCGCCGAAGAGGTCACCGCCTAGTCGAGGATCTGCGAGAGCAGTCCCTCGATCCGCTGGCGAATCTCGTTGCGAATCGGACGGATGGCCTCGATACCCTGACCGGCCGGGTCCTCCAACTGCCAGTCCTCGTAGCGCTTGCCGGGATAGACCGGGCAGACATCGCCACACCCCATGGTGATGACGACGTCGGACTCCTGAACGGCATCGGTGGTGAGGATCTTCGGCACTTCCGCGCGTATGTCGATGCCCTCCTCG
>CAYGMM010000136.1:0-5649 GCA_964351035.1 uncultured Actinomyces sp.
CGAGTTGCTGCGACATCATCGAAACAGCGCTTTTCGACGCGCTGTACGCACCACTGCCGGGTTGCGGGTGGCGAGCCGAAATGGACGCGATGTGGATGAGCGAACCGCCACCTCGCTCGACCATGCCCGGTGCAAACGCCCTCGTGGCGCGCAGGTACCCGGTCAGATTTACGGCGAGGACGGCCTCCCAGTCGTCCAAGTCGAGATCGAGCAAACTTCCTGCTCGGCCGATGCCCGCTGCGTTCACCAGAATGTCGACGTCAGGGAGATCCGCGGCGGACCGATTGAGCGCTGCGCTATCCGTGACGTCGCACGCCACCCCGTCGATCGGCAGATCTGCTGCTCGCGCCATGTCAAGTGTTGTGGCGAGCGCTGCGTCATCGCGGTCAATCGCCACGACGTGCACTCCGACTCGCGCGAGTGCGAGTGCGCTGCCCTGGCCGATGCCACTGCCGGCCCCGGTGACGACCGCGCGGTGCCCTGAGAGGCCCAGCCAGTCGCTCATGCAGACACGTCGACAGCGGCTCGGGCCGGTTGCGAAGCGGCGAGTACCTGGAGCGCGACCTTCGTCTGCTCGACCTGTTCGAGCCACAGTGGGCGGAGGATGTCAATGCGCCACTCGTGGTCCTGCGCCTGCGTGAGAGGCCCCGCGATGGGGACGAAACCGTCGGGGGAGGCTTCGTGAATGGCGATCATCCGCTCAGCCAGATCAGCCTGGATCGGGTAGATGGGCGGCTGCGGTCCGCGGGCTCCGATCATCCCGATCAGGTAGAGCTTCTCCAGATCGAGCGGTACGACCGCGCCGCCAACGCGCAACGGAACACCGTCGCGTGTGACCAGAAGTGAGTCGTCGAGGAAGGGCAGGGACGCGTGGAAACCGGTCGCCCAGAGGATCGTGTCGAACTCACCGCTCGTACCGTCCACGAAGTGCACCGTCGTACCGTCGAAGCGCTCGATGCCCGGCCGTACGACGATGCGTCCGTGCTGGACCCAGTAGAGCAGTAATTCATTAACCACCGGGGGACCGTCGGCGAGCGCTCGGTGGTCCGGAACCGGCATGCCGGGATAGTCGGTCGCCTCGCCAATCGAAACCCGCATCATCAGCCGCGCGAGGAGATCCTGCTCCTCGAAGGTGAACTCCTGCATCCACGCGAGTTCGGATCGCGGCTTGCCGAAGAATGTCTTCGGCTGGAAGTGGTGGCCGCGGCGAATGACAATGTGCGTGTCGAAGTGGTCCTGTGCCGCATCGACGGCGAGATCGCAGCCGGAGTTTCCTGACCCTACGACGAGCACGCGATGGCCGTCGATGTCCTCGGTATTGCGGTAGGACCCGGAGTGGATCTGCTTTCCCGTGAATGTTCCGGGCACGTCGGGAATCTTCTGGTCCCACAGGTGACCGTTGGCGACGAGAACGCCGTCGTAGTCACGCCGTACGCCGTCGGAGGTTGTGACGGTCCATCCGGCTGAGCCGGTGGGACCGGACGTCGGGAGAGGTTGGACCGATTCGACGGATGTCTCGAAGGTGATGTGCCGGCGCAGGTCGAAGGCATCGGCGAAAAGGTGGAAGTACTCCAGCATCTTGTCCCGATGGGGGAAGAGCGGCCAGTCCTCGGGCATAGGGAATCCATCGAAGCCCGTCACCTGGCGCGATGTGATGAGGTGAAGTGCGTCGTAGTCGTGGTTCCAGTGGCCTCCGATGCGGTCGGACTTCTCGAAGCAATCCACTTCGTGGCCTGCGTCGAGCATGGTCTTCAACGTGGCGAGGCCGGCCGGGCCGGCGCCGATGATGCAATACCGAGTCATGACTTCTCCTGTCGAGATGCACCGAGTACGTGGGCGAAAAGGGGATGTTGGTCGACGTTGAGGTCACCGAACTCGCGGTACCCGCGGGCGAATTCCGCGACCGTCATGCGAATGTGGTCCTGCCAGGCCGCTACCGCTTCACTCGGGTTGGCCTCGGCGATCGCGGCCAGCGTTCGCTCGTGGCGCCGGATGAGGGCGTCGTGATCGGTGCTTCCGTAGGTAATCCCGAGGAGCCGCACGAACGACGCCGCGTCGCGGCCACTGTTCTCGAGCATGTCGGCTATTCGAGGCAGGCCGGAAAGGCGCATGAGCGCGTCCTGGAAGGCAAGGTCGGCCTCGAGCATGGACACCGGTTCGGCCTGCACGATCGGATCACGTAGGCGGTCAAGGAGTGCGGTGACCGCGTCGAACGATGCGCGTTCAACCCCCTTACGCGCGATCGTGGCCAGGGCCAACTCGCCGAGGGTCATGCGGGCGGCGTAGACCTCGAGGACGTCGTCGAAAGTCGGGTCGGCGACCACGGCCCCACGATTGCGACGTAGGACGATCAGGCCCTCGGGGGCGAGCAGACGGATTGCTTCACGCACCGGGCCCCGCGAGATCTCGAACTGTTGGGCGAGGTCGGTCTCGACGAGTCGGTCGCCGGGTCGAAGTGTGCCCTGCCAGATGGCCTCCCGGATGCGGTCGGCGACCAGATCCGCGGTCGATGTCTCGGGGATTGGTGCGAAGTCGGTACTCATCTCATGACATCCGCACCTGAGATGACGACCGTCTCGCCGTCGACGAATCCAGCAGTGCCCGAGCCCGTGAGAATCCAGACCCACTCAGCGATCTCGGCGGGGGCTGCGACTCGACCCAGCGGAATGGACGCGGCAGCCTCGGCCATGCGGCCGGTGGCAGCGTTGCCGGGGGTGTCGACCCATCCGGGTGCGATGCCGTTGACGCGAATCCGGCGCGGCGCGAGTTCGAGGGCGAGTTCCTTGGTGAGCATGACCACGGCTGCTTTGGAGGCGCCGTACAGCAACTGACCGGGGGAGACGGTGAAGGCATCGACCGAGGCGAAATTCACGATGGCGGATCCGGCGCCCATATGATCGAGGGCGGCCCGCGTGACGTTGAGCAGCCCGAGGACGTTGATGTCGAAGATGTGCCGGAAGAGTTCGTCGGTGTACGTCTCGATGGTGGTGGGCGGGTAGACGCCGGCGATGTTGGCCACCGCGTCGATACCGGTCGCGGGTGCGTGCTCCGCGACGGCCGTGGTGACCGACTCGCGGTCGCGGATATCGACCTCGATCGCGGTCAGATTCGGGTGCTCGAGGCCGAGGTCACCCGCGATGTCGAGGCCGAGGACCTGCCAACCGCGGTCGAGATACATCGAGGCGGTCGCCTGGCCCATGCCGCTTGCGGCGCCGGTGACGAGTGCGGTCCCCATCAAGACTCCCTGCTGAGTGGCGCTGCGGCCCCGTGGTCGTGTGCCGGTGACGCTAGGGGGCAATTCGTAGATTGTCAACAATCTGCATCACTGACTAGCGCGGATGTGGTGCCTTGAGACCGCTACGCCAGCGGACTGCCGTGGGAGAGATGGTTGATAGCGGCCATGTGTGGTCGCCTACCGACCGTTTGTCCCGCTTAGCGGGAGAAACGGCGCTAGTTCTCGTCGAGCCAGCCCTTGGCGCGGTCGACGGCGCGGCGCCAGCGCCGATGGGCGGCCTCGCCGTCGGCTTGGGGAGTGAAGACCTGGTCGGTACGCCGTGCGGCGCGCAGGTCATCTAGGCCCGACCAGACGCCGGTCCCGATACCGGCGAGGAATGCCGCGCCCAATCCCGTGGTCTGCAGCTCGGCGGAGCGGTCGACCGGAATCTGGATCTGGTCGGCCTGCAGTTGGCAAAGCAGATCGTTCGCCGCGGCACCTCCGTCGACGGCGAGATGCGGCATCGGGATTCCGCTCTCGGCACGCATGAGGTCCACAACGTCGCGTACCTCGAATGCAATGGCCTCCAACGTCGCCCGAGCGATGTGAGCGCGCGATGTGCCCCGGGTGATGCCGAGGATGGTCCCGCGCGCGTACGGATCCCAGTCGGGAGCGCCAAGGCCGGTCAGCGCCGGCACGAACACCACACCGCCACTATCCGGGACCGACGCCGCGAGCGCTTCGGACTCGGGCGCTGAATCGATGATCTGCAATCCATCCCGCAGCCACTGGATCGCGGAGCCGGTAACGAAGACGGCGCCCTCGAGTGCGTAGGTGAGATGACCGTCAGGATGGCCGAGGGCCACGGTGGTGAGCAGACCGCCGGGGCTGCGAACGATGTCGGTGCCGGTGTTGGTGAGCAGGAAACTCCCCGTGCCGTAGGTGCACTTGGTGGAACCCGGATCGAACCCTGCTTGTCCGACCAGGGCGGACTGCTGGTCTCCAGCGATCCCGGCAATGGGCAGTGACAGCCCGAGGAAGGTGCTGGGATCGGTCGAGCCGAAGGCGCCGTAGGACGGGACGATCTGCGGCAGCGCATGCAAAGGGACGCCGAGGATGCTGGCGAGTTCCTCGCTCCAGTCGCCGGTCGTGATGTCGTAGAGCAGCGTGCGGCAGGCGTTGGTCGGGTCGGTGACGTGATGCAGGCCGCGCGTCATGCGTGCGATGAGGTAGGAGTCGACGGTGCCGATGGCGGCACGGCCGGACTCGACCTGGGCCCAGGTGTGCGGATCGTTGTCGCGCACCCACGCGATCTTGGTGCCGCTGAAATAGGGGTCGAGTCGCAGCCCGGTCAGCTCGGTCACCCGATCGCCGTGGCCGGTGGATTGGAGGTGCTCGCACATCGCCGCGGTCCGCCGGTCCTGCCAGACGATGGCGCGGCGTACCGATCCGAGGGTCTCGCGGTCCCAGAAGCAGATGGTCTCGCGTTGGTTGGTGATGCCGACGGCGGTGGGTGGCTCGGGGGAGGCCGCCAGGGCGTCGCGGGTGGCCTCGAGGGTGGCCGCCCAGATCTCCCCGGGCTCGTGCTCGACCCAGCCGTCCTCGGGGAAGTGCTGCGGGAACTCCCGGTAGCCGCGGGCGAGGATGCGGGTGTCGGCGCCGATGATGAGGGCGGTCACCCCGGTGGTGCCAGCGTCCAGAGCAAGGATGGCCATGCCCGTGACGATAGACCCGCGGGGGCGGGTGCGGCATGTGCTCGCGGTGGTGCGAACCCCCTCCCGACAGGGGGTTGCCTCTGTCAGGACATGGGCTAGGCTCTGAGAACGTTTACAGCCCCCTTGATCGACCAGGAGAACTGATGCGCGTAGGTGTCCTCACCGGTGGCGGCGACTGCCCCGGCCTCAATGCCGTGATCCGAGCCGTGGTCCGCAAGGGGGTGAAGGAATACGGGTTCGATTTCGTGGGCTTCCGTGATGGCTGGAAGGGCCCGCTCGAGGGCATCACGATGGAGCTCAACGTCGCGGCCGTGCGTGGCATCCTTCCGCGCGGTGGCACGATTCTCGGCTCCTCGCGCACCAACCCGATCAAGATCGAGGGCGGCGTCGAGCGCATCGAGCAGAACCTCTCCGATCTCGGCGTGGACGCACTCGTGGCGATCGGTGGTGAGGACACCCTCGGCGTCGCGACCAAACTCGCCGAGCATGGTCTGCCCGTCATCGGCGTACCGAAGACGATCGACAACGATCTCAACGCCACCGACTACACCTTCGGCTTCGACACCGCAGTCACCATCGCGACTGAGGCCATCGACCGACTGCACACGACGGCGGAGTCGCACCACCGCGTGCTCGTCATCGAGGTCATGGGTCGACATGCCGGTTGGATCGCACTTCACTCGGGCATGGCGGGCGGCGCCAACGTCATCCTCATTCCCG
>CAYGMM010000137.1:0-3886 GCA_964351035.1 uncultured Actinomyces sp.
ATTGGGTGGTAATAAAGATTTTAAAAAATTTGAAGGTCATCGAATGTCGCTAGGCCTGACGCATCTGTGGTGACCGTGGTAGTTCCATCAAGGACCGGGGTGATCTGAGTTCCAGATGGCGTGGGCTTGGTACCCAAGGCAGCAGTCACGGACACGCCGCTCGTCGGCGGGGCGCCTGCCTCGGAGAGCGTGACGACGGGTGATTGCGTCAGCGTCTGATCGACCACCGCAGACGCGGGTGGTTCCGTGGTGAGGGTGGATGCTCTCGTGCTGTAGCGGATGATGACAATTCCGCTTCCGCCGTTGCCACCGTATTGATTTCCAGAGGTGGATCCCCCACCACCGCCATTACCCGTGCTGGCTGTGCCTGATTCGCCGGTGCCTCCCCCACTGGTCGCACCCCCTCTGCCTCCGCGGCCGTAGGTTGCTGCAGTTCCGCTGATCGAGTTGGAAGTTCCGCTTCCACCTTCCGCCGTTCCGCTTGAGGTGCCATTAACTCCCACGCCTGTTGAGCCGCCTCCGCCTCCACCGCTCGTGCTTCCGAACCCGCCAGCATTGCCGTTGCCGCTACTACCGCCGTTTTGGCCTCCCGGGCCACCTCCACTACCACCATTTGCGGTAGCGATAGAGGCGATTGAACTTGACGAGCCACCTTGTCCACAGGATCCAGTAGGGATGGACCCGTCTGGCTTCAGCAAACTGGCCCGGGCGCCCCCAGCGCCCACCGATATGGAGAGCGTGGAGCCTGACACGGCTGCGGACGCCGTGGCGACGGCAGCGCCACCGCCGCCACTTCCGGCTCGGTTCAGTCCACCGCTTTCCTGAGCGCCACCGCCGCCGCCACCGCCCACAACGAGATACTGGATCGAAGTCACGAACGAAGGCCGCGTCCACGAGTAGCTCGTTGAGGAACCTGAACCGCCATAGGTGAAGGGGATCACGCAGTCCGATCCGACCGTGGTGGCACTGGCACCGGTCGTTGGGCTCACGCCCGTGAGGCAGTCAAAGGGAGCGGCGGACGCAGGTGGCGCTAGCGCAACGGCTCCTGTGAGGATCCCGAACGTGAGGCTGGCAGCCCCGACAACCGACAGGGCTCGCCGTATCCCGGGAGCAACAGTCACGTGAGGATGATGCGTCCGCGGGCGTTCGCGCCTCTGTCACATGTTCGTCCATGTACACACGGTGAAGCGACACGGTCGGTTATTGCACCAGCCCGCTGGCTAACCGACCGAGCGTGCCGCCGATTCCAGGGAGGCTCGAAGCACCACATCCGACCCTTCCTGAGTGCGCGACCAATCCGCACAGCGCTCGGTCATCTCCTCACTACCCAAGCCCTCCAAGCGCACATCGAGGCGCCCAGGATTGCGGACCACCAGCAGGATGGCCCGATCACGATCCATGCCTATCCGCACGGATGCACGTCGTTCATCCCCGTGTCGAACGACGTTCGTCAGCGCCTCGGAGAGCACGTCAATCACGCGTCCACGTAGGTCGGCGTCCTCCGCCAGCAATGGCGCGACTTCGGGCGCGCAATCCACCTCGATGTCCATGGCGAGGCGCCACGTCTCGAACAGTTCCTCAAGTTCGACGGCTGGCTCAGTGACGTCAAGGGATCGTTGCTGTCGATCAAGTTCGGACATGAGCGTTGCCACGATGTCGTCGGAGTCACGTCTCGCACCGGGTGTGCCATATTCGCGTCCCAGCGCCAAAGCCGCCGCCGTCAACTCAGCTTGCATGCCGCCGTGCATGAGGTGAGCAAGCCGGGCACGTTGATCACTCACCAAGGAGCGCACCCGCGCGAGCTCTTCTGCCTGCTCGGCCAGCGACGCGGCAAGCACGCGCTCCATCTGCTGTTGTTCTCGTCGCAAGCTCGCGACCAGACTGAAAAAGAGCATGAAGATGGCGTAGGTCACGCCACCCACCCACAGCGCGGGCGTCCGTTGGCCGAGGACGCCGAGGATGACTCCGCCCACCAGCGCCGCTACCAGGAGCCCCACGCTGAGATCAACAACGGCCAGAGTGGTGAAGCGCCAGCGTCTGGGCCAGCGGTTCCGCGCGAAGGCCTGCAGGGTGAGGTTGCAGGCGATGAAGGCCAGCGTCGCCACAACGGCGTTGACGAGGGCGATCGTCGGCCCAAGATCGCGGAGCACGGCGGTAAAGACGAGTGCCTCGAAGCCGATGGGTCCGAGCACGGGCGCAGCGGGCCGCACCTGCTGGACGATGTCGGCGATCGTCACACGGGGACGCGGCGCTGCCACTGCCTGGGATACGACGTCGCCGTCGCGCAGCGAGTGACTACCCTCCCGCACTAACTCATCCGACATGGCCCGCAAGCCGCGAGCTAACTCATCGGTGTCTCCCTGCTTGTTCAGACGCTCAACGCCGTCACGCACCTCCCGCAGCACCTCAAGAACAAAGGCACGCTGCAGTTCTTGGGCCTCGGCCTCGTCGAGGCGCCGTGCGCGAGCGAGCGTGTCCTCAACCTGCCGCATGTCCGCCATGACGTCTGCGTGCGAGCGGACGGCATCCACAACGACGGCAACGATGCTCAAGACGACAACGCTGTAGACGCCACCGGTGAGGAGAGCCTGGAGGGGTGACCACGGCTGCTCGATATCGAACGCTGCCCGCGTCCCGAACATGATCACGAGCCGCACTACTCCGACGGCGAAGAACGTCAAGAGAGCGATCAGTGTGCGATGCCGTTGGCCAATTCGACGAGGTGAGAGCCAGGTCGCATGCGCAAGCCACAGGAAGGGAAGGGCGGCCGCCGCGGCCACGAACTCCACCAGGAGCGCCGTACCCATATCCAGGCTTGAGTAGGTCGCGGTCCAGACCGCGGAGGGGATGATGAAAGCCGCCGTAAACACTGCCGACCAGCGCGAGATCGCAGACGCGCCGCCGATGTCCGACCACCACGAAGGCATCGCGATCATTGCCGCGATTCCACCGGTAGGCCCGCATGCCGCGCGTACATCATCGCCGCCATGACACGGGGATTGTGTGTCGGATCGTCCGACAACCCAAGCGCCTCAAAGGTGCGCACGATCATCCGCTCGGTTGCCCGCACCGAACTGCCGCGTCGCTCCGCAATCTCCGCGTTGGTGTAGCCGGCCGCAATATCCGCGAGCACCGCGAGTTGTCCGGCCGTGAGCGACACGAGGGGATTTGCTGCCTTTGCCGCGACGATCCGAGCGGGCTCGACTTCGTCGGAGAGCGCACTCTCGATGCTGCGCGCGAGGTCGGACAGGTCGGTCAACGACGACTTGTTGACGAAGGAGCTGCGTTCGGGCAAGACGAGGTTCTGCGCCGCCGATTCCGGTGTCGGGTAATGCGTCAGGAAGACCACCCCGATGTACGGCGCCTGCGACCGCAGGATGTGCGCGAGTTCGACCCCGTTGGGGCGGCTGCCCAGGTCAATGTCGGCGATGAGGACGTCGGGGTCAAAGGACCCGAATGCACGCATCGCCGACTTGGCGTCGGCAACAGCCTCGACGACGAACCCCAGGGAGGCGATGGCTCCGGTGATCAGCGCACGGAGGGAGTTGCTGTCCTCGACGACGAGTGCATGGCGTATTGGGCGCTGAGGCGGCAGTTCGCTCGAAATCGCCGACATAGGGAGATTGTGACGCCGAAATGTGCGCCGGAGCGTCACATGGTCGGTTTCTAGGACTTCATGGCCAACGACCGCGCCACGGCCTCCCCCACCAGCCCGTGGACCTCCCACGACCAGTGCAGACCGTCGGGGTTGCCCGCGGCGAGCCGCGACCCGACGATGTCCTCAATGTCGACATAGGCAAGTCCATAATCGGCGGCCCAGCGGCGGGCGGCCGCAAAGGCGGGAGCGTGGCTACGCGTCGACGGGTAGTAGGGGCCGGTCCAGGGC
>CAYGMM010000137.1:3896-5614 GCA_964351035.1 uncultured Actinomyces sp.
TAGCGGTCCGTGTCGGTCTGAGGGAGGGTACGCAGCGGTCCTCCGGTACGCCGTACCACTGGTGGGACGACCGACTTCCAAGCACTGCGCAGACCCCGTCGGATCCGGCCCTGGCGGACGTACGGGATGGAGTCGCGTAACCAGGTGGGTACCGGGGTCGGTAGTTGATCCATGCCGCCCACGCCGATGAGCAGGTAGTCCGCGCGAGGCAGGTACTCCCCCCACACGACGGGATCCTTCGTCAAAGCCCACCACGCATCGCGCGCGGTCCACCCCTGTCGAGCGGCCAGGTCTACCTCGGCGTCAAGGAGGCGACCAGCCACCTGGGGGTAGAGGCGCGGATCAGAGGGTCGCTCGGCGCGCTCGGGACCGTGGAAGGCGAGCGAGTCTCCGAGGACGAGCAGGTGACGGTCCGACATGGCGCCGTCAGGCTACCCCCTCGCAAGCCGACGGTCTTTCGACGTAATCAGGGTGCGAATAGTCGAAAGATCGTCGGCTTGCGGAGGGAGGAGTTCGCCTGGGCTGGGCTAGGGTCGGGGCGTTCGTACGCCGTGCCGGCCTCGAGAGGACAAGACCCATGCGCTTCGACAAGTCCCTGCAGGTGGTCGGCGTTCACGCCGAAGGCGAGGTCGGCAACGTCATCGTCGGCGGCTTTGGCCAGGTGCCCGGGGAGACGATGTTCGACAAGCGCAACTACCTCGCCCAGGACCGCGATTGGATGCGCCAGCTGATCCTCAGCGAGCCGCGCGGTCAGGTCGCGCGCAACGCCAACATCATTCTGCCGAGCAACCACCCTGACGCGGACGCCGGCTACGTGATCATGGAGTCCATCGAGTACCCCGTCATGTCGGGCAGCAACACCATGTGTGTCGCGACAGTGCTTCTCGAAACGGGAATGCTGCCCGCCGAGGAACCCACCACGCGCCTCGTCCTCGAATCCCCCGCCGGACTCATCCCGCTCGAGTGCGAGGTGAAGGACGGCAAGGTGACCAGCGTGCGTTTCACCAACCAACCGGCCTTCGTCTACCACTTGGACGCCACGGTCGAGGTCGAGGGAGTCGGCGCGGTCACCGTCGACGTTGCCTGGGGCGGCATGGCGTACGTCATCGTCGATGCCCGTAGCTTCGGAATGAACATCACCCCCGATGAGGCACGTGACATCTGCGACCTCGGTGAACGCCTTAAGATCGCTGCCGCCGAGCAGCTCGACGCGGTGCACCCGGTGAATCCGGACTTCCCCGGCATCACCATCTGCGAGTTCATCCTGCCCCCGGAACGGATCGATGGAGTGCTCACCGCGAAGAACACCGTGGTGGTCTCCCCCGGCCGCTGTGACCGATCACCCTGCGGGACGGGCACGTCAGCCCGCCTCGCAGTGATGCACGCGCGCGGGGAGATCGGCATCGGGGAGCGCTTCGTGCACACCTCGATCATCGACTCGCGGTTCGACTGCCGGATCGAGTCCGAGACCACCGTGGGTGGTGTGCCGGCCATCGTGCCCTCGGTCGCCGGCCAGGCGTGGATCACCGACCTGACGACGCTGGTGCTCGATCCCACCGATCCATATCCGGGCGGCTACCGGCTCACCGACACCTGGCCGGTCGGCCTCACGCTCTAGGTCCAGCGCTTCGACGCCACCAAATGGAAGCGACCGTGGGACAAATGGTCGATAACCGCCCCCGACGCCGCCCTATCGACCATTTGTCCCGCTAAGCGGG
>CAYGMM010000138.1:0-5425 GCA_964351035.1 uncultured Actinomyces sp.
CGGTCGGGATGCGCCTTGCCTACTCCGACGCGGCGGGTGTTGCTTCGGGAGTGGCTTCCTCGGTGGCCTGAACCGTTGGCGTGGCCGTCGGGGAGCAGCCGGGCCCGGACGGTGACGGTGACGGGGCAGCGAGTGCCGCATCGACCTCGGACTGCGGGGCAACCGCGGTGTAGGCCGCGCCGAGCACCGTGTCGACGGTTGCGTCCTGGCGCCCGTCGTTCACCAACTCCGCACCGGGCAGGTAGAAGGCGAGGAGTTTGGCCGCGGATTCGCCCGACGGGCCGTGGCGCAACTCGGCGACCGCGGTGATGGTCTTGGACAGTGGATCGTTGTCGATCGCGCCGATGACGAAACCGCGCAACTGCAACTCCTCAGCCGTGCTCGCGGCGAGACCGGCTCGGTCGGTGGCGTTGTAAACGTTGGTCGTCACCTGCGCCGGACTGGGCAGACCCGCGCCTGGGGTGACGGTCACCGTTACGCAGGGCTCGGGTTCGGGTGCCGCGGTGGAACCGCTGACGCTCGCGCTGGGCGAGGCCTCGCCACCGCCGGCGTCGGAGGAGGCACCCTGGATGATGCGCGAGAGGCCGTACCCGGCGCCGAAGAGGATCACCATGCCCACGACCACCAGGATCACGGCGACCACCGGGCTCTGCCGCCGCCGATGGCGGTGGCTGGGTCGGGGCCCGCTACTGGGGACGCTCATGGGGTGGTTCCTCCTTAAGTCCGTGGCCCGGGTTTGGCCAGCACACGTCGGACGTTGCGAAGACCCCCAGGGTTTCGATCAGTGTAGGTGTCCGTCCCTCGAGATCGACGAACGTGCGCGGGGGTGTCGTCGCCCTGTGGCGGGGTCGGTGAAGGTGACAGGTACCCTCGTCGGCGGAGGATTCGCCTAGTGGCCTATGGCGCACGCTTGGAAAGCGTGTTGGGAGCAATCCCTCAGGGGTTCAAATCCCCTATCCTCCGCGGCGAAGCGAACGCCCGGACCCCGCGGGGTCCGGGCGTTCGGCGTTGCTGGCGTAGACTCGCGGCCGACCCCTCGCGTGGCGGTATCCCGCTTAATCCCCCAGGGCCGGAAGGCAGCAAGGGTCGGCAGGCTCTATCGGGTGCGCGAGGGGTCCCTTTCGTTCGGTGCGCTCTCCAAGGCCGACGTCGTACCCCAAGACTGTCGTCGTACCCGGGGGCTAGGGTGACCGTCGTGTCCACCGCCCTCTATCGCACCTACCGTCCTGGTCGGCTGTCCGAGGTCGTGGGCCAGGAGCACGTCACCGGTCCGCTCGCGCGGGCCCTCTCGCACGATCGGGTGCATCACGCCTATCTGCTGTCCGGTCCGCGCGGATGCGGCAAGACCTCGACCGCTCGCATCCTGGCGCGCTCGCTCAACTGTGCGCAGGGCCCGACTCCCGAGCCGTGTGGCGAGTGCCAGAGTTGCCTTGACCTTGCGCCCAACGGTCCCGGTTCGATCGATGTCATCGAATTGGACGCCGCAAGTCACGGCGGAGTCGACGACACCCGTGAGTTGCGTGAGCGCGCGATGTTCGCCCCGGTGTCATCGCGCTACAAGGTCTACATCGTCGACGAGGCCCACATGGTGTCCACGGCGGGCTTCAATGCGCTGCTCAAACTTGTCGAAGAACCACCGGAGCACGTGCGCTTCATCTTCGCCACGACCGAGGTCGACAAGGTCCTGCCGACCATTCGTTCCCGGACCTTCAACTACACCTTCCGTCTTGTGCCGGCGCGGGTGCTCCAGCAGCACCTTGCCCAGGTCTGCGAGGCCGAGGGTGTGAACGCCGATCCAGCGGCGCTGGCGCTGGTCGCGCGCGCCGCAGGTGGCAGTGTGCGCGATGGCCTGTCCGTACTCGGTCAACTTATTGCCGGATCCGGTCCGGAGGGTTTGACCCACGAAGACGTGGCGCTTCAACTAGGTGTCACCGATGCCGCGCTGCTCGACGACACCGTCACCGCCATCGCATCGGGCGAGGGCGCGCGGCTGTTCGCGGTCATCGATCGCGTTGTCGATGCCGGGCACGACCCGCGGCGCTTTGCCACGGATCTGCTGCAGCGACTGCGCAATCTCATCGTCCTGGCGGCGGTCCCCTACGACGATGCGACTGCTCTGCTGGACGCGCCGGATGCGGAGATCGAGGTGATGCGTGAGCAGGTGAGCGCCTTCACTCTTCCGGAGTTGTCCCGCGCCGCGGACCTGGTGAGCGATGGGCTCTCCGATCTCAAGGGCGCCACCGCTCCGCGCCTGCAACTTGAGTTGCTGGCCGCGCGGCTGCTGCTTCCGACGAGCGACGACACGGCACGTGGCCTTGCGGTGCGCCTCGATCGACTGGAGCGCGGCGCCAACGTCGTGCCGCGTCGGCAGGCCCCCGCCGATGAGTCCGCGGCCCCCGCTCCCGATGCGCAGTCGCCGCGCGCCGAACCCGCCCGCGCAGCGGCGCCGGCGGAGCCGCCCCGCTCGGGGCCACCAAAGCGCCCCGAGCGTGCGACGCCTGCGGCGTCCGAACCCGCGCCCGCGGCCTCCCCGGCACCGGAGGGCGCGCCCCCGCCGCCTCCGCCGATGTCCAAGGTGACGAGCGCGGCGAAGCATGCGGCGCCGGAGCCCGAGACTGAGCCGACCCCGAATCCGCCGTCGCCGGAGCCCACCCCCGCAGCGGCCGCAGGGCCCCAGGGCACCACGTCGGCGCGGTCCCTCGCCGACATCACCACGATGTGGCCCGCGGTCCTCGAGGCCCTGAAGTCGATGTCCCGCGTTGCCTGGCTCGTCTTCAGTGAGTCCACGCCGCTTTCGTTGGAGGGCGGCACCCTCGCGGTCGGCGTTCCGGAGGAAGCCAAGGTCAACAACGCGCGAGCGAGCGGTCATGCCGATCGCCTGCGGCTGGTCGTTCAGCAAGTCGTACACATGGACGTGGTGGTCGATGTGGTCGCGACAGGCACTCACCCGTCGGCCGCGGCGCCCGCCGCCGTCGATGAGCCGAGCCCCGATGACGACGTTCACGACGAAGTATCCGGCGAGGAACTTCTCAAGCGCGAACTCGGGGCCACGGTCATCGGCGAGATCGAGCAGGGGTAGCGCATGTACGACGGCATCGTCGCGGACCTCATCGATGAGTTGGGTCGCCTGCCCGGGATCGGACCCAAGAGTGCCCAGCGCTTGGCGTTCCACATCCTGCAGGCGGATCCCGCCGACATTCGGAGGCTGGCAGAGACCCTCACCGCGGTCAAGGAGCGTGCTCGCTTCTGCACGATCTGCGGACATGTCACCGAGGAGGAGCAGTGCCGGATTTGCCGTGATCCGCGCCGCGATCCGGCCAGCCTGTGCGTGGTCGAGGAGTCTAAGGACGTCATCGCGATCGAGCGCACCGGTGAATACCGCGGCCGCTATCACGTACTCGGTGGCGCGATTAGCCCCATCGATGGCGTAGGCCCAGATGATCTGCGTGTGCGCGAACTCATGCAGCGCCTCGCCGACGGTCAGGTGAACGAGGTCATCATCGCCACCGACCCCAACCTCGAGGGCGAGGCAACAGCGACCTACCTCGCACGCATGCTCTCTCCGCTCGGCCTGACCGTGACGCGCTTGGCCAGCGGACTGCCGGTCGGTGGTGATCTCGAGTACGCCGATGAGGTGACGCTCGGTCGCGCCTTCGCCGGTCGTCGACGCCTCGATCACTAGCGCGATTCTTGGCGAAGCGCCGGGACCTTGGTCCCCGGCGCGCGGGCACAAGGTGTGCCCAAGAGGGGTCGGCTGGACCTGCAGAAGCGGGTATGAGCCGACTTAGCCTGAATGCATGACGACAGTGCAGCCAGTGCAGGAGCGAGTAGTGCAATCGCTTCCGGGCACGTCGCGCGCTTCGTCCAGCAGGCTGCTCAGTGCCGATGAGGTCGGCCGGATGCTCGGGATCGACATCTCGACCGTCTACCGGATGGCCAGCGATGGTCGGCTCCCCGCCCGCAAGGTCGGCCGCCAGTGGCGCTTCCCGATGGATGCGGTCATGGGTGCGGAGTCCGGACTCGATCCGGCTCTCGCCGGAGCCGTGGCGGGCGTTGCCGCGGACCTGCTTGGGGTCACCGTGGTGGTGACCGACCTGTCCGGCAATCCGATCATTCCCGTGCAGAACCCCTGCCCGCGGCTACGCGCCGCCGGTCCGGATGCCGCCCAGGAGTGCATGCGCGAGTGGCGAGTGCTCGCCGAGCGAGCCGATCTCGTGCCGCGCTTCATGCCCGGCCCCCTCGGTTTCGAATGCGCCGCGGCGTTCATCCGCGACTTCGACCGGCTCCTCGGCCTGGTCATGGTCGGCGGCGTTGCGCCGGCAGACGACACCTCCCCAGACCTGTTCGTGCTCGATGAGATCGAGCGGGAATCAACCCTCGCCGCACTACCGCGCATCGCTGCCGCGGTAGCCGAAAGGAGAACATCATGAAGCGGCTACTCGTGCTCGGTGCAGGCACCGCGGGCACTATGGCTATCAACAAGTTGCGCCCAAGGCTGCCTGAGGACGAGTGGGAGATCACCGTCGTGGAGCCAAGCGACATCCACCACTACCAGCCCGGCTACCTCTTCCTCCCCTTCGGTGCTTACACACCGGAAGAGACGATGGAGCCCACCGATCGCTTCATCCCCGAGGGCGTCACACGCGTCCGCTCGGAGGTCGATCGTGTGGACGCCGAGGCGAACGTCGTTCACCTTGCCGATGGCCAGACGCTGCCCTACGACTACCTGATCATCGCGTCGGGCACCACGCCACGACCGGATCAGACTCCGGGCATGGACGATCCCGAGGTGTGGCGCAAGAGCGTGCACGAGTTCTACACCTTCGAAGGCGCCATGGCGCTGCAGGAGAAGTTGGCGAACTGGGAGGGCGGCCGCCTGGTCGTCCACGTTACCGAGATGCCGATCAAGTGCCCCGTTGCACCGCTGGAGTTCACCTTCCTGGCCGATGCGTTCTTTGCCGAGAAGGGCATGCGCGACCAGGTCGAGATCGTCTACGTAACCCCGCTCGAGGGCGCCTTCACCAAGCCGGTGGCATCGCAGTTGCTCGGTCACATGCTCGACGATCGCAAGATCGAGCTCGAGCCGGACTTCATGATCGATGAGGTCAATGGAGCGGACTCCAAGATCGTCTCGATGGACGAGCGCGAGGTTCCCTTCGATCTGCTCGTGACGATTCCGCTGAATATGGGCGCCGACTACATCGCACGCTCGGGCCTCGGTGATGACCTCAACTATGTGGCGGTCGACAAGCACACCCTGCTGAGCACGAAGTACGACAACATCTTCGCGATCGGTGATGCCTCGAACATCCCGGCGTCCAAGGCAGGGTCGGTGGCGCACTTCTCCATCGATCTCGTCCCGGACAACTTGATCATCCACGTCAACGGCCGGCCTATGACGTCGATGTTCGACGGCCACGCCAAC
>CAYGMM010000139.1:0-5397 GCA_964351035.1 uncultured Actinomyces sp.
CTTGTCACCCCCGAATCACTCGTCGGTACCGCGTTCGCCGGCCAGTCCCCGCAGAGCGACGAGGCCGTGGCCCGTGGCCTCGACGGGGTTATACCGTGACCGGGCGCTTCGCCGTTGGGGACCGCGTGCGCGTGCGACGTACCGCCGACCCGGAGACAATCAACCCCCGCACGCCGTCGTACGCCAAAGGCGTCGCTGGCACAATCATCGCCACGTACGGAGTCGTCGCCAACCCGCTCGACCACCATCAGCCCTATCTGCCCCTCTACACGCTGCGTTTCCAGGGCAGCGACATCACCTCAGGCGACGCGTCGCATGTGGTCATCGCGGAGATCCACGAGGAGTGGCTCGAGCCGGCATAGCCGGAATCCCCGACCGGAAAGCCCCATAAGGAGGATCCCTTGTGGGGCTTAGCGGTCGGTCTTGTGAATTGAGACGGACCTTGGACCCTGATGCCGCTGACCTGGCCGACCTACCGTGAAGACAACAACCGTTGCTCGGACGGGAGGTCAACCATGTATGTCGTCCGCACCGCAGTATCCGCGCTCGCGATCGGCCTGGTGGCAACACTCACCCCCGCTGCGGCTGTCCAGGCGAGCGGGCCCGCCGCACCAGCAGCGACCTCCTACACGGTCTCGCTCAAGGCCCCCTCACGGGCGATGGTGTACACCGACGCGACCTTCCGCTTCACCGCCTCACCGGCCGCAAAGGCTGCCGGCCTCAAGGTCGGCCTGCAGGTGCGCAGCAATGCCCTCGGCTGGTACACGACCAAGCGCACCACTCTCGATGCAACCGGCACGGCCACCATCGACCTCACCCGCAAGGCCACCGGCAAGGTCGACTACCGCGCCGCCCTTTATTCCTCCGGCGGCCGCGTACTCGCCTACTCCAAGCGCACCACGGTCACGTGGACCGCGTTGAAGTACTCCGTCTCGCTGCGCTGCGCCCAGACCGCGAGCACGATTCGCGTCGACATCCCGTGCACGATCACGGTGACACCCGCGGTACGTCGTACCGGCCTCTCCGCGCGCTTCCGGGTGATGGGGATGAACAACTGGGTGTACTTCGACTCGTTCAGAGTCCCGGCCTCCGGCGTCATCGAGACCGACGTCGAGGGGTACCAACCGGGGGTCGGCAAGTATCAGGTGGTCCTGGTGCGATCCGGCAAGACCCTCGCGGAGTCGAACACGTTCAACATCGCCTACTCGGCTGACTAGTCCGGTACGACCGGCGCGCCATCCTTGGCCGCGGACCGCTCGGCGGCCTCAAGCATGGCGA
Organism: uncultured Actinomyces sp.; assembly: GCA_964351035.1. Classification (GTDB taxonomy): domain Bacteria; phylum Actinomycetota; class Actinomycetes; order S36-B12; family S36-B12; genus Mxb001. The sequence continues at coordinate 1,279 of CAYGMM010000139.1, forward strand.
CCACCCGACGCGACTGCTCAGCGGTGACCGTCATCGGCATCCCGCTGAGCAGCCGTTCCGCGAGTTGACGGTGGAATTCACCCTGCTCCGCCGGTGATCCGGGGACCTGCGCAACACGACCATCCGGCCCATGGAGCCACACATCCGGAGGTGAGTCCGCCGGAGCCAGGACATCTTCATCGAGGGTGCCGATCGGCGTACGCGCGATGACACGTTCACGCCGCCAGTCGCCAATCACACCTCCCCGCGTGCCGGCGAGGTACCAGCGCGGCTTCAGCGCCGCGGCCAAGTCCGAGTAGATGAAGGTCGCCTCGCGGCCATCCGCGTAGTGCAGCGTCATCCGAGCGTGATCGGCATTGGTCACGTCATGCCAGGTGCGCTTGTGGTTGCGTGCCGTCACCGTGGCAACCTCACCCGGCATCAGCTGGAGGATCTGGTCCACGATGTGCGAGCCCCAGTCGAACAGCGCGCCACCCGAGACGTCCGCATCGGAATGCCAGTAGTTGCACGGATGCTGATACGCACCGACGAAGGCCTCCAGATGGAAGACCTCGCCGAGTTCATCGGCGCCGATGAGGTCGGCGATCGCTCGGAAGTCGGGATCGAATCGGCGGTTCTGGTAGACCACGAGCAACCGATCAGCCCGCTGCGCAGCTTCGATCGCCGCGTCACACTCGGCCACCGTGAGCGCCATGGGCTTCTCCAGCACCACATGCTTGCCAGCCTCAAGCAAGGTGATGGCCCATTGCCCGTGCGTGTTGGGCGGCGTGGACACAACGACGAGATCGACATCCGGCGCCGACGTGACCTCATCGGGATCGCTCGTCGTCCGCACACCGGGGGTGAACTCTCGGGCGACCTCGAGTCGATCCGGCGAGAGATCACACACCAGCGCGAGTTCGAGCCCGGGGGTGCGGCGAATGGCAGCCGCGTGCTCATGCCCGATGGCGCCATACCCGAGCAGACCCACGCGGATCGGATCAACTGACTGAGCAGGCGCCGACATCCGATGCAGCAGTCGATGGACGAGTCGAAGGAAGGGCCGTCGTGACCACGTCTCCGGCTCCACTCCCACCGACATGACGGCCACGCCGGCTGCCTGATCCCAACGCACGACGGGGAGGTCGGTGAAGGCGATGTTGGCGGTGACCAGCACGGCCCCGGCGGCTTCCGTGAGCGCGCGCACGCGATCGTCAATAACGACGTCGTCGCCGAGATCGGCACTCTGTGGCCTAAGACGCACCTCGTGCCGAGGACTTGCCTCCCCCTCTGCGGGGACTCCCGGACCGACGATGAGCGTCGGGACCTCCCACTGCGCTGCGCGGGACACAAGGTCCGCCCACGAGGTGGGCTCGGTGACACACCAGATGATGGCGTCGGCCTGGTCCGCGACCATCTCGATGCCCGCGCACGACTGCCAGGGAGCCTCACGTAGTGCCTCGGCGAGGGGTGCGGAGTCATCGTCAGCGAGAAGTCGAACGCGGGTCACGGCATATCACCCTAGGCGAACCCGTCGGGCGCTACGACCTCCCCCGAGAACTTGTCGTTGGTCGTTCGCAGGAAACGTAGGGGGCCGGTCCCGTCCTGCGGCCCCCTACCCGTCTGCGCTAACGCCGGGCGAAGATGATCGTGAAGCGGGCCCGCAGGCGAGCACCAGACACGATAAGGCGGTACTTGTAGGCACCCACCGCCCACTTGCCCGACGAGGTGTAGGGATTGAACTCGAAGTAGCCGATGGAATTGCAGTCGGCGACCCAGTGCCGATCCTCAGTAATCCACTTCCCGCGGTAGTCCTGGAATTGCAGTTTGAGGACGTCACCGACGCGTGCGCCGCCGGCGCACGATGCCTCGACGACGAGGTAGGGCAGGTTCTCGGCGTAGCCGTAGGCACGCTGCGTGAACGTACGCCGACGGCCGGTGACGCCATCGCTCCACATCCAGGTGTAGGCGCCGCTTGCCTGGGGCGCGACGTGGGTATCGGAGGCGACGACGGGGTCGGGGACGGTCGCACTCGCGGGAGCCGTGGCCGGGATGGAGACGGCGACAGCGGCCAAGAATGCAGCCGATCCGGTTGCGATCTTCTTGAACGTGATGCTCATGACGGGACCCCCCTTCCATCTGATCAGGACCAGTCACTTCCACGGTGCGCTCCGAATCCAGCTCCGGGCAGGGGCGAACGTCCCAGCACATGAGGGAGGGCGACCCGAATCGGGTCGCCCTCCCTCATGTGCTGCAGTCTGGTCTAGCCCGCAACCCCCAGGTCACGCCAGTGCGCATCCCCCACAAAGGTGGTCACGCGACGGAAGTGCCGGTCCCACTCACGCAGCACCGAATCGGCGCGGTCCTTGACCGCGCGAACCCGTGCACGGTCCGGAGCGGCGTCAGCGGCGAAGCGCCGGAGGCTGGAGATTTCGGCCCGCAACTGGTCGGCCTTTTCATTGAGTCGGGAGGCCCGGTCACGCATCTCCGCGGGGTAGTCCCCGAGCGTGAAGACCACCTCCGCGTCGGCGCGGAGCTGGTCGGTGAGTCGGGCGACGTCGGCCCACCAGGTGGCATCGGTTTGCGACGTCTGAAGCGTGGTGCGGAAGCGGTCGAGCGTGGCGTTCATGACGTCCTCCTTTCCAAGGTGCCGAAGTGGCGTGCTGCGCCCATAGTCACTCACCGGATGTCGCAGAAGTGTCACGGAATCATGCGAATTGGGTGCTGACTCAGAGCCATCGGTGCGAGTTGACAGCCCTGCGACCTAGCCGCGCAGGAATGTCACCAGGAGTTCACCCGTGCGTACCGGCTCGTCATGCAGGACCCAGTGGGTGGCATCGGGTAGGAGTTCCACCCGCACGTCATCGCAGAGGTCAGCGCTCGGCCCGACCATGGCCTCCGAAAGAGCGAGGTCCTGCCTGCCCCAGATGATGAGGGTCGGCACATGCACTCTCTTGTCGGCCAGACGTTCGGGACGTCGGCGCACGGACGCGCGGTACCAATTCACCATCGAGGTGGCCGCACCCGGGCGACGCCACTCCCGCTGCAGCGACGCAAGGTAATCATCGCTGAACGCGCCCGGCGTGGAGGTACGCCGCAGGATCTTGGCCATACGAGCACCGAAAGCCACCCGCTCGGGCAGCCAGGGGATCTGAAAAGCGCCGATGTACCAACTCTTGCGCTGCTGGTGTCGGTCACTGCGCAAGGTCTTCGCGAACACACTCGGGTGCGGCACGTTGACCATCGCCAGCCGACGCACACGCTCACCAGACGTCAGCGCAACCCACCAGGCGACCGCGGCCCCCCAGTCATGTCCTACGACGTTCGCCGTGTCATGGCCCAGGGCGTCGATGATCCCGGTGATATCCGCGGCGAGTTCCTCGATCCGGTAGGCGTCGATGCCCTCGGGCTTTTCGCTGAGGCCGTACCCCCGTTGATCGGGCGCCACCACGCGGAAACCCGCGCGTGCAAGGGCCACCAACGGATTCGCCATGCCTCGCCAGTACTCGGGGAACCCGTGCAGGAGAACGACGAGTTCGCCGTCGATAGGTCCGGCAAGGGCACAGTGCAGGCGGATGCCGTTGGTGAGGATGTCGCGATGCTCGACCTCGACGCCGTCGATCACTTCCGCGGTTGCCATGTTCGAACCCTAGGCGTCATACGATGGCGGCGCGACAGGGAACAGCCGCTACAGCGGTGCGATGGGCTCAGGATCAGCCGAGCGCGTGAGCGCGAGCCCTTGCAGTAGCAGTCCGCAAAGGACCAGGACCAGGCCGATGATGCCGGCGAAGGCCAGGGTCTCTCCGAGCACCACAATGCCGAGCGTGGTGGCGACGACCGGCTCGGCGAGCATGAGCGTCGAACTGGGCCCTGGCGACAGCGCACCGAGCCCCTTCACCCACAGCAGATTGGGTAGGGCCATCGCGAAGACGCCGATGTAGAGGGCCAGGATCACGCCGGCACCCGAGGCCAGCCAGCTCAGCGACTGCGGGGCGAGCAACACGGCGGGGAGCAGCGCGACGGTGGCGATCAGGTAGGACACCACATTGGCCGGCACCGCCGGGATCCCACGGGTGATGATGGCTTTGGTCGCGAGCACGAAGATCGCGCCGGACAATCCGCTGCCCAAGGCAGCGAGGA